>JBAQHS010000160.1:0-2547 GCA_049288455.1 Gaiellaceae bacterium | reverse complement strand
GTGCTGCTCGCGATCGGCCTGCCGTTCGCGCGCCGGCGCGGGCGCAGCAGCCCGGCTCCTGCCTGAGCGGCCGGCAATCCGACAGCCGACGCGGAGCCTATTCTCCGGGTGCGGCAATGGTGAGGCTTGACGTACGCGGCCAGGTAATCAGTCTGAGGCGTGAAGACGCTGAGCGTTTGCGCGCTGCCGCGGCCGGCGCCGGTTCGGTCTCCTCGCGCCGGCGCGACCTCGCACTGGTCCTCGACTGGGCGCTCGCGAGCGCTCGCGTGGTCGCGCTCAGGCGCTCGGAGGCGCGCGAGTTCGCCGCTCTGCTCGCCGAGGACCACTCGCTCGCGGATCTCGGCGAGGCGCTCGGCGGCATCGCCCAGCGCCCCGCGGCCTGAGCGCCCGCCGCAGGAATCGCTTCGGCGCCTACGATCCCGGCTTGGAGTGGCATGGGCCCGGTGGCCCAACTGGTCTTCAAAACCAGTGAGGTGTGGTAACCCCACGCTGGCTCGGTTCGACTCCGGGGCCGCTCCGTCACGAACGAGGAATGAGCCTTCTGGCCGCTCCGGGGTGCCAAAGCTCGTCCGAACCGGCCACGGCCGGTGTCAGACACTGCTCAGTGGGCTTGCCCGTCTCGACCGGCCAGGCAAGGTCACTTGCCGTTGGCAGCCGACGACAAGTGGGCTTGCCCGTCGAAGGTACGGTTGGAGATATTGGGCGCCGCTCTCGGGCGGCGCCCAATATCTGCCGCATGTGAACCGTTACTTACTCTGGGCCGTTGCTGCCGCCCCGGCACGCATCGCCAGGGTTGAACACGTGCGGATCGAGCCCGAGCTTGACGTCTTGCCCGTACGACTGCGAGTGGCCACCAGGCCCGTTCGGCGCGATCGACATGTCGAGGCTCAACGGCGCAGTCGGGTCGTCGTTCTGCCCCGAGAAGACGCAGATCGAGTTCGCGTGCGTCGGACCGGCAGTCGGCTTCCCGTTGCCGGTGACCTCACCGGCGAACGCCGCAGCGCTACTGGCACCCGCGACAACCACCATGCAGACGAGCGTCGCGAGACGCGAGCGTGTACTACGCATCTTTCTCCCCTCTCTCGATGGAACGTTCTTTGGGCGACGCTATTTGCGCGAGATTCCGCAAGTCAAGCGCTGACCGGAACAGTCACCCAGAAGGTTGGAACACGGTCACCTGCACGGGGTGATCGCGTGGTGCTGCCTCCCAGACCTTCGGGCGGCCAACCTGGACCCGGCGCCTACGGCGTCGGTGTCGGTGTCGGCGTCGGCGCGCCGCTCGAGCGCCACGCGCGGTGCGCGAGGAAGGCCGAGAGGCCGAGGATCGCAACGCCGTCGAGGGCGTGCAGCCCCGCGACCCATGGGTGCTTCGGGAGGGCGAACAGGTGCTGGAGGATCTCGGCCATCACCGCGAGCGCGAGGCTCAGCCAGATCAACCGCTTGTCGCGCCGGGCCACGAGCGCGGCCAGAAACGCGAGGACCGCCAGCAGTCCGATGATCTCGCCGAGCGCGCGATGCGGATCGAAGCTCTTCTGGTCGTCGAGCTTCGCGGCGCCGTGGATGCCGAACGCCCCGCGGCCGGCCAGGAAGATCTGCACGACGCACGCAAGAGCGATCAGCGCGATCAACACCCGCCACACCCGGTACCCGCCGCGTTGGAGACCGCTCACGCGGAGATGTATAAACGGTTACCGAGCCGGTTACAAGGGCGTCAGCGGCGAATGCCCAGCCGGCGGCCGAAGATCGCGAAGCAGAGCGCAAACCCGATCGACTCGAGCACACCCCGGCTCAGCCCTTCCACCCACGAGTGCTCGGCGAACGCACTCCCGACGATCATCACCGTGACGGCGGCGGCGCCAATCGCAATGACGAGGCTCCACCGGAACGGACGCCGCGCCGGCTCGACGGCAGGCGTCAGCACGACGGCACCGTGCAGCCCGCGAGCAGCCACACCGAGGGCGACCGCAGGCACGAGGGTTGCGGGAACCGCAAGCGCGAGGAGCCACAACGTCGACATGTAGGGCTGCACCGCAACCGCCTGCGAGGCGTGCGCGATGAGCGCGAAGCCGCCGGCACCGAGCGCGACGCCGGTTCGCCTCTGCACCAGGCGCAGATCGGTGACGCCGTGCGCACTCCGTGTCGCACCCCAGAGCGCGAGCACGCCCGAGACGAACGCGACCTGCCCGCCGAAGATGACGCCGAGCCCGCCGAGCGACTCGATCCAGCCGCGCGCTCCAGGAACGGTCGGCCCGCCGCCCCGCGCCGAGACCACGATCGCCACGGCAGCAAGTGCGAGCGCCGCGAACCCCGCGTACGCGGAGCGACGCGTGCGTGGCACGCGCAGCTCCTCGGCGAAGCGCTCCGCAATCTCGCGAGGCGCACCGAGGTTGGCGTCCTGATCGCACCGCAGGTGATCGTCGAGCTCGAGCACGATTCGCCGCGCAAGCCGGCCGGTGATGCCAACACGCGCGAGCTCCGCCCGCAGCCCGTTCATGCGAGCACCGCTTCAACGGCGTGGGCGAACCTCGCCCACTCGGTGCGCTGCAC
>JBAQHS010000159.1:0-3316 GCA_049288455.1 Gaiellaceae bacterium | reverse complement strand
GAAGCAACTCGCGCAACACGGACGCATTCGCCTCGACATACGCCGCCCGCTCCGCTGCCGTGAACTCCTGCAGGTACTTCGGCACGAGCCCGGCATACCGGTCCATGACGAACACCGGCAACAGCCCGTCGGGCAAGTCGGGAACGACGACCCGCGCCCCGCCGAGGTCGTACTGCTCCGGCGCGCGTTCCTGGCACACGACGACGACCTCGTGACCGGCGCGCATCCACTCCCGCGCGAGCGCACGCGTATAGACATTCGAGCCCGTGCCGCCGAGGAGATAACCGTGCCAGAGAAGGATCCGCACGGCGTGAGGCCGCCGCTACGCGAGGTGGAAGTACAACGCGTGCAACAGCTCGACCGCTGGGTTCGAGGTGTGCACGGTGACATCGCCGGGAACGTCGAGCAGCGCTTCGGAGTAGTTGAAGATGATCCGCACACCTGCGTCGACGAGAGCGTCGGCCACCTTCTGCGCCGAGCCTGCCGGGACGGCGAGTACGCCGACGACGATGTTCTTGTCGCGCACGACGTCTTTCAGGCGTCCCTCGGGCTCGATCGTCGCGCCGCCGATCTCATGGCCGACGCGAGCCTCGTCCGAGTCGAAGACCGCAGCGATGTTGATGCCATGCTCGGCGAAGATGGCCGAGCTGGCGATTGCCTGCCCGAGGCGGCCCGCGCCGACGAGCGCGATGTTGTGCTGTCCCTGCGTCCGCAGGATCCGGCGAATCTCCCCGAGCAGCGAGTCGATCGAGTAGCCGACACCGCGCTTCCCGAACTTCCCGAAGTTCGACAGGTCGCGACGGATCTGGGTCGCGTTGATGTTCGTGTAGTCGGAGATCTCCTGCGAGGAGATGCGGTCCTTGCCCATCTTCTTCGCCTGGGTCAGAACCTGGAGATACCGCGAAAGACGCGCGGCGACGCCGACGGTCAGGCGGTCGGGCGCGCCTCCGTTCGAGTGTGCTTGCAACATCACGAGGCATTGTGCCCGAAGGCTTCCCGACAACCGTACGGTTGTCACGAACTACGAAGTTTGTGACAGTTTTCGGGCGAGCGCCGCCTCGTCGACGAAGTAGACAAACGCCCGCTCGCCGTCGATCTCGACGACCGGCAGCCATTCCCGGTAGCGCACCTCCAGGTCAGGGTCGCCGGTGATGTCGATCGCCTCGTACGGCGCACCGACGCGGTCCAGCACCGCCCGCGCCCGCTCGCAGAGCGAGCAGTCCTGCGCGTGGAACAGGGTGACCTGCCTCAGGGGTAGAGGCCGCGCGTGATCGTCGCCTCGGCGACGCGCTGAACCGCGAGGCCGTATGCCGCCATCCGCATCGAGGTCTTGCGGTCCTCGAACATCTGCCACGTCTCGTCGAATGCGCGCGTGACGATCGAGTTCAGGCGGGCGTTCACCTCGTCTTCCTTCCAGAAGTACTCCTGCAGGCCCTGGACCCATTCGAAGTACGAGACGACCACACCGCCGGCGTTGGCGAGCACGTCGGGAAGCACGAGCGCGCCGTTTGATTCGAGGATCTCGTCCGCGGCCGGCGTGACGGGGCCGTTTGCACCTTCGACGATCAGCTTCGCCTTCACGTCGGCGGCGTTCGCGTCGGTGACCACTTGCTCGAGCGCGCACGGCGCGAGCACGTCGCAGTCGAGCACCACCAGCTCGTCGTTCGAGATCTCATCGCCGCCGCTGAGCTCGGCGAGCGATCCGCCTGCCTGCTTATGCGCGAACGCCGCGGCGATGTCGATGCCCTTGGCGTTGAACCGGCCGCCGGAGGAGTCGGAGATCGCGACGACGGTTGCGCCAAGCTCACCGACGAGCTTGGCGAAGAACGAGCCGACGTTGCCGAAGCCCTGCACCGCAACACGGAGGTCCGTGAGCGCGCGCCCTTGCTTGCGCGCGGCGGACTCGAGACAGAAGACCGCGCCGCGCGCGGTGGCCTCGACGCGCCCGAGCGAGCCGCCGATCGCCAGTGGCTTGCCCGTGACGACACCGAGCACCGAGTGCCCCTTGTTCATCGAGTACGTGTCGAACATCCAGGCCATGACGGCGGCGTTCGTGCCGACATCCGGCGCCGGAATGTCCTTCTCGGGTCCGATCTCGTTGATGATCTCCGACGTGAAGCGGCGCGTCATGCGCTCGAGCTCGCCAAGGGTCATCGCCTTCGGATCGCACACGACGCCGCCCTTTGCGCCGCCGAACGGGAGACCCATCAGCGAGCACTTCCAGGTCATCCACATCGCGAGCGCCTTCACCTCGTCGGCAGTGACATCGGGGTGGTAGCGGATGCCGCCCTTCGACGGGCCGCGCGCGATGTTGTGCGTGACGCGGTAGCCGGTAAACGCGCGCACCGAACCGTCGTCCATCGACGTCGGGATCGAGACCTCGACCGCCTTCTTGCACTCCTGCAGCACGTTCACGAGGCTCTGGTCGATCCCAAAGGTCTCGGCGACCTTGTAGAGCTGCTGCTGTGCGAGTGAGAACGGGTTCTCGCGGAGATGAGACTCGGGCGCCGCGGTGGCCATCGCCCGCGAATCTACTCGATCTTGAAGCTGACCTGCGCCCGTGACGGTTCGGCGTTGCGCGGCAGCGTCGGCCACGCGGCGAACCGCAGCTGATAGGCGCCGGGAGGGAGCGGGGCGCTCGACGGCCCCCGGCCGGTGATCCCGAAGCTGTACGAGCCCGGGAGCAGGTTGCGGAGCCGGCCGAGCACGCCGGCGAACCGGCCGCTCGCCGTGTAGAGAAGGATGTCGAGGCGCGAGACGGGCTGGATCTGCAGACCGGCGTCGTGCACGACGGCGCCCGCCTGGATCGTCACGACGGCCGGGCTCGTGTCGGACGCCTTGAACGACGGCGCACTGATCGACACATGCGGCAGCAGGTTCGCGGACTCGCCACGGAACGACAGCGCCCACGGCACGCGCAACGTCGAGCTGCCGAGCGGCGAGATCTGGAGCACGCCGGTGACGAGCCGCGCGTGCGGCGCAGCGGCCGCCCTCACCGTCAGCTTGACCGTGGCCGACCGGCCGGCACGAAGCGTCACCTGGTCGGGAACGACGCGGAAGTGCAGTGCCTCGGACTCGCCCCGGGCGACGGCGCTGAGGGAAACCTGCAGGCGGCGGGTCGACACGTTCCGCACGACGACGGTGCGTGTCGCGTGCCAGTGCGGCCCGCCCCAGATCCCGAAGCCGAGCGTCGCCGGCTGCGCCGCGACCTCGCCGACGGCCGAGGCGCCGAGCCGGAATGTCCCCGCGCCAACCTGCGTCGCGGGTGCACCGCCCGGCTGCGCGTAGCCGACGAGCAGACTCTGCAGCGCCGGGC
>JBAQHS010000158.1:0-8927 GCA_049288455.1 Gaiellaceae bacterium | reverse complement strand
GCCTCGTCGGCCCCGGCGACGAGCCGAGCGCCGAGGGCGCGGTCGTGCCGCAGGAGCCGCTGCCCGGTCGCACGGCGTTTCGGTGCCATGCGCCGAGGATAGCCCCGGCACCCGCCGTCAACCGCGGGCGTTTCGCGCTTGTTGCAAAGAAGTCACCCTGCGAGCACACAGTCGACGCCCCGGCGCCGGAGCGTTACGCTCCAGACGCCGTGCGCCCGGCGGACACGCAGCTCGTCGCAGTCGGCGACCGAGTGGCGGATCAGGCAGAGGAAGTCGGGCGACCGCGTCTGGGGGCGAAAACCGCCGATCCCCGACGAGCACGTGACGCGGCCGGGGTCGTGATGGGAGACCGACCACGCTTCAGCGCGCGTCACGGCCTCGTTGTGCGCGCGAGTGCCACAGCCCACGACGAGCAGGGCGGCCGCGATGAGCCCGGCGAACCGCGTCAGTTCTGGCGTAGCTCGCGCACGCGAGCCTTCTTGCCGACCTTGCCGCGCAGGTAGTAGAGCTTCGCGCGGTTCACATCGCCGATCGCCTGCACCTCGATCTTGTCGATCTTGGGCGAGTGCAGCGGGAACGTCCGCTCGACACCGACACCGAACGAGTTCTTGCGCACGGTGAAGGTCTCGCGGGATCCTGCACCCTGCCGCTTCAGCACGAGGCCCTCGAAGACCTGGATCCGCTCGCGCGTGCCCTCGATCACCCGGAAGTGCACCCGCACGGTGTCGCCCGCCTTGAACCGCGGGACTTCGCGCAACTGACGGCGCTCGATGTCCTGGATGATTGTGCTCATGTGAAAAGGCGGCCGCGGGAGGGATTGGCCGGGCGGAATGGTAGCGAACTCGGCGCGCGGCGGCGTTCTCAGCGAATGGAGATCCTGCTGGGCGGCCAGTAGGTGGCGATGACCTTGCCGATCAGGTTCTTGCGCGGCACCGTCCCCCACGACCGCGAATCACAGGACGAGACGCGGTTGTCGCCCATCATGAAGTAGTGCCCGGCGGGGATCTTCTGGGCGGCGACCGTGCGTGAGTCGCGGCGGGCGGGCTTGATGTACGGCTCGTTCAACCGCTTGCCGTCGATGTAGACGTAGCCGCCGCGCTCCGCCCAGATGTCGCCCGGCAGTCCGATCAGGCGCTTCACGAAGGTCCCGCCGGCGCCACAGCGGACGGCTGCGAGCGGCGGGGTGTGGAAGACGACGATCTCGCCGCGCTTCGGCGACCAGAACCGGAAGCAGAAGCGGCAGGCAAGCACGCGGTCGGAGAACCGTGCCTCGCACTCGGAGCCCGGCCGCGCGCAATGCAGTGTCGGCTCCATCGAGCTCGACGGGATGCGGTAGGGATTCACGACCCAGGCCTTGATCGCGAGCACGATTGCGATCGCACCGACGATCGTGACGAGCCAGTCGATCGTGATGCGCCAGCCGTGCGGCAGCCCCTCGGTCAGGTAGTCGATCGGGTTTCTCACCGCACGTGCTCCTTCCGCCAACCCTCGATGCGTGCATGGTCACCCGAGAGCAGCACGTCGGGCACCCGCCAGCCGTTGAACTCAGCCGGCCGTGTGTAGTGAGGGTACTCAAGTCCGCCACCAAGCTCGTCGGAGAACGATTCGAGCTCGCCGGATCCTTCACTGAGCGCCCCCGGCAGTCGCCGCGCGATCGCGTCGACCAGCACCATCGCCGGCAGATCGCCATTCGAGAGCACGTACGGGCCGATCGAGAGTGCGTCGGACGCCAGGTGCTCGACGATCCGCTCGTCGAACCCTTCGAACCGCGCCGAAAGCAACGTCACGTGCGGCTCGGCTGCGAGCTCCTCGACGATCGCCTGCGTGAGCTGACGCCCCTGCGGCGAGAGCGCGACGATCCGTTGCGGGCGTGCGTCGCCGTACGCGGCGTCGAGCGCAGCCGCGACGACGTCGACGCGCAGCACCATTCCCGCCCCGCCGCCGTACGGCTCGTCGTCGACCTGACCGTTCCGAAGCGGAGTCGTCTCGCGATACGAGAAGAGACGCAGGTCGAGCTCGCCGCCCAGGACGGTCGCGACGGGTCGCTGCTCGGTCAGCCACGCGAAGGCGTGCGGGATGAGCGTGAAGACATCGAGCTGCATCAGGCCTCTGGTTCCGCGAACCCGGCGGCGACTGTGATGCTCCCCGCTTCGAGGTCGACGCGCTGCACGCAGTCCTCGATCATCGGCAGCAGCACGCCGGTGTCGAGCTCGAGCACGTCGTTCGCGACACCGGGAGTCACGGCTTGCACGGTTCCGAGCGCTCGTCCCGTCTCCTCCACCACGGGCAGCCCGAGGAGCTCGAACGCGTAGTACTCGTCGTCCTCGGTCGGCGGCAAGTCGTCGCGCTCGACCTCGATCGGCGCGCCGCGCTCGACGGCTCGGTCGAGCTTCACGACGGGGCGGCCCGACGAGCGCCGCGCTGTGACGACCTCGGCTTCATGGCCGCCGGCGATGAACCGCGCTCCCGGCTTCCACCAGCGCTCGTCGGCGCTCGGCTGCTCGATGAAGAACGAGCCGTCGATGCCGTGCGGCTTGCCGACACGGCCGATCTGGACCCGTCCGGTCACGGCTGCCGCGATTCCAGCCGCGCGATCGCATCGTCACGCGAGACGGCTGTGAGCACGTTCTCGGCGAGGAACTCGTCGCTCCCGGGCCAGGCGCTCGCGCGGAGGCCGGCGGCGGCTCGGTCGAGGTCGATCGGCGTGCGCATGGGTCGGGGCTCACCGTCCTCGACGAGGGTCCAGAAGGCGGCAACCTCGCCCTCATAGGGCATGCCGACCGAGCCGGCGTTGACGATGCGGAGGTCGCCGACTCGCCGGTCGAACTGATGATGCGTGTGGCCGATCACGACCGTCCCGGTGAGTCCGGCGAACATCTGCCGGATCCGCTCGTCGGGCGTGATCGCGGTGGTCGAGGGCCGGTTGTCGGTCGGCGTCGCGTGGCAGTAGAGGACGCCGTCCACCTCGGCGGCCAGCGGCAACTCGGCCGCCCAGCGCAGCTCTTCCTCGCTCAGCACAGTGCGCTCGTAGTCGATCGGGGTCTCCTCGCAGTTCCCGCGCAGCACGACAGCATCGAGTGTCCGTACCTGACGCAACGTCTCCGCGGGAAACGGGCCGTAGAGAAAGTCACCGCCGATCACGATCGCGTCGGCATCGACCTCGGCAAGAACCGCCTCGAGCGCCCACGGCATCGCGTGGACGTCATACAGCGCCGCGACCCGCATCTACTCCGGATTGGCGATCTCGACGAGCACCCGTCGTCCGTCACGCGCAGCGCTCGCGCGGACGAGCGTGCGCAGGGCGCGCGCGATCCTGCCCTGACGGCCGATCACCTTGCCGATGTCGTCGGCCGCCACGTGCAGAACGAGGACGAGCGCGTCCTCGCGCTCCTCCGTGTCCACGCGCACGGCATCCGGGTCGTCGACGAGCTCACGCGCGAGAAACGCAAGCAGTTCGGCCATGCGTAAAAACTCCTACTTCTCGATGCCGCTGATCTTGATCAGCTTCGCGACCGCCTCGGTGGGCTGCGCGCCCTTGCCGAGCCAGTCCTTCACCTTCGCCGCGTCGAGGTCGATCGTCGACGGGTCGGTCTGCGGGTTGTAGCGACCGACGATCTCGAGGAACTTGCCGTCACGCGGCGCCCTCGAGTCGGCCGCGACGACGCGGTAGATCGGGTTCTTCTTGGAGCCCACGCGAGTGAGCCGGAGCTTCACAGCCATCTGATTCCTTTACCTCCGCCCGGCCTTCTTTTTCTTGCGCTTCGTCCCCGACTTCCGGTTCGCGGAAAGCGAGGCGGGCGCCTGCTGGTTCGGGAGGGCCGGCATCTTCCCCCGTCCCATCTGCTTCATAATCTTCTCCATCTGCTTCCGTGCCTCGAGCAACTGGTTCACCTGCTCGACGGTCGCGCCGGAGCCGTTCGCGATCCTGATTCTGCGCTTGCCGTCGATCAGATGCGGCGTGCGCCGTTCGTTCGGCGTCATCGAGAGCACGATCGCCTCGACCCGCCCCATCTGCTGCTCGTCGACATCGAGGTCGCCGAGTTGGGAGCCGAGGCCGGGAATCATCTTCAGGATTCCCTGCAGCGGTCCCATCTTGCGCAGCATCTTGTAGGCCTTGAGAAAGTCGTCGAACGTGAACTGGCCGGCGCGCATGCGCTTTTCCATGTCGGCCTGGTCGTCTTCTTCCACTGCCGCCTCGGCGCGCTCGATCAGCGTCAGCACGTCGCCCATGCCGAGGATCCGCGACGCCATTCGGTCGGGATGGAAGACCTCGAGTGCGTCGAGCTTCTCGCCGGTCGACGCGAACTTGATCGGCTTGCCCGTGACCGCCTTCACGCTGAGCGCGGCGCCGCCGCGCGCATCGCCGTCGAGCTTCGTGAGGATGACGCCATCGAACGCGATTCGCTCGTCGAACGCCTGCGCGACGTTGACCGCCTCTTGCCCGGTCATCGCATCGACGACGAGCAGAACGTTCAGAGGCTTCGCCTCGTCGCGCACGCGCTGAAGCTCGTCCATCAGCTCCTCGTCGATCTGCAAGCGCCCGGCCGTGTCGACGATCACCGTGTCGAGGCCGGCTGAGCGCGCGCGTTCGAGGCCACTGCGCGTCGCCTCGACTGCGTCCCTCGTGTCGGTTCTGAAGACCGGGATGTCGATCTGCTTGCCGAGCTGCTCGAGCTGGTCGATCGCAGCGGGGCGCTGCAGGTCGGCGGCGACGAGCCCGGGCTTGCGACCCGCGTTCCGAAGATGAAGCGCGAGCTTGGCGGCAGTCGTCGTCTTGCCCGAGCCCTGCAGGCCGGCGAGCAGGATGACGGTGAACTTGCCGAATGCGAGGCCCGATTCACCTGCGCCCATCAGCTCGGTCAGCTCGTCGTGGACGACCTTCACGACCTGCTGGCCGGGAGTCAGGCTCTTTAGGACCTCCTCCCCGAGCGCGCGCTCGCGCACCTGGGCGACGAAGTCACGGACGACGGTGAAGTTGACATCGGCTTCGAGCAGCGCGAGGCGGATCTCACGCATGGCGCGCGAGATCGCTTCCTCGTCGAGCTTTCCCTTCTTGCGAAGGTCGCCGAGGGCACCTTGGAGCTTGTCAGACAGGCTGTCGAACACGACCGCGCATCGTAGCCGCGCTGCAGACGCCCGCCGTTTACGATCCGGCCATGGCCTACACCCCCGCAGCCGACCGTTACGACCAGATGCAGTACCGCCGCTGCGGCTCGAGCGGGCTCAAACTGCCCGCGATCTCGCTCGGCCTTTGGCACAACTTCGGCGGCGACCGCGAGGATGACGTCCCGCGCGCGATCCTGCGTCGCGCCTTCGATCTGGGCGTCTCGCACTTCGACCTCGCGAACAACTACGGCCCGCCGTACGGCTCGGCGGAGGAGCGGTTCGGCGCCATCATGCGCGACGACCTGCGCCCGTATCGCGACGAGCTCGTCATCTCGACGAAAGCGGGCTATGACATGTGGCCAGGCCCGTACGGAGAATGGGGCTCGCGCAAGTACCTGCTCGCGTCACTCGACCAGTCACTCGCCCGAATGGGGCTCGACTACGTCGACATCTTCTACTCGCACCGCTTCGACCCCGAGACGCCACTCGAGGAGACGATGGGTGCGCTCGACACCGCCGTGCGCTCGGGCCGCGCGCTCTACGCCGGGATCTCGTCCTATTCGCCTGAGAAGACGCGCGAGGCGCACGCGATCCTGCGCGACCTTGGGACGCCGCTGCTCATCCATCAGCCGTCGTATTCGCTCCTGAACCGCTGGATCGAGCCTGACCTCCTGGACACGCTCGGCGAGCTCGGCGTCGGGTGCATCGGCTTTTCGCCGCTCGCGCAGGGGATGCTCACCGACAAGTACCTCGACGGCATCCCTGCTGACTCACGCGCTGCGGAGAATTCGTCGTTGTCACCCGACCTCCTCACCGACGAGGCACTCGAGAAGATCCGCGCGCTGAACGAGATTGCTCGGGGCCGCGGTCAGAGCCTCGCCCAGCTCGCACTCGCCTGGACACTGCGAGACCCGCGCATGACCTCGACCTTGATCGGCGCGTCGAGCGTCGCACAGCTCGAGGACTCGCTGCGCGCACTCGACGGTCTTGCACTCTCGGGCGACGAGCTCGCCGAGATCGACCGCTACGCGACCGACACCGGCATCAACCTCTGGGCGCGCTCGTCGGGCGAGTGATTCGGGCAGCGAGCGCCGCCGCGGTCGCGCTCACCCTCTGCGGCTGCGGCAGTACGGCTGCGACCTCAGGCCACGCGATCTTCGACCGGGCCTGCGCGCACTGCCACACCCTGACCGGTCACGACACGAACGCGGACGGCGGCGACCTGGGACTCGGAAGCCTCAGCGTTACTCAGATCGAAAGCTTCACGCGCGTCATGCCTGCTAGTCCCGCCCTCACTGCGGCCGAGATCGGCAACGTCGCGCGCTACGTCGCGCGCGCGGAGCACCGCTAGAGCCTAATCGGCAACGAGCGCACGCGCGAAGTCCTGCGCGTCGAAGGGACGAAGATCATCGAGGCCCTCGCCCACCCCGACGAGCTTCACGTGGAGGCCGAGCTCGTACGCAATCGCGACGGCGATGCCGCCTTTCGCAGAGCCGTCGAGCTTCGTGAGCGCAACACCGGTCACGCCGACGGCCTCGTTGAAAAGCCGCGCCTGCTGCAGGCCGTTCTGGCCGGTCGTTGCGTCGACCACCAGGAGCGTCTCGTGTGGCGCGCCTTCGAGGCGTCCCGCGATCACACGCCGCACCTTTCCGAGCTCGTCCATCAGGTTCGTCTGCGTATGGAGCCGGCCGGCGGTGTCGACGATCACGACATCGGTGTCGGAGCCGACCGCGTCGTAGGCGACCGCAGCTGGATCGCCGCCCCGTTCGCCGCCGACGAAACGCGCGCCCGAACGCTCGGCCCAGATCTCGAGCTGCTCCTCGGCTGCGGCGCGGAACGTGTCGGCCGCGCCGAGCGTCACGGTCCGCTCGTGCTCGCGCAGTCTTTGGGCGAGCTTGCCGATTGTCGTCGTCTTGCCCGTGCCGTTGACACCGACGACGAGAATCACGGCCGGCGAATGCGCAAGATCGAGGATCGCCGGCTCACCGAAGAGCGCCGCGATCTCCTCGGCGAGCGCTGCGTTCAGCTCGGTCAGATCCTGCCGCGCCTCGAGGCGCCGGATCAGCTCGGCCGTCGCGCGCACACCGACGTCGGCATAGATCAGCGCCTCCTCGAGCCGCTCCCACGACGCGTCGTCACTCGGGTCGAACGCCGCAACCTGCAGTTGCTCGGTGAGCGCACGGCGCGACTTGCCGAGCGAGTCACGCAGCCGCCCGAAGAGGCCCCGCTGCTCCTCGGCACTGTCGGCCCGCGCATCGGCGTCCCCCAGTAACTCTCCCCAGCTTCTCGCCATCAGCGCCGCACGTTAGCGATGGTTCGCGCGTTCGCAACCTGGTTTGGTGTTCAACCAGGTTGCCGAGTCTCGGTCGCCGGCAACGATCGATCGATTTCGCAACCTGGTTTGGTTTTCAACCAGATTGCTGAGTCTCGGTCGCCAGCAGCGGGTCGAAACTCATCAACCTGGTTAAGAACGAACCAGGTTGCGGGCGTCGCCTTACGCTGCCGCGTCGACGCGGTAGGAGTGGCGGTAGCTCGCGAGGGCTGCGGTGCTTGCGACCGGCAGGCGGCCGTTTGTGCCGAGCAGGTTCTCCGGCCAGGCATGGCGGCGGCGCTGCAGCTGCGTGTACCAGCCGTGCTCGTCTCGCTGGACGAGAAAGAGATCGACCACGATGCCCTCGAGCACGAACGCGCGCTTCCATGGGTGACGCTTCGCCTCGAGCCAGTCGAGGTAGTTGGCGTCGACCGCGTCCCAGTTCTCGGCGGGATAGAGCAGATCCAGGTCGACGTGCTCGCGCGGCAGGATCAGCCCGCGCAACTCCTCGCCCCAGCCGCCGAAGACCCAGGTGTCGATGCCCCGCGCCGTGAGCAGCGAGACGGCGCGCTCGACGAAGGCCAGGTCGTTCATGCGATCGCGGCCGCGTCCTCCCGCGGCAGGCGGCGCGAGACGATCTGCGACACGCCGTCGGCCCCCATCGTCACGCCGTACAGCACGTCGGCAGCTTCCATCGTGCGCTTCTGGTGGGTGATCACGATGAACTGGGCGCGGTCGGCGTACGTGCGGAGCAAATCCGTGAACCTGCCGATGTTCGTGTCGTCGAGTGCTGCCTCGACCTCGTCGAGCAGATAGAACGGGCTCGGCCGCGCGAGGAAGAGCGAGAACAGGAACGCGATCGCGCCGAGCGCCTTCTCGCCGCCCGAGAGCAGGCTGAGACGCGTGACGCGCTTGCCCGCCGGGCGCAGCTCCACCTCGATGCCCGGCTCCTCGCCATCCTCTTCGGCTTCGGTCAGCCGCAGGCGGCCCTCACCGCCGGGGAAGAGCGTTGCCGCGACCTCGCCGAAGTGATGCTCGACGGCAGCGAACGTCTCGGCGAAACGCGTCTCGACCGTCCTCGTCAGATCGTCGCGCAGCTTCTCGAGCTCAGTGAGCGACTTCTCGAGATCAACGCGCTGGACCGACAGCTCCTCGAGCCGCACTTTCTCGGCGTCGTACTCCTCCTTGGCGAGCGGGTTGACCTGTCCGAGCTGCTCGCGGCGGCGGTCGTAGCGCTCGAGCTTCTCGGCGAGCTCGTCGCGATTCTCGCCCTCGGCGGGCTCGGCGTCGGCGGCTGCAAGGCGCCGCGCCGCCTCATCGCGCTCGGCGTCGGTGCGGGCGAGCTCAACGTCGACCGCCGACAGGCGCTCGCCGAGCAGTGCCGCCGACTGGCGGAGCTCCACCTCGGCCGCACCGAGCCGGCGCAAGTCGGCACCGAGCTCCGTCGTCCGGGTGGCCTGAGCCTCTGCGCGCTCGCGCACCGGCACCTCGAACCGCTCGACGTCGACCC
>JBAQHS010000157.1:0-7351 GCA_049288455.1 Gaiellaceae bacterium | reverse complement strand
ACTCAACAGTGGCACTCCCGTCCTCCTCGCGCTCTCAGTGCGGTGTCGGACTGTTCTCCCGGCGTAATAGCACGGTTCCGTAGCTGCACCCCAGTTGCACCCCAGTCGCCACCCGAAACAGGCGGATTTCAGCGGATCACAGCGGACGAGGCAAACCGGCTCCGACGCCCCAGAAACCCGCGTGGTGTATGGGTTCCCGAGGCTCAGAGCCGAAGCGGGCGATGGGACTCGAACCCACGACCCTCAGCTTGGGAAGCTGATGCTCTACCAACTGAGCTACACCCGCGTGCCGTCGATTCTACCCGTGAGGGGCGCGGGATCCGCGCCCCTCACGGGCCGTGCCGCTCATGCGGGAGCGGCGGCTCCCTCATAGACCTCGATGAAGCGCAGATAGTTGTGCGCGATCTTGTCGACCGCGGCGTCGCGGTCGAAGCCGTCCGGGTCGGCGGCGTACGCCTTCACCGACTCGCCGAAGATCGAGCGGCCGATCGCGAAGCCGATGTACCCCTCGACTCCCGACCCGGCCCGCAGCCACTCGTCGACCTTCGCGTCGGACGCGCCGCGGCCGAGCACGACGCAGGAGACGCGATCGCGGCCTTCGCGGCGGACCAGCCTTGCGATCTGATCGCACGCGCTGCGATCGTCGATCCCTTCGATCTTCCAGATGTCAGCCTCGACCCCACCGTCCTGGAGCTCGTGGATCGCACGCAGCATCAACTCGGGGCGCAGCTCCACGTCGTACCGGTCGACGTTGCCGCCGACGCTCTCGAGCTGGGTCGGCTCGGCAGGCACGAGCAGCTCGAAGAGGTACTTGCGATGGTGCTCGTGCAGCCACTCGGACAGCCGGCGCAGCTTCTCGATCTGACGCTCGTTCAGCGCCGCGTCACCGTCGGGGTTGTAGCGGACGAGCACCTTCGTGAAGTCAGGGTCGTACTCTTCGATCTTCTCGCCGAACGCATCGCCGTACTCGAAGTCGAATTCGGACTGCCCGGACTTCTCGACCGGCATGGCAAGCTTGTAGCCGCCGGCCTTCGCCTCGCGCGCGACCGTCGGGCCGTACTGCGCGTCGACAAGGATCCCGGACGCCTCCTTTGGGGCGCCGAGCTCGACCGCCTTCTGAAAGCCGTCCCAGATCAGCGTCTTCGCACCGGGGACGCGGTCGACGGCGCCGACCATCTTCTCGAACGAGCCGCGATGGTCGAATGCAAGAACGTAGAGCCGTTCGTCGTAGCCGAGCTCATCCAGTCCGATACCGCTCATCTAGTACTCCCTTCCTGTGAAGTGTGCAAGCTTTGCAAGTTGGTGACGCGCCTCGATTCGGCGAACGGTGCCGGAGCGCGAGCGCATGACGATCGAATCGGTGATCGCGCCGTTCGTCACGTACCGCACACCCCGCAGGAGCGCGCCGGTCGTGACCCCCGTCGCCGAGACGAACACATCTTCGCCGGTGACGAGATCGCCCGTGTGGAGAACCCGCTCGAGGTCGTAGCCGCCGTCGATGAGCGCCTGCCGCTCCTCCGGGGAGCGCGGCCACAGCTTGCCCTGGATCCAGCCGCCGACGCACTTCAGCGCCGCCGCGGAGATCACGCCCTCAGGGGTGCCGCCGATGCCGTAGAGCAGATCGACGCCGGTCTCGGGCCGAGCGGCGGCGATCGCGGGAGCGACGTCGCCGTCTCGAATCAGGTTCACCCGCGCACCGGCCTGGCGTAGCTCGCCGATCAGGTCGTCGTGACGATCGCGCTCGAGCACGACGACGCGGATGTCGGTGACTCGCCGGCCCTTCGCCTTCGCGACAGCCTGCACGTTCTCGGTGGGCGAGGCGTTGATGTCGATCGCGTCCACGGCGTCTGCACCGACCGCGATCTTCTCCATGTAGACGGCGGCGCCCGGGAAGAACATCGAGCCGCGCTCGGCGACCGCGATCACGGCGATCGCGTTCGGCTGGCCGAGCGCGGTCAGCCGTGTGCCCTCGAGCGGATCGACGGCAACGTCGACCTCGGGCCCTGTGCCCTCGCCCACGGCCTCGCCGTTGTAGAGCATGGGCGCCTCGTCCTTCTCCCCCTCACCGATCACGACGACGCCCGACATCACGACCGTGTCGAGCATCTGGCGCATCCCGTCGACTGCCGCCTGGTCGGCCGCGATCTTGTCGCCCCGGCCGATCCAGCGGCCGGCACCCATCGCGGCGGCCTCGGTCACGCGCACGAGCTCGAGGGCGAGGTTACGGTCGGGCGGCGGCGTCATCGGGGACTGATCCTAGAGCGTGGCCGGAGCGACCCGCCGCCTGGGGCGCGCCCCAGCTAGCTCACGCCCGCAAGAAACCGATCGACCTCTGCTCGTGAGCGCAGCCGAACGACGTTCCACCGCGCAAGTTCCTGGGGGTAGATCCGGCGTCGGCGGAAGTGCGAGCGCACCGCGAAGAGGAGGAGCGAGTCGCGACTCCACAGCACATTTGCGAGGGTCTCTTTGTTCCCGTTCCAGAGCTCCTCGCGACCGCGGATGCGCCGAGCGGTGCGGCGAATGAGCCGTGGCATCCAGATTCGCATCGGGAGGTCGAGCCAGACGACGACATCTGCTCCTTCAAGAATGAGGTCACCGAGCTTGCCCCGATAGGGCCCGTCGATCACCCAGCCGTCAGACGCAACGATCGGCTCGACCTGCGCGCGCAACTCGTCGGTGGGCGTCTCCACCCATTCCGGCCCGTGCACCAGTGCGTCCATCTCGACGAACGGCACATCGAGCCGTCGCGCGAGCTCTCGCCCGAGCGTGGTCTTGCCGTTGCCACTCGCGCTGGCCATGACTGCGAATTTGCGCGCCGGCATCACAGGAAGGTAACGCCGCTTACCCTGCAGTGATGAGACTCTTCCGCGCCGTGCGGATCGCGGCAGTAGATCCGCGCATCCCACGCCCACTTCGATGGCTCGCGGCGTTCGGCCTCTTGCCGATTCCCGGCCCAGTCGACGAGGCGATCCTGCTGATCGTCGCCGTGCCTCTCGCTCTGTTCTACCGCGGCCCACTGCGAGACGCCTGGCGCGCAGCCGCAAACTGACCGGAGGGCCCGTGCAAATGTTTCACTCTCGTCACACTTGGTCTGACCACGTTCCGCCCCGCCGGGGCGGCTGATGGCTTGCACAAACCGTTCTCAGCGCGAACGGCCCGCTGAGGACGTTTCACTCTCGTCACATTTGGTCTGACCAAGGGACACGGTCGCCGAGGACACGTCGTCCGGACGAAGCGAGCGCTACATCCGCTCGGGGGCTTCGACGCCGACCAGGTCGAGGCAGCGGGCGATCACCTGCTGGGCGGCGCGGCACAGGCCGAGGCGGAACGACTGCGCCGGGTCGCCGAGCACCCGGCAGGAGTGGTAGAAGCGGTGGTACTCGTCGGCGAGCCTGATCGCGTAGGCGGGCAGCAACTGTGGCCCACGGCG
Organism: Gaiellaceae bacterium; assembly: GCA_049288455.1. Classification (GTDB taxonomy): domain Bacteria; phylum Actinomycetota; class Thermoleophilia; order Gaiellales; family Gaiellaceae; genus PALSA-600. The sequence continues at coordinate 3,921 of JBAQHS010000157.1, read as the reverse complement.
CTCGGCGGCCTCGCGCACCGTCAGCGGGAAGTCCCCGAGGCGCTTGATCAACTCCTTCTCCTCCGCCGCGAGCGGCCCGGGCGGCGCCCCGCCGACCTCGGCGTCCTCGGAGTTGCGCAAGATCGCCGCGATGCGCGCGTGCGCGTACTGCACGTAGTAGACGGGATTCTTCGCCGACTTCTCAGCGGCGAGATCAAGGTCGATCTCAATCGTCTGATCAGGCCCGCGGTTGACGAGGTACCAGCGCGTCGCGTCCACCCCGATCTCGTCCATCACATCGTCGAGGAAGACGACGTTGCCGGCGCGCTTCGACGCCTTCGAGGCCGCGCCCCCCTGGGTGAGATGAACGAACTGGTACAGCAGCACCTCGACCCGCTCCTCGTCGTAGCCGAGCATGCGCGCGATCGCCGCGTACCACTTTGCGGTTGCGTGGTGGTCGGCACCGAGGACGTAGATCGCGCGATCGAAGCCGCGCTCCAGCTTGTCGACGAGGTAGACGATGTCCGCGGCGCGGTACGTCGGGGTGCCGCCCTTGTCGGCCGAGCGGATGATCACCCAGTCCTGCTCGTCGCCATACGCCGAGGAACGCGCCCACAGAGCTCCGTCCTTCTCATAGGTGTCGAGCCTCGGCAGGAAGTCGGGCAGCCGCTTCTCGAGCTCGCTCTGCAGCACCCACGAGTCGAAGTGGATCCGGAAGCGCTCCATCGTGTGCTCGATCGACGCGAGCATCCGCGGCACCGGGTCGCCCTCGGCGCGGGCGAGGCCGGCGACGTAGTCGCCGTGATAGCCGTCTTCCGGTACCGCTTCGCCGCGTCGCAACGCGTCGACCGATGCTCGGAATCGCTCCATCTGGGTGCCGGCGTCGTTGTAGTAGTACTCGCGGGCCACCTCGTGCCCGCCGAACGCCAGCAGGCGCGCCACACAGTCGCCGTAGGCGCCGTTCCGCGCGGCGGAGACGACGACCGGTCCGGTCGGATTCGCGGACACCATCTCGACCTGCACGCGCTCGGGCGTCCGCGCCCACCCGCCGCCGTAGCCCTCGCCGATCTCCGACAAGGCGCCGAGGAAGAACTCGTCCGAGACGCGCAGGTTCAGGAATCCCGGCCCGGCGACCTCGGCCGAGATGACCTCGTCGAGCCCGATCACCTTGGCTGCGATCTCCTCTGCCACCTCACGCGGCTGCCTGCCGATCGACTTCGCCGAGCGGAGGGCGACGTTCGTCGCGAAGTCGCCATGCGCAGGATCTTTGGGCCGCTCGAGCTCCACGTCGGCGCCGGCGATCTCGCTGACAGACGCGGCGAGGCGCTCGACGGCGCTCATCTGTTCGGACGTTTCCACGGCTCTAGTATCGTGGAGGTCACATGGACGACGCGCCGGAGCGGCAACTGAACATCCACATGGAGCCGCAGCACCTCGCCGGCGTCTACGCGAACTTCGCGAACATCACCTTCTCGGACTACGAGTTCACCCTCACCTTCGCGCGGATCGACCACGAGGTCGAGGAGGGCGACGTGCCAGGTGTCGTCGTCACGCGGGTCAACATGTCGCAGCAGTTCATGCGTGAGCTCCTCGCCGCGATGCAAGACGCCTACTCGAAGTACACGACGGTCAAGGGCATCCAGGATCTGCCCGAGACCGACGAGCACTCGTAGCGGCGCTCTAACGGTTGCGCTGCCGCCAGCGTTCGGCCATCGCGATGCGCTGCATGAGCGTCGGATGGTTCTCGAGCCAGAGGTAGTCCCAGAGCGACGGGCTCGGCTGCTCGAGGCTCGTGCTCTCGAAGCTGCGGAAGAGCTTCGTCGCCGACGACGGATCGCGTGTCGCGTTCAAGGCGCGCCAGTCGGCCTCCGCCTCGTACCGTCGCGAGACGGCGTTCTGCAGGGGAGCGGTGATGAGTGCGAGCACCGTGAGCACGAGAATCGCAAGCGGTAGGTTCGCCGGGTCGCCGATCCCGCCGCGCCGCCGCAGCGCGAGCCCGACGAGCCAGAGTGTCGGGCCGACGATCAACGCCGTCCAGCCGAGCGCCTTCAGAATGTGCCGGCTCCGCACATGCCCAAGCTCGTGCGCGAGCACGACATCCTCCTCACCTCGGCTGAACCGGCCGTCGAGCAGCGTGTTCCACACCACCACGTGGGTGGACGGTCCGAAGCCGACCGTGAATGCATTCGCCTGGCTCGTCCAGGTCGAGACGTCCTGAACACGAACGGGCGTGCCGCTGACATGCTCGATGCGCTCGATCCGCACGACGTCGGAACGCAGCGCCGCATCGTGGAGTGGATGCGTGGCCGCGGCAAGGAGGTACGCACTGCCGAACGCGTAGAGCGCTGCAATCGCGACGAAGACCGGCGCGGCGACGAGCCACCAGCGGCGGAAGCGGCCCGCGAGCCCGACGAGCAGCACGATCGAAAGCAGCGCGGACACGACCTCGGGCGCAAGCACCGCCCACTGCGCGTTCAGCCAGGCGAGGATGTCGAACGGTCCGAGCCCCCAGTGGTGCTGCCACCACAGGTCGGCGAGGCTGAACGGCAGCCCGACGAACCAGAGCGTCACGAGCAGCACCATCCCGACCACGATGGCGCTGCCGATCCGCCCGAGGCCCATGTCGCGCACCGTTCGAGGCAGGCGCACAGCGAGGACGAGGAGCGCGATCAGCGTCGCCGCCGTGCTCGCAAGCCAAAGCGCCTGCTCCCCGTGTGCGTAGCGAGCGGCGCGTCCGATCTCGGCGGCTGTGAAGTAGCCGTGCTGGTCGAAACCGCCGAGGGAGAGCGAGGGAACGCTGGTGCGGGCAAGCAGCCACGCGCAACCGCACCAGGCAACGACCCCGACGGCTAGCGTCACGGTCCTCGTCATGCGCGTAGCCGTTCTCTCGGACATCCACTCCAATCTTCACGCACTGGAGGCAGTGCTTGCTGATATCGACCACGTCGGGGTCGATCAGATCTGGTGCCTCGGCGACGTCGTGGGGTACGGGCCGAAGCCGAACGAGTGTGTCGCGATCGTCCGTGAACGGGCTGACCTCTGCCTTTGCGGCAACCACGACCTCGCATCGGTGGGCAGCCTCGACACCGCGGAGTTCAGCGGCGACGCCGGCACGGCCGCCCGCTGGACACAAGCGACGCTCGGCGTGGACGAGGCCGCCTGGCTTCGCTCGCTCGAGCCGCTGGCGAAGCGGCCGGGCGTCGAGCTCTTCCACGGCAGCCCTCGCGACCCGGTCTGGGAGTACGTGCTGACGAGCCAGGTCGCGCTGATCTGCATCCTCGAGACGACCGCCCCGCTCCTGCTCGTCGGTCACAGCCACGTGGCGATGGCGATCGCGTGGGACGGCGACGAGCTGACCGGCGGCCTCGCCCCGGACGGCACCGACGAGGAGCTCGCCGGAAAGCGCTGGCTCGTCAACCCAGGCTCGGTCGGCCAGCCCCGCGACGGCGATCCGCGCGCGGCCTGGGCGCTGATTGATCCCGACGCACGACGGGCAACCTTTCGACGTGTCGAGTATCCGATCGAGCAAACTCAGGCCGAGATCCGCGAGCGCGAGCTTCCCGAGACGCTCGCCCTCCGACTCGCCCACGGCGTCTGATGCAGCGCCGCGCTAGCCGCGGGATCATCGCCGCGCTCGCGTTCACTGCGACGGTAGCCGGCTGTGGCAGCCACAAGCCTCCGACGCTCGCGCGCGCCGATGCCGCCCCACTGGTCGCCCTGTCGCACCGCATCGCAGCGGAAGGCCCGTGCGCGCAAGCACGCGACATCCGCAAGCTCCAGAAATCGGCGGCGCTGCTCATCCTTGCAGAGCGTGTCCCGCACTCGCTCGAACCGACGCTCGTCGCGGGCGTGAAGGCGCTCGCCGATCGCACACCGCCGTGCGTCCCTGCCGTTCCGGCGATCTCGACCTCGCCTCCGTCGTCGACGACGCGGAAGGGCCAC
>JBAQHS010000156.1:0-20651 GCA_049288455.1 Gaiellaceae bacterium | reverse complement strand
CGTCCCGGAATGACGCCTGAGCGTCTGCCCTCGAGTTGACGGCGACGGCCGCTGTGGGTCAGCGTTGCGGCAATGTCACCCGAAAGTAGGTCGTGACAACGCGCCGAACGTTCTAGGGTCGACTGTATGAGGTCGCGTTCACTCGCGTTGCTTGCCGTGCTCCTGGCGACCGGTGGCACGGTCGCATTCGCGGCGGATGCGACACTCGTTCCTCGGCTTCTGGTGCTCCAGCCCGCGGACGTTGGAGCCGGGTACGTCGAGAACGCCAGCTTTTCAGGCCAGGAAACGCTTCAGGATGCTGCCAGCGGTGACTCTGCCGCCGTCAGACGGAGACTGCAGAAGGTTTGGGTGGGCGGCTATCGGGCGGGTTTCAACGGTCGAACAGTCCAACGGGGTGTCGTAAGCACCGCCGACGTGTTCCGCAGCTCGACGATTGCAGACATCGAGCGTGCATGGAAGAGCGATCTGATCACGCAAATCGGCGGGCGGCCGATGGCGACTCCAGCAAGCGCGCCTGGAACCTTTCGCGTCTTGGCGCGCGGCAGCGCACACGTCGGCGCACAATCGCTCGAAGTGCTGCTCTATGTGTGGCAGCAGGGTCGAGTCGTGGCGTCAGTCAACGTGACTGGGACGCCAAACTCATTCTCGACCGCGCTACTCATGAGGTTGGTTGCGCGGCAAGACGCGAAACTACGACGAGGCCTGCGTCCCTAGCAGCGTGACCGCTCGGCTGGGCGAGCGTCCTTACGTCAGAACAGGCCGGGCGCGCGGAGTGGCGCTGCGCTAATCGCTTGACGCGTCGGTGTCCGGAAACTCCCCGGTCACGCGGGGCCGGCGGCGGTCGCGAATCGTGCGGCGGTTCTTGACCTCCTCCTCGACCGGGCCGTCGCGGCGGTCTGGGCCTTCGCGGCGGTCGACGATCACCGTCACGTTCGGGTTGTCGCTGTAGTAGGCGACCATCTTCTCGAAGAGCTCGCCTTCGAGCTCCCGCGGGATCACGCAGTAGATCACGGTCTCAGTCTACGAACGGGATCGGCGGACGCCAGCCCCAGTTTTCGACTGCTCAGAGTCGGGCGATGTCCGGGAGGACGCGCCCGTCGTCTTCCATGTGCGCGTTCCAATCCGTGAACGGCCCCTCGAGGTCGTCGGGGTCGTGGCCGCGCTCCTCGAGCCGCACCGGGTTGTCCGAGTCGGGCGAGACGCGGTACTGGTACCAGGAGATATCCCACGCGACGGTGACGACGACCTCGGCGTTCACACCGGAGAGCGGCATCACCGACACGCGCGGAGGCCCGAGCGACTTGCCGATGCCGCCGATCGTGCGGCGGTACTGCGACGCGTTGAAGAGGTCGGCGGCCTCGACCATCGCGAGCTCCTCGTCGGAGAGACGACGGAGGATCGGCTCGGAGGCGATCGTCTCCTCGAGCGCTCGCGGCCGGGTGCCGAGCAGCGTGCCGAGGAAACTGCCGCCTCCCCGCCTCCGGCGCTCGACCGGAACGGTCGGCGAGGTCGGGGCGCCCTCGCGGATCCAGCCGTACTCGACTGCCGCGTCCGTGCAGAGCGGACAGACGTCGACGTAGTGGCCGCCGCCGTTCGGCGAGAAGCGCGTTGCCCGCTCGCCCATCAGAAACGTGCGCTCGCAGATGGCACACGACCGGTCGACGGTGGCCCGAGTGACGCGCGTCATGGTTCGAGGGTAGCGCTTTGCCCCCGGAGAGGTGCCCGCTTGCAGCGCTTTTCAGGCTGGAACGGCTTCGCCCTCGTGCTTCGCCGCATCGATCAGCTTTTGCGCGATGTGGGACGGCACTTCCTCGTAGCGCAGGAACTGCATGTGGTAATCGCCGCGCCCGCCGGTGAGTGACGTGAGCGCCTGGTTGTACGTGAGCACCTCGGCCATCGGCACCTCGGCCTTGATCGTCGTCATTCCGCCGTTCGGTTCCATGCCGTGCAGGCGGCCGCGCCGTGAGTTGAGATCGCCGTTGATCGCGCCCACCGACTCGTCGGGAACCGTCACCTCGAGCTCCATGATCGGCTCGAGCAGCGTCGGCTGCGCCTTCTCGTACGCGGTGCGAAACGCCATCGAGCCGGCGATCTTGAACGCCATCTCCGACGAGTCGACATTGTGGTAGCTGCCGTCCACGAGCGTCACACGAACTCCCTGGACGGGCGCGCCGGCGAGATTGCCGTGCTGCAGCGCTTCCTGGATCCCCTTGTCGACCGCCGGCCGGAAGTTGTGCGGGATGACCCCGCCGACGATCTTGTCGATGAACTCGTAGCCGACATGGTCGTCGAGCGGCTCGAGCACGATGTGGCAGTCGCCGAACTGGCCGCGGCCACCGGTCTGCTTCTTGTACTTCCCCTGCGCGCGCGCCTGGCCTTTGATTGTCTCGACGTACGGGACACGCGGCTGGTGCAGGTCCATCTCCACCCCGAAGCGGCGCTTCGCGCGCTCGACCGCCACCTCGACGTGCACCTGGCTCATCCCGGAGAGCAGCTCCTCCCCGGTCTGCTGGTCGCGGCGCATCCGCAGCGTCGGGTCCTCCTCGGCGAGGCGACGGAGCGCTTGCGCGACCTTGTCCTCGTCACCCTTCGTCCTGGGGGTCACCGCAAAGCTCATCACGGGATCGGGAAAGCCGATCGCCGGTGGGTCGAGATCGTGCTCAGCGTCGACGAGCACATCGCCGGTCTGCACATCCTTCAGCTTGGCGACCGCGCCGATGTCGCCGACCCCGAAACCGTCCGCACGCTCGTGGTCTTTCCCCTGCATCGTCATCAACGACCCGATGCGCTCCTTCGAATGGTCGCGGTGGTTCACGAGCGTCGTGTCGGAGCTCACCTCACCGGCGTAGACGCGGAACACAGAGATGCGCCCTGCGAACGGATCGGCGACCGTCTTAAAAACGAACGCCGCGACCTTCGCATCGGTGTCGATCGGCGAGCCCTTCTTCGCCGGGCTCGGGACGCCCTCCACGATCAGATCGAGCAGAGCGTGTGTGCCGAGGTTCTTCGTGGCGACGCCGCAGGCGACCGGATAGATCTCGTCGCGCGTGACGGCGTTCTTCAGCGCGGCTGCGATGTCAGTGTCCGGAATCTCCTCACCGCCGAGATAGCGCTCCATCAGCGCCTCGTCGGTCTCGACGACGGCGTCGAGCAGCTTCGTGCGGTACTCCTCCACGATGCCGGCCATCTCGGCGGGGATCGCGACCGGGTCGCCCTCGCGGCCGCCCGACGGGTCGAGGTAGGCGCAGTTGTGCAGCAGGTCGACGACACCCGTCAGCTCGTGCTCGGAGCCGATCGGCAGCTGGATCGCAATGCAGCGCTCTGACAGCTGCTCCTGAACCGCACCGAGCACGCGGTAGAAGTCGGCGCGCTCCCGGTCGAGCATGTTCACGTAGACGACGCGCGACAGCTCGAGCTCCTCGGCGCGGTTCCACACGCGCGCGGTGTTCACCTCGACGCCCATCACGCCGGAGATGACGACAAGCGCGCCTTCGACCACGCGGAGCGAGGCAACGGTGTCGGCCTGGAAGCCCGAGTCGCCCGGCGTGTCGATCAAATTGATCTTGCGGCCCTGCCAGTCGCAGTTGCAGAGCGCGGCCGAGAGAGACATCTGGCGGCGCTGCTCGTCCTCGTCCCAGTCGGCGACCGTGCTGCCGGCTTCGATCGCGCCGAGCCGGTTCGTCTTTCCCGACTGGAAGAGCAGCGCCTCGACGAGCGAGGTCTTGCCCGTACCACGGTGGCCGACGACGGCGACGTTGCGGATCTTCCCGGCTTCGATGGGCATCGAGTCCTCCTCTAGTACGCGGTGCGGGTCGGTGGGATCTTATTGCGCCGCGACCGCTTACTGCGGGACGAAAGCCAGCGCGAGCACCGCGACGGCGGCCGAGACCGCGATGCCGCCGACGGCCGCCGGGGCGGCCTGCTTGGCGAACCGCGACAGCGCCCCGAGCCCCACCGATGCGACCGCCATCCCGAGCAGCGCGAGAAACCACGGGTCGGCGCGGTCGGTTCCCGCGAGGAGACCGTGCACCGTCGCCGAGAGCCAGACCACAAGCGTCAGGTAGTGCGCGCGGCGCCACAGGCGGTGCGGCATCCGCTTGCGCAGCGCGTTTGTGAGCCCGATCGCTGCCATCAGCTCGGCGGCGACGATCCCGAGACCGACCGCGAACGGCCGGTAGTGGCTCGCGAACGGCACGAGCTCCTGCCCGAGCGAGATCGGCGAGACCTTGTCGAGGAGCAGCGACGCCCCGTGCATCGTGATGAAGACGGCGGTGACGATCGTGAGGAAGCGGTGCACCTCCTCGACTGCGAACCGGGGCCACCGGAATGCGGCGCGCGCCGACATCGAGAGGCCGAGCACGACCGACCCGGACAGCAGGAGGTAGGCGACGATCCCCGCGGATCGGGCGGTGTACCAGACGGTCGGGCTCATGCCGCGAGCGCTTCGGGGTTCGTGAGGTCGTGCCAGGTGTTGTTCCACGCGACGTCGTCGCCCGTGGTGACGAACCGACCGGCGAGCCCGAGCGCGTCGAGCCAGGCCGGCCCGGTCGCCCCGCGGAGGAGCGCGGCCTTGGCGGCGATATCCGCGGCGAGGCACGTGCCCGCGGCGACGGTGACATCGCGCCACGGTGTAACCGCAGGAAGTGCGGTCGCAGGATCGATCAGGTGGTGCTGCACTGCACCTCCCCGCAACCAGATGCGACGCGCGACGCTCGAGGTGGCGAGGCCGCCACGCGTCAGGCACACCGAGCCGCCGCCGGGCAAACCCACCTCGACCGGGACGGTCGTCGCGAGATCGCCGCCGGCGCAGACCCAGCCCGAGCCTGCGAGTGCGAGCGCGTCGTCGACCGTCCGGCCCTTGACGACGCCGTTCAGGTCGAAGACGACCGGCACGCTTCGCAGCAGCACGCGGCCGCGCAAGCGGAGCGATGCGAGCGATTGGACCGCCACGGGCTCGACTGCTTCGCCATCCGGGGGTAGTTCGGCGAAGTCGCGGTCGTAGCCCGCGGCAGTGATTGCGCCACCGACGGCCGGAGTCACCAGGCCGTCGGTGGCGCCCGCCGCGTCGAGTGCCAGAGAGAGCATCGACGCGAAGTCCTCCGAGACCAGCATGACGCCGAGGGGGGCGGCGTTCACGCGGTTGAGCTCGGAGGCCGGGTGAAAGCGGCTGAAGCGGCGGTCGCGCTCGTCGAAGAGCGCGCGCACGCGGTCGACCGGAGCACTGTCGGCAACGGTCACCTCGCAGCCCATCGACCTGAAGGCGCTCATGAGCCACCGCTCTGGACGACGGCGCCGCCACCACCGGACGGCGCGAGCGAGCTGCTGCCGTACCCGAAGGACTGAGCGTCGTAGCCGGAGGAGTCGTCTCCGTAGCCGTCGTCCGAGACCGAGCTCTGCGACGTGGCGGCGACCGGCGACGATGTTCCCCGGCCGGTCGTCGTGCCGGCGTGGCTCGCGCGCGTCATCAGCGCCAGCCCGCCGAACGCCGCAGTGGCGCCGGCGACGACGCTGTACCGGACGAGGCGAAGCAGCCTGCGGGTCGACTCGAAGCGTGAGGGACGATCCATGCTTCCCAGGCTTCCAGGACTCCCTAAGCGGTCGCTAAGACCAACCTGTGAGAACGTTCAGACTCTGGCGGCGGCGCCCGCAAGGCGCGCTTTCAGGCGGAGGATCGCCTTCGTGTGCAGCTGAGAGATCCGTGACTCCGTCACCCCGAGCACCTCGCCGATCTCGCGCAAGGTCAGTTCCTCGTAGTAGTAGAGCGTCACGACGAGCTTCTCGCGTTCCGGGAGCCGGGCGATTGCATCGGCGAGCGCCTCGCGGAGCTCGGTCGCATCGAGCACATCGGCGGGCCGAGGGCCGGTCGTGTCCTCGATCGTGTCGAGAAGCGAGACCTGGTCACCGTCGCCCGACGTCGACCAGAGCTCGTCAAGCGCGGCGATTGACGACCGCGAGATGTCGGTGAGCGACTCTTCGAGCTCGTCGACCGAAATGCCGATCTTGGCGGCGATCTGCTCGTCGGTCGGTGCGGTGCCCAGCTTCGCCTCGAGCTCGCCGATCGCGCGTTCGATCTCCCGCGCTCGCGACCGGACCGACCGCGGCACCCAGTCGAGGGCGCGGAGCTCGTCGATGATCGCGCCCTTGATCCGCGAGATCGCATAGGTCTCGAACTTGATGTCGCGATCCGGGTCGTAGCGCTCGATCGCCCCGATCAGGCCGAGCAGGCCATACGAGACGAGGTCGCCCTCGTCGACGTGCGCGGGCAGCCCGGATCCGAGCCGGCCGGCGACGTATTTCACGAGCGGCGCGTAGGTGAGGATCAGCCGGTCGCGCAGACCTTTGTCATTTGATGCTTTGAACTCCTGCCAAAGAGTCTTTGTGTCCTCCCCTGCCACGAGTGCAGAATACGCCCTACGCGCGCGTTTTCCTTAGTGCCGACCACGCAAAGGTCGACATCCACGCCGCGAGAGCCGCCGCAGCCGCCGCAATTACCCACTGCCCGGCCGAGGCCGACCAGACCGCAATCAGCCCGAAAGCGAGCGCGATCGCCGTAAAGAGGCCGACCATGAGCACGCGGCGATGCTACTTCGCGCACCGATGAGCCGGGCGTGGCCGCGGATACAATCGCCAGCGCGAAAGCCGAGGGGCGTAGCTCAGTTGGTAGAGCGTCGGTCTCCAAAACCGAATGTCGCAGGTTCGAGTCCTGTCGCCCCTGCTCCCTCGTTCATGCGGCGGGGCGCCCCGGTCGGGGCGCCCCGTTGATCCAAGCCCTATCCGCGGGAGAAGCTGCGGCTTGCCGGCAGGCTCGTGAAGCCGGACTTGTCGCGAGCGCGGAGCGTGAGCGTGTAGCGCCCGGAGCCGCGGAAGCGCGCGACCGGCGTCCAGTGGCGGGTGTAGACGCCGCACGGCTTCGGGGCGATGAGCGTCGTGAACCGGCGGGTGTAGGAGAGCTTGCCGGGCCTCGAGTCGGTCTCGATGATCGTGAGGTTCTTCAGCGAGTCGTCGCAGATCCGGAAACGTGCGTAGACCGCTGAGCCGATGAAGCGGGCTGAGAGAATCGCCAAGGTCGGCCGATGGTTCGTGATTCGGAGCGCCGGCCCGATCACGGCAGTCGTGCTCGAGTTGGCGGTCGCCGCGCCCTTCGCGTTCTTCGCGGTCACCTTGACCCGCAGCCGGTAGCCGAGGTCAGCCGTGTGCAGGACGTAGCTCGCCGAGGTCGCGCCGGCAACGTCGGTGCACGCGACGATGTTGTCGGCGTCGCAGTGCTGCCACTGGTAGGCATAGGACGTCGGACTACTCGTCCAGCTGCCGTGGTCGGTCGTCAGCGTATGGCCGACGGTGGGCGTGCCAGAGATGATCGGACGATCGGTGACCTTCGGCACCCCGCTCGAGACGGCGGGGGCAACCGCGCTCGTCGCAGCCGATTCAGCAGATGTCGAGCCGTCGGCGTTCGTCGCGGTCACTCTCACCTTGACCGCATGGCCCTCGTCCGTCGCGACCAGTGGATAGGTCTTCTGGGTTGCGCTCGCAATACTGACGCAGCTGTTGCCGCCGCCGTTGCACCGCAGCCACTGGTATGCGTACGAAACGGGCGAATTGCTCCACGTGCCGTCGCCGGCGGTCAGGGTCTGTCCGACCGTGGCGGTGCCACTGATCGTCGGGGCCACAGTGTTGACAGGGGCTGCCAGCGCTGCCGCTTGGCCCGCACCGACGGCTCCGGTCAGCGCCAACATCAAGACGGCGATCAGCGCAGCCGGTCCTCTGGCGGATCTCTTCATTCGATTCGTCCTCCTTGGGATTCACGAGACACAGCAAGACGCTGTGTCGGACCTCGACCAGCGGGGGTATCCCTGGAGTAACGCGCGAACGCAGGATCCGGTTACGGCGAACGGTAGTCCAACCGCGCTCAGATCACCGAGCCAGAGTCGGCCCGTGGTGGCCGCAGCAGTCTCGGGGGAACCTCAACCGCATTTATCACCACGGGCCGATCCGGTTCTCGGCCTCCGCGGACAAGGGTGAACGCGGCGACCGAAACATGAGCCAACCACATTTCTGCCCTCGATACAAACGGCACCCGCCGCCTGGGGTCGTGAGCGCTAGAAGCTGCGGCCGACCTGTGAGCGAAGCGCGGCGATCTCGCCGCGGAGGCGATTGCGCTCGGCCACGGTTTCCTCGTGTTTGCGGATGCTCGCCGGGTTCGGGAACAGCGCCACGCGCTCGACGAGCCGCTCCCACAGCCGTGTCACCTGGCGCTCACGATGCTCGAGCCGTTCGAGCAGGGCAAGCGGCTCGAGCTCATCGGGCGCAAGATCTTGACTGGTCGCTGCAGACGCAGGAGCGGACACGAGCCCCCCTCGGATCGGTGTCGGACTTTCCCCCTTCGCTCACACAGTGACTCCGATTGGGCGTTTCGACGACCCACCGGACGGCTGGGGTTCCGCCGCCTTTCGTCCAGTTCGGCGCGCCGGGCGGCACTGCGGCGTCCCGGCTGCTGCTCGACGCGTTCATCGTCATTTCATCTCCGCGAGGCCAGAATGCGCCAGATGCGCATCCTCATCGTCGAAGACGAGCCCAAGCTGGCGGCACTCGTGGCGCGCGGACTGCGCGAGGAAGGGCACGCCGTCGACGTGCTCGGGAACGGCGAAGAGGCGCTTTGGCTCGCCGCGACGGCGAGCTTCGATGCGATCGTGCTGGACGTCATGCTCCCCGGCCTCGACGGTTTCGCCGTCTGCCGCCGGCTGCGCGAGAAGGGCATCTGGGTCCCCGTGTTGATGCTGACCGCACGCGAGGCGGTCGAAGACCGCATCGCCGGACTCGACGCCGGCGCCGACGACTACCTGGCCAAGCCGTTCTCGTTCGACGAGCTCGTGGCACGGCTCCGTGCGCTGATGCGACGTGCTCCCGTCGAGCGCCCGACGCTCCTGACCGTCGGCGAGCTGCGACTGGATCCTGCGGCGCACCGCGTCTGGAGCGGCGAACGTGAGCTCGACCTCTCCGCGAAGGAGTTCGCATTGCTCGAGCTCTTCATGCGTAATCCCGGCGCCGTCCTGTCGCGCGATCAGCTACTCGACGGTGCATGGGATCTGTCGTTCGAACGCCGCTCCAACGTCATCGACGTGTACGTCCGCTATCTGCGCGGGAAGGTCGGCCGCGAGACGATCGAGACAGTACGAGGTGTCGGCTACCGGTTGCGTGAGTCGAGATGAGCAGCCTGCCGATCCGCGTGCGTCTGATGCTTGTCTTCGCGCTCGCGATGGCGTGCGTCATCGGCGCGATGGCGGTGCTCGTGTACGTGCGCGTCGGAGGCGCGCTCCTGAGCTCGGTCGACCAGACACTGCGTGCGCAGGCTCGCGAATCGCTCGCGCACGCGCACGACGAGCACGGCCTGGTCGACCCCGACGCGGCCGGGGGACGAACGCTCGCCGAGCTCATCTCACCGAACGGCGTGCGGGTGCGGGCGACCGCCTCGACCCCGCGGCTGCTCGACGACGAGGATGCACGTGCAAGCGGCCGAGGGCGGAGCTTCTACCGCACCGAGTCATTGCCGGGCCTGTCCGGCCGCTGGCGGGTGCTCGCCGTGCCCGTACCGAGCGGAGGGGCAATCGTCGTCGCACGTTCGCTGTCGGAGCGGGACGATGCGCTGCATCGGATCTCACGCGAGCTGCTGATCGCAGGGCCGCTCGCGGTGCTGCTCGCCTCGATCGCCGGCTACGCCCTCGCCGCGGCGGCCCTCCGCCCTGTCGAGGCGATGCGGCGCCGTGCCGCTCGTGTGTCCGCCTCTGCGCCGGGCACGCTGCCCGTGCCACCGGCCCGCGATGAAATCTCACGCCTGGCGGTGACGCTGAACGAGATGCTGACCCGGTTGCAGGCGTCGCTCGAGCACGAGCGCCGGTTCGTTGCGGACGCAAGCCACGAGTTGCGCACCCCCGTCGCGCTTCTACGAACCGAGCTCGAGCTTGCGTTGCGGCGGCCACGCTCGCCAGACGAGTTGAAGGTCGCGCTCCGATCGGCGCTCACCGAGACCGAGCGCTTGTCACAGCTCGCCGACGACCTCCTTCTCCTCGCCCGCTCCGAGGATGGATCACTGCCGGTCCACACCGAGCGCACAGACGTCGCCGTTGTTTTCGACACGGTGGTCCGCCGGTTCGCGCGCCGCGCCCAGGAGTCCGGCAGCAGCCTGCGCGCGGAGCCGACGACGGCGATCGTCTTAGCCGACGCGAACCGGCTGGAGCAGGCGCTCGACAACCTGGTCGAGAACGCCCTCAGCTATGGCGCCGGCGACGTCGTCATCTTCACCAACGCGAGCGACACCTCGATCGAGCTGCACGTCGCAGACCGCGGCCCCGGGTTCGACGATGTATTCCTCGAGCGTGCCTTCGATCGGTTCAGCCGGGCCGACGACGTGCGTGGGGAGAACGGCTCCGGACTCGGCCTCTCGATCGTGCAGCTGATCGCGGAAGCACACGGTGGCCATGCGACCGCAGCGAACCGCCCCGGCGGCGGCGCCGATGTCTGGCTGACCTTGCCGCGGGACGGGTCTTAGGTAGTTCCTACCTTCGGCTCATCGTCATCTCATCTACCCGTGCGAGCGTTCATGGCATGCAGGGCGCTCTCCCGAACCGATCCCCGACGGCGCACGCACGTGACGCGGCGCGGCTCCGCCTGCGGCGGCTCACGCAGGCATCGGTCGCGCTGATGGTGGCACTCGGCGGTGCCTTCGCAGCGCTCGCCGCCGGCTCGACGCACACGAAGAAGACGGTCGTGCGCGCACACACGGTCAAAGCGCGAACGGCGATCCTCACCCAGGCTCCGGCGCCGCCGCTCGTCTCCGCGCACAGCCCGGCCTCATCTGAACCAGCTGCTCCGGCGCCGCCTGTCTCCGCGCCCACCCAGTCCTATTCGGCACCGGTTGTCGTCTCTGGGGGATCGTGAGCTCGGCGGCCGGAGCCGTCGCGTCGTTCCCTGCGCTTGGCTCGACCGCCGTCATCGCGGTCGTACAGCGCGATCTTCTCGCAGAGGCGGAAGCGCTGCTCGCGGCGGACCTGCTCGCGCTCGACCTCGCCTGCAGTCGTTTCCGAAACGACTCGGAGCTCGTTCGTGTCAACGAACGAAGCGGGCAGCTGGTCGAAGTAAGTCCGCTGCTCACCGAAGCCACACGCGCCGCGCTCGATGCGGCATGGATGACTGACGGGCTCGTCGATCCAACGCTCGGGTTGCAACTGTGCGCCGCAGGCTACGACCGCACCTTCGCGCTCGTGCGCGAACGCAACACCTGGCACATCACTTCGATCTCCCGCCCGACGGCGTCGTGGCGGGACGTCGAGCTCGACGACGAGCGCCGGACCCTTCAGATCCCGCACGGCCTCGAGCTCGACCTCGGCGCGACGGCGAAGGCCTGGGCGGCGGATCGCTCTGCCGAACGGATCGCGCGCAAGCTGCGCACCGGCGTCCTCGTCTCGCTTGGCGGCGACATTGCCGTGGCAGGGTCGCCACCACGCGGTGGTTGGCCGGTCCGGCTCGCCGAAGATCACGCCTCCTCGCCCGCAGACCCGGGCCCGGTGGTCGCGATCAGAGACGGAGGCCTCGCAACGTCGGGAACGGTCGTCCGCCGGTGGCGCACCGATCGCGGTGACGCTCATCACATCCTCGACCCTCGCTCCGGTGAGCCTGCGCTCACTCCGTGGGCGTACGTGAGCGTCGCCGCCGCTTCGTGCCTCGAGGCGAATGTCGCGGCGACCGCGGCGATCGTGCTCGCCGAAGAGGCACCGCACTGGCTCGCGAAACGGCGCCTCCCCGCGCGCGCCGTCCGCCGTGACGGGACAGCGCTCGCCATCGGCGCGTGGCCCGAGGAAGCCCGAGCCGCGTGATCCTCGCGGCACTGGCCGGCGGCAAGACGGCGTGGTTTCTGACACGCGGGCTCGGCGCGGGAGCGCTCCTTCTCCTCACGGCGTCGGTCGCCCTCGGCGTGCTCACGACCGCCCGCGTCTCATCGACGCGCTGGCCACGCTTCGTCACCGCCGGTCTGCACCGCAATCTGACACTTCTCGCGATCGGATTTGTCGTCGCTCATGTGCTGACGACGCTCCTCGACGGCTACACGACGATCGGGTTGAAAGACGCGGTGATCCCCTTCCTCTCGTCGTATCGGCCCGTGTGGCTCGGACTCGGCGCGATCGCGTTCGACCTGCTGCTCATCCTCGTCGCGACGAGCCTGCTGCGCGAGCGAATCGGTTACCGCCTCTGGCGTTACGTCCACTGGCTCGCCTACGCATCGTGGCCGGTTGCCCTCGTGCACGCGCTCGGCACCGGCAGTGACGCGCGAATCGGCTGGATGCGGATCGTCGGGACTGCCTGCATCGGGGTCGTCGGCGTCGCTGCCGTGACGCGATTCACGCTCCGCTCGGGCCTGCCGCCCGCCGTCCGGGTCGCGGGCACCCTTGCTGCGGTCGTCACCCCGTTCGCGATCGTCGCGTGGTATCAGTCGGGGCCTGCCCAGCACGGCTGGGCGCGGCGTGCCGGAACACCCGCCTCGTTGCTCGCCCGCAAGCGCGTGGTTCGAACGCCGGCGACGCAGCTCGTCAGCGCAGCGCTCCCCCACAGCCCGTTCTCGGCCTCGCTCACCGGCACGGTGCGCGAGCGGACAGTCTCGGGCGGCCTCCTCGACGTCGTCATCCGGGGGAAGCTGTCCGGCGGCGCCGGTGGCACCGTCCGGCTCGATCTGCGCGGGCAGCCCTTGCAGGGCGGCGTCTCCATGACGGCGAGCGGTCTCTCCTACGTCCCCGCAGGCACGCGAACGGTCTACCTCGGACACGTCACCGCACTCGACGGGCAGCGCGTGTACGCGACGGTGACCGACCACGATGGCGCACAGATTCAACTCGCGTTCGCGCTGAGCATCGACACGGTCAGCCAAGTCGTCACCGGGACACTCGACGCAACACCTGCGGGCAGTTGATGACGGCCGCAATGCGCAACGCTGCACCCGAGACTGTCGCGCGGTTGCTCGCAGGCGTACGCGCCGACTCGAGCGCCGTCGGGCTTGCCGAGCACCTTGCCCTCTACGGCCCCCTCGAGACCGGGCGGCGCGATCTGATCGCAACAGTGACGGCGAGCGGCCTCTGCGGCCGCGGCGGCGGCGCATTCCCTACCGGCGACAAGCTCGCGGCGGTCGCAGCCGAGCGCGGCAGGCCTGTCGTCGTCGTGAACGCGACCGAGGGCGAGCCGGCGAGCAAGAAGGACCGTGCTCTCGTCCGCCTCGTGCCACACCTCGTTCTCGACGGAGCGGCGGCGGCCGCAGATGCTGTTGGCGCGCGCGAAGTTGTCGTCGCGCTCGCCCGAAGCGCGCATGCCGAGCGGAGCGCGATCACGGCTGCATTGCGCGAGCGGCGCGACCGCCTTCGCTGGCGCGTGGCGGCGGTCCCGGACGGCTTTGTCGTCGGTGAAGAGACCGCGCTTCTGAACGCTCTTGCGGGCCGCCCGGCCAAGCCGACGCTGAAGCCGCCGTATCCCTTCGAGAAGGGTCTCGGCGGCGAGCCGACGCTCGTGCAGAACGCCGAGACACTCGCCCACCTCGCGCTCGTGGGCCGATACGGCGCGACCTGGTTTCGGTCGCTCGGAACCGCAGCCGAACCTGGCACGGCACTCGTCAGCCTGTCCGGCGCAGTCGCGCGTCCAGGCGTCTACGAGGTCGAGCTCGGCACCCGCACGAGTGACCTCGTCGCACAGGCGGGCGGCGCGACGGAGGCGGTGAGCGCATTTCTCGTCGGCGGCTACTTCGGCGGGTGGACGCGTGACGCGTCGCACCCGTTGACGGCGAAGGCCGGGCTCGGCGCAGGCGTGGTTGTCGCGTTCCCTGCCTCGGCTTGCGGCGTCCGCGAGAGCGCGCGCATCGCGCGCTACCTGGCCGGCGAGAGCGCCGGCCAGTGCGGGCCTTGCGTCCACGGGCTCGAGGCACTCGCCGGAGGGCTCGAGCAGATCGCGCACGGCCAAGCACACGACCATCGCGACCGCCTCGCCCGTTGGACGCAGCAGGTCACGGCCCGAGGCGCGTGCCGCCACCCCGATGGCGCCGCGCGATTCGTTTCGAGCGCGCTCGATGTGTTCAGCGACGAGTTGACGTTGCACCTGCGCAAAGGACGCTGCAGCGGGACCGACCGCGCCGTGCTGCCCGCGCGAGGCGTGACGTGAAGAAGCGACTTCGCATCGATCCAATCGCCTGCGACGGCCACGGACTGTGCGCCGAGCTCTTTCCCGAGTGGATCGCACTCGATGACTGGGGCTACCCGATCATCGACGAGCGTCCCGTACCGAGCGCGCTCGAAGGACATGCCCGACGAGCGATTCGCGAGTGCCCGAAGCTCGCGCTTCGGCTTCAGCCCGCAAGATCGAACATCAAGTCGTCGACGTAGCACCAGTACCAGTCCTCGCCCGGTTCGAACGAGCGGATGATCGGATGCCCGCTTGCATGATGGTGCGCAGTCGCGTGGCGATTCGGGCTGTTGTCGCAGCACGCGACGTGGCCGCAGGTCATGCAGAGCCGCAGATGAACCCACCAGCCGCCGATCTTCAGGCAGTCGAAGCATCCTTCCGTTGAGTCCGGCACGACCTCGGCGATCTGATCCAGGTGGGTGCAAGCCTCACTCATGGCTCCGCAACCGTATCGGGACTGCGGCCGGTGGCGAGGACGCAACCGGTGAGCACGAGAACGAAACCGATGCCCATCCCCCACGTCACGTGCTCACCGAGCACCGCCACCCCGAGCACCGCTGCAACCGCGGGGTTGAGATACGTGATCACCGTCGCGCGAACCGGGCCGACCTCCGCGATCAGGGCGAAGAAGACGAGGAACGCGATCGCGGTGCAGATGACCGCAAGGCCGACGACAGAGAGGAGCACCCGCCCGGACGGCAGCGAGGACGGCCAGCGCCACGCTGCCAGCGGCGCGTACGCGATCGCAGAGAGAACGAGCGACGCGACGACCACGTCGAGCGCCGGCAGCTCCGAAAGCTTGCGCGCCAGGATGATCGGCCCGATCGCGTAACAGACCGCGACGAGGGCGATCTCGCCGACGGCGAGACCGTTGACGACGCCAAGGTTGAGCCCGACGATCGCCCCGACGCCTGCGATCCCGATCAGCAAGCCGATCCAGCGGCGAGAGCCTTGCTTCTGACGCTCACCCGTCAGCGTCACGACGACGGCGCCGACGAGTGGCACAGCCGCGATCAGCAGGCCGGTCAGCGAGCTCGACAGCTTGGTCTCCGCGCGGGCGAGGAGAACCCACGGAATCGCGACTTCGATCGCCGTGTACGCGAGCAGGGGCCGCCAGCGCGCCACAAGCTCGCGTAGCTCCGTCCTGCGAACGAAGGCCACAGGCACGAGCAGGAGCGCACCGATCGCGGTGCGCCCGAAGACGAGCGTGACCGGGGCGAGCTCGCGCACGGCGACCCGGATCATGAGATACGGCACGCCCCAGATCACGCACATCGCCGCGAACAACACGATGCCGCGGCGGGTCAATACGGATCCGCTCTGTAGAAACGGCGGGAGGCCCGGTCGCCCGGGCCTCCCAGTTCAGTCACGCGTGCGGGTGTCAGCAGCCCGTCGCGGGGCTCTGGAAGCCCGGGAACGGGTTGAGATTGCCCATGAACGTGTAGCGCCCGTCCGTGCCTCCCTGGATCGCCTGCGAGGTCGTATTCGGGCTCGTGCGCGCGAACCACGGTAGGAAGACCTCATCCTCCGGGTGGTAGGCACCGTCGGTCGTGTCGAAGGCGTTCGTCCCGATGTTGAACCCGATCCCGACGACCGGGTCTCCGGTTTCGAGCACGCCGGTGCAACCGTACTGTGGGGCCGTCGGCGTGAGCCACGGATTGACCGCGTTGTTCACGAACGGGTCATCACCCCACTCGGCGATCTCGTGTGAGAGCGCGTGGATGTCGCGGACCCAGTAACCGCCGGTCGCCGGATCCTTGTCGTTGCCGAACGTCCCCGGCGTCGTGTACGCGGCGTAGACGAACGTCTGCAGCGAGGTCGAGCCGCTGTTCGAATGCACCTTCCCGACACCTGAGCCCGTCGAGTGCGCGGCGCCGTGGTAGCCGATGATGCAGCAGACGCCGGGCGCGAACGGGTCGGGCCCGATGTACAGCATCGTGTTGTTCGTCAGGAAGATCGGCACATGCGTCGGATCGAGGTGGAGGCTGTTCATCAGGTTGTTCAGCTGCGCCGAGAACCAACTGACGTTGACGAGCCCCACCAGGATCGTGCCCCCGCCGCCGACTGCGATCAGCCCTTGATTGCGGGGAACGTTGAAGGTCACCGTCGGCCAAACCGTCGGGGTGCCGAGCTTCAGGTGATAGCCGCTCCCCACCTTGTTGAACTGCGAGCGCATGATCGCGTCCTCGTACTGCCCGACGTTGCCCGCCGACAGCGGGCCTGCACCACCCGTCGAGTCCGCGACCGTCGAGTAGTCGTTCGACTGGAAGATCGGCGAGGCGGTCGTCGCGTTGACGACGTCCGCGCCGTTCAGCGCGAATCCGCCGTCGACTGCGAACGAGATGTTGAGCGGGATGATGTCGACGGGCACCGTCGAGGTGCCGTTCGACGCCGGGTTGACGCCGACCATGTTGTAGCCGTACGACTTGCTGTTGCTCCCGTCGACGTACGTGTTGAACCAGTGCGGCACCGTCTGGTCGGTCGCCTGCGGATCGGCGCCACCGACGTGTGTGAACTGAGGCTTGATGTTCGCCGTGTCGAGCACCGGCAAATTCGCGGGCGGAGGCGCGGCGGCCGCGGAGGCGGCGATCGCGACGGCGAGGACTCCGACCGCCGCAAGCACGAGCGCGAGCTTGGACTTCGACATGCAGTCTCCCCTTTCCCTTTCCCTTTGCATGGCATCGCCCGGGAGGGACGCACCGGGCGCGACGGGCCCAAATATAGACCCCTCTTTCGCTCGGTGAAGGCGGGAGGAGAGCTCCCGGCCGCCGATCACCGATTCCTACACGGTGGCCGAGGGCGGCTCGCGCAGCAGCCGCCACACCGCGAGCACGGCGACGGCCGCCGCGATCACGTCGTTGCCGACGCACCACTGGCAGATCGCGTGGATGCGGGCTATCTGGGCCCAGAGGAGATAGCCGCTGAACGCGACCGCGGTAAGCGCGACGACCGCGCCGGCGAGCGCAGCCGGCACACCCCGTACAGCAGCGGTGGCGAGGAGGATCAGGTAGGCGACCAGGCCGAGGACGGCGACCGGGGCGCCGCCGAGCTCGGCGTAGCGCGAGTGCTGCACCTTCTCGCAGCCGCCCGTCGTGCAAATCGGTGCGGTGTGCGCGTAGTGGACGACGGTGAGGTACGTGGCGACGGCAGCACCGACAACCGCGCAGGCGGCGATCGCGCCGCGCAGTCTCACTGCAGCGCCGCGTCGAGCGCGGGGATGAACGACGCCGGATCGAGTGCAGGCACCGAGAGCTGCTGCGGCAGGCCGGGCGGCCGCTCGACCACGAACGTCGGCGTCCCTTGCAGGTTGATCGCCGTCGCTCCGGTCTCGGCCTGCTTCAGCGCCGCCGTGACACCGCTCGAGCCGGACGCGGCGAGAATCGCCTTGCCGTTCGCCCCGGCGGCAGTTGCCGCAGCGCGGATGGCCGCCGGGGTGATCCAGCCGCTGTTCTCGCCCCCCTGGTGCAGGTACAGCTGCTCGACGAGCGGCCAGAGCTTGTTCTGAGCCCCGGCCGCGTAGATCGCGCGCAGCCCTGGAACGCTGTTCGGCCCGATGATCTCGACGCCGCGGTAGACGAGCTTAATGCGGCCGGGCTTGATGTACCGCTCGATCACCGTCGGCAGCGTCTGCAGATTCCACTGCGCACAGAACGGGCACTGCGGATCCTCATACACGGTCAGCGTCACGGCGGCGTTCGCCTTGCCGAGCGTGTCACCGTGTTGCGGCACGCCCGCAAAGATCGAGGCTGCGGTCGGCGCGGTGGCGGTCGTCGAGGTCGTCGTGGCGGCGGTCGTCGTCGTCGCCCGGCCCGAACCGCCGTTCGAGCCGACGACGATCAGGACGACGACCACGATCGCGGCTGCCGCCAGCGCACCGATGAGAAGCAGGATCCTCGATTGCTGCACGGGCGAAGCATGCCCGAGTCGTCGGCGGCCGGTGTGCAGCGGGAACCATCTAGGCTCATAGGCCGTGGCGCTCCTTCAGAGCCAGGTCGAGCACTCGGGCGATTTCGCGCGCCGGACGGCGCAGATGGAGGCGCTCGTCGACGAGTTGCGCGAGCGCAGCGCTCGGATCGCGGCCGGAGGCGGTGACCGCGCGGTCGAGCGTCACCGCTCGCGCGGGAAGCTGCTTGCGCGTGACCGGATCGACCTGCTCGTCGATCCCGGCACAGCCTTCCTCGAGCTGAATGCTCTCGCGGCGTGGGACGTCTACGAGGGCGGCGCGCCGAGCGCGGGCATCGTCACCGGGATCGGTGTCGTCGAGGGGCGTGAGTGCGTGATCGTCGCGAACGATGCGACCGTCAAAGGCGGCTCCTACTTCCCGTTGACCGTGAAGAAGCACCTCCGCGCTCAGGAGGTGGCGGAGCAGAATCACCTGCCGTGCATCTACCTCGTCGACTCGGGAGGAGCGTTCCTGCCGCTGCAGGCGGAGGTCTTCCCCGACCGGGAGCACTTCGGGCGGATCTTCTTCAACCAGGCTCGCATGTCGGCGAAGGGAATCCCGCAGATCGCGGTCGTGATGGGCTCGTGCACCGCCGGCGGTGCCTACGTGCCGGCGATGAGCGACGAGACGGTGATCGTGCGCGGCACCGGGACGATCTTCATCGGCGGCCCGCCGCTCGTGAAGGCCGCGACGGGCCAGGACGTGACGGCCGAGGAGCTCGGCGGTGCCGACGTTCACGCCCGCCAGTCGGGCGTTGCCGACCACTACGCGACAAGCGACGAGCACGCGCTTGCGATCGCGCGGCGGATCGTCGCCGATACGCACGGACGCAAGCCCGACCTGCCCTGGACAACCGCGACACCGGAGCCTCCGGCCGTCGACCCGGGCGACCTCTACGGCGTGATCCCCGATGACCACCGGACGCAAATGGATGCACGCGAGGTGATCGCACGTGTCGTCGACGGCAGCCGGTTCGACGAGTTCAAGTCGCTGTACGGCGAAACGCTCGTGTGCGGCTGGGCGCGAATCGAGGGTTACCCGGTAGCGATCCTCGCGAACAACGGCGTGCTGTTCGCGGAGAGCGCGCAGAAGGGTGCGCATTTCATCGAGCTCGCGTGCAAGCGCAAGGTGCCGCTCGTCTTCCTGCAGAACATCACCGGGTTCATGGTCGGCAAGGAGTACGAGGCCGGTGGGATCGCTCGCGACGGCGCGAAGCTCGTCACCGCCGTCGCGTGCGCGGACGTGCCGAAGTTCACCGTGGTGATCGGCGGTTCGTTCGGTGCGGGCAATTACGGGATGTGCGGCCGCGCGTACTCGCCGCGCCAGTTGTGGATGTGGCCGAACGCGCGGATCTCGGTGATGGGCGGCGACCAGGCGGCGACGGTGTTGACGATGGTCGGAGACGCTGACCCGGACGAGATCCGTGAGAAATACGAGGCGGAGGGCAACCCGTACTACTCCACGGCAAGGCTCTGGGACGACGGGATCATCGACCCGCTCGACACGCGACGGGTGCTTGCGCTCGGAATCAGCGCGGCACTGAACGCGCCGATTCCCGAGACGACGTTCGGCATCTTCCGCATGTAGCCCGGCGTTAGGGTGGCGGGCATGGGCTACTCGATGGTCGACATCAACGAGGTGGAGGGCGCCGGCCCGGGCGGCGCGGTCAAGTTCCTGCGCCGCGAGCTCGGCGTCGAGGCATTCGGCGTCAACTGGTTCGAGCTCCAGCCGAATTCCGAGGGTCGCGAGCACGACGAGACCGAGTCGGGACAGGAAGAGGTCAACGTCGTCATTGCCGGCAGCGGGGTCTACCGGATCGACGGCGAGGAGGTGCCGCTCGCGGCGCCGATGATCTTCCGCTTCGATCCGGAGACGACGAGGCAACCCGTCGCAGGCCCCGACGGGCTCACGATCGTCGCGATCGGCGCACGCCGCGGTAGCTACGAGCCGCGCGGCCCCTTCTGATGAGCGCGCTGCGGGTTGAGCGCGACGGCGCGGTCCTGCGCGTGACGATGGCGAGGCCCGAGCGCCGGAACGCATTCGACGCGTCACTGATCGCGGAGCTGACGGCGGCGTTCGCGGACGTCGGCGACGCGCGTGCCGTCGTCCTCGCGGGCGAGGGGCCCTCGTTCTCCGCCGGCGCGGACGTCGACTGGATGCGCTCGTCCGTCGAGCTTTCGTACGACGAGAACGTTGCCGACGCGCTGCGGCTCCGCGCGATGCTCGACGCGATCGACTCGTGCCCCGCTCCGGTTGTCGCGCGCGTTCAGGGTCACGCGCTCGGCGGTGGTTGCGGGCTCGTCGCGTGCTGCGACGTCGTCGTCGCCGAGCGAGACGCGCAATTCGCGTTCAGCGAGGTGAAGCTCGGCATCGTCCCGGCGGTGATCTCACCGTTCGCTCTCGCGAAGATCGGGAGCAGCGCCGCCCGGCGGTACTTCGTCACGGGCGAGCGCTTCGGCGCGGGCGTCGCGCTGCAGATCGGTCTCGTCCACGAGGTCGT
>JBAQHS010000155.1:0-11510 GCA_049288455.1 Gaiellaceae bacterium | reverse complement strand
CGCACGGGTCATGCGATCACCAAGGGGCTCCGCGACGCATGGGAGGCGGGGAGCGGAACGAGCTTGACGAACGCGCCGCTCCAGGAGCTCGTGCAGTCGAACGGCGGCTGGCGTGCGCACGTCGGCGACCACGTCGTCGACGCAGGCACGATCGTTCTCGCCGCCGGCGGCCGCTGCTACCGCGAAGCCGAGGAGCGGGGCGAGCTCTCGACCAATCATCCGAACGCGACCGGTGAGGTGACGAAGATCGCGATCGGCCTGGGCGCCGAAGCGCGCGACCTCGATGCGCTGCAGTACCACCCAAACGGCGGGTCATGGCCGCCGAACATGCAGGGGTACTCGATCCCGGAGACGACCCGCGCATACGGCGCCGTGCTGCTCAACTCGGAGGGCGAGGAGTTCACCGACTCCCTCGGCCCACGCGACGAGGTCGCGCAGGCGATCTTCGACGAGGTCGACAAGGGCAAGGGCGTCCTCACTCCGGACGGGCGGCCGGCGGTCTTCCTCGACACGACGCTGATCCCCGCGGCTGACGCCGAGGTGTCGCTGCCGTACATGCTCCGCCGCTACCGCGGTGCCGGGATCGACCCGCTGAAGGAAAAGATCCTCACCTACCCCGTCCTCCACTACCAGAACGGTGGGCTCGTGATCGACGAGCACGCTGCGACCACGATCGACGGCGTCTACGCCTGCGGCGAGATCGCGGGTGGCACGCATGGCCGCAATCGCATGATGGGGAACAGCCTGCTCGAGTGTGTCGTCTTCGGACGTCGCGCCGGTTCGGCGGCCGCAGAGAAGGCGAGCACGTGAGCGTCGTCGAGACCGATCTGGCGGGTGTCGTCGAAGACGCGGCGGCGCATCTCTATGTCTGGGCCCTGAAGGACATCCCACAGGATCTGCGCGATGCGCTTGCGGCGGCGCGCCTGCGCGAAACCTCCGTCGCAGGCAGGCGCGTGCTCGAAACCATTCACCGCAACGTGAACATCGCGGACAGCGAGAACAACCTCGTCTGCCAGGACACCGGAATCGCCGTGTACACCTGTCGGGTCGGAGAGTATTTTCCGCTTCACCCGACGCGGATCTATGAGTCGCTGCGGAACGGCACCGCGCGCGCGACGCTCGAGCATCCGCTGCGCTCGAACGCGGTGCACACGATCACGCGCGAGAACACGGGACCGAACATCGGCTACCGCCTGCCGATCGTGCACTGGGAGTTCATCGAGGACTGGGACGGCCTCGACGTGAAGTGTGTCCCGAAGGGATCCGGCTCCGAGAACATGAGCTTCCTGAAGATGTGCATTCCCGCCGACGGCGTGAACGGCATCAAACGCTTCGTGCTTGAGTCGATCGTCGGCGCCGGCGGCAAGCCGTGCCCGCCCGGGATCGTCGGCGTCGGCATCGGCGGCACCGCCGACTACGCGATGTACCTCGCGAAGGAAGCGATCACGCGCCCCGTCGGCACGCGCAACCCCGACCCGCTCGTCGCGCAGCTCGAGGACGAGCTCTACGGCCTGCTGAACGAGACCGGTATCGGCCCGATGGGCCTCGGCGGCGACGTCACGGTGCTCCAGTGCCACATCGAGCACGCCGACACGCACATGACCCTGAACCCGGTCGCGGTCAACTACCAGTGCTGGGCAGCGCGCCGCGGCTCCGCCCACATCTCGTCCACCGGCGAGACCGAATTCGATCGCGAGTTCTAGGAAGCCGTGGCCAACCACACCGTCACGTTCCCGATCGCCGACCCGCAGGAGATCCTCAAGCTTCGCGCGGGCGACGAGGTGACCGTCCAGGGGCACATCATCGGCATTCGCGACCGCACGCAGATGCGCATCTTCGACGAGAACGTCGAGCCGCCGATGGATCTCAGTGGCGCGTTCCTGCTTCACACGGCCCCGAACGTTCGGAAAGTCTCCGAGGACGCCGAGGGCAAAGGCACGTACGAGAAGATCTGCATCGGCACGACGACAAGTGCGCGCATGGTGCGGTTCACCGAGCCGCTCGGCCGGCAGTACGGCGTGCGCGCGATCTGCGGCAAGGGCGGTTTCCCTGACGAGGCGATCGCGCCGATGCACGAGCTCGGCATGGTCTATTTCGCGATCGTCGGCGGTGCCGCTGCGCTCGAGACGACGCAGATCGAGGAGATCGAAGACGTGATGTGGGAGGAGCTCATGCCGGAGTGCCTCTGGCGCTTCCGCGTCAAGGATTTTGGGCCGCTCACTGTCGGCATCGACGCACACGGCAACTCGCTCTACCACGACGTGCAGACCCGCGCGCAAGCCAAGCTGGAGGAACTCATTGCCGGGTTCTAATCAGCCAAACTTTGATCTGAGTCTCACCAAGCATGTCGGCCTGACCCACGTGATCGACAAGGGCCTCGGCCCGCGGGCGTGGGAAGACGTCCTCGAGGTGGCGGGCGATCACATCTCGATCGTGAAGCTCGGCTGGGGCACCGCGTATGTGACGTCGAACCTCGAGCGGAAGCTCGAGGTCCTGCGCGACAAGCCGGTGGTGATCGGCGGGACGTTCTTCGAGGTCGTCTACGTCAAGGATCAGCTCGACGAGTACAAGCAATGGCTCGGCGAGCTCGGCCTCACGCACGTCGAGATCTCGGACGGCACGGTCGACATCCCGCGCGAGCGCAAGCTCGAGCTGATCGCCGACTTCGCACGCGACTTCATCGTCCTCTCCGAGGTCGGCTCGAAGGACTCGTCGGTCGAGTACACGATCGAGGAGTGGACGACGTGGCTGAACGAGGAGCTCGCCGCCGGTGCCTGGAAGGTGATCACCGAGGCGCGCGAGGGTGGAACGGCGGGCATCTTCGACTCGTCGGGCGGCATGCGCACCGAGTTGATTGGTGAGATCGCGAACGCCGTCGGCCCGGCGAACATCATCTTCGAGGCGCCGACGAAGGCAGCCCAGTCGTGGTTCGTGAAGCAGTTCGGGCCGTCGGTGAACCTCGGGAACATCCCGCCCGAGGAAGTGATCCCGCTCGAGACATTGCGGCTCGGCCTGCGGGGCGACACGTTGAAGGAGGTGCTCCTTGGCGGCGACCACGTTCACGCTTCCTGATCCGGCCACGGTCGAAGCAATGACGGCGGAGGAGATCGTCGCGCTGTGCCTGAACGAGTTTCCCGGTCAGGTCGCGCTCGCGTGCTCCTTCCAGAAGGAGGAGAGCGTGCTGCTCGACATGCTCTTCGGGCTCGAGCCGAAGGCTCGGGTCTTCGCGATCGACACGCACTACCTCTTCCCGGAGACGTACGAGCTCTGGCGCGAGGTCGAGCAGCGGTACGACACGAAGGTGGAGGTGTTCGAAGGGCCGAGCGCCGACGAGCTCGCCGCCACGCACGGCGAGGAGCTCTGGCAGCGCAAGCCCGACCTCTACCTCGCGATCGCCAAGGTCGAGCCGCTCGTCCGGGCGCTCGGCGGCCTCGATGCCTGGATCACCGGCGTCCGCCGCGACCAGTCACCGACGCGCGCGAGCGCGACGAAGCTCGGCTGGGACGGGGCGCACGAGCTGTGGAAGGCAAACCCGCTCGCGGACTGGAGCGACGAGCGGTGCTGGGCGTACATCCGCGAGCGCGGCCTGCCCTACAACGTCCTGCACGACCGTGACTACGCCTCGATCGGCGACGTCCACTCGACGGCGCCGGGTGCCGGCCGAGAGGGCCGCTGGGCCGGCAGCGACCGGACCGAGTGCGGCCTACATGCCGTTTCGGCGGAGCCGAAACGGCTAGACGAGCCGGAGTCGAAATGAGCGAACGCACTGCATCAGCTCGGGAGTCCGCGCAGCGGAATCTCTCCCACCTCGACGAGCTCGAGGCCGAGGCGATCCACATCATGCGCGAGGTTGCCGCCGAGCGTGAGCGTCCCGTGCTGCTCTTCTCGGGCGGCAAGGACTCGATCGTGATGCTGCGACTCGCGGAGAAGGCATTTCGCCCGGCGAAGTTCCCGTTCCCGGTCATGCACGTCGACACCGGGCACAACTTCCCCGAGGTGATCGAGTATCGCGACCGCCGCGTCGCGGAACTCGGGGAGCGGCTCGTCGTTGCGAGCGTGCAGGAGTCGATCGACAAGGGCCGCGTCAGCGAGCAGACAGGACCACGCGCGTCACGGAACCAGCTGCAGACGACGACGCTGCTCGATGCGATCGAGGAGCACGGGTTCGACGCGGCGATGGGTGGCGCGCGGCGCGACGAGGAGCGCGCGCGGGCGAAGGAGCGCATCTTCAGCTTCCGCGACGACTTCGGCCAGTGGAACCCGCGGGCGCAGAGGCCCGAGCTTTGGAACCTCTACAACGCGCGCATTCGCAAGGGCGAGCAGATTCGCGTCTTCCCGATCTCGAACTGGACCGAGCTCGACGTGTGGCAGTACATCGCCCGCGAGAGCCTCGAACTGCCGCTGATCTACTTCGCGCACGAGCGCGACGTGTTCAAGCGCGACGGGATGCTCTACGCCGCCTCCGACTTCATCGAGCGGTTCCCCGATGAGGAGCCGTTTCGGGCGACCGTGCGTTTCCGCACGGTCGGCGACATGACCTGCACCGGCGGTGTCGTCAGCGACGCCGCGTCGATCGACGAGGTCGTGACTGAGATTGCAGCCACCCGTATCACCGAACGTGGCGAGACCCGCGCGGACGATCGTGTCTCGGAAGCGGCGATGGAAGACCGGAAGCGCGTTGGCTACTTCTAAGGAGTTCCTCGACACCGAGCTCCTGCGTCTCGTCACGGCCGGCTCGGTCGACGACGGCAAGTCGACCCTCATCGGCCGCCTGCTCTTCGACACGAAGCAGATTCTCGTCGACCAGCTCGAGCACATCGAGGACGCATCACGGCGACGCGGCCACGACTACGTCGACCTCGCGCTGCTGACCGACGGCCTGCGTGCCGAGCGTGAGCAGGGCATCACGATCGACGTCGCCTATCGCGGCTTCGTCACGCCGCGCCGGCGCTTCCAGCTGGCCGACGCACCGGGCCACGTGCAGTACACGCGCAACATGGTCACGGGAGCGTCGACGGCCGACGTCGCGGTCGTGCTCGTCGATGCGCGCAAGGGCGTGATCGAGCAGACACGCCGCCACTCGTACATCACCGCGATGCTGGAGCTGCCGCACGTCGTCTACGCCGTGAACAAGATGGACCTCGTCGATTTCTCCGAGGAGCGCTTCGACGAGATCGCCCGCGAGCTCGCCGCACTCACCTCGCAGCTCGGCGTTCGCGACGCGACGGCCATCCCCGTGTCGGCGCTCAAGGGCGACAACGTCGTCGAGAGAACAGACGCGATGCCGTGGTACGCGGGGACGACGCTCCTCGAGCATCTGGAGACGCTCGAGATTGCTGCCGACCGAAACCTCGAGGACCGCCGCTTCCCCGTGCAGTGGGTGATCCGCCCGATGGCGGACGAGCACCACGACTATCGCGGGTACGCGGGGCAGGTTGCGAGCGGTGTGTGGCGGGCTGGCGACGAGGTCGTCGTCCTGCCGTCGGGCCAGCGCACGCGCGTCGCGTCGGTCGAGATCGCCGGCGAGCCTCGCGACGAGGCGCTTCCGGATGAATCGGTGACGATCCTGCTCTCCGACGATGTCGACGTTTCCCGCGGCGACCTGCTCGCAGACCCGGAACGCCCGCCGATCGTCGCGCGGGAGCTCGTCGCCCGCGTGTCGTGGATGGCCGATAAGCCGCTCGAGGACCGCGCTCGCCTGCTGATCAAGCAGACGACGCGTACCGTGCCCGCGCGCGCCGAGGAAATCGTCTCGGTGGTCGACATCGCGACGCTCGAGGACAAGCCTGCTCCGGGGCGGATGGAGCTGAACGACCTCGGCGTCGTCCGTTTCCGTCTCGCCGAGCCGCTCGTCGTCGACCCCTACAAGGACAATCGCTGGACGGGCTCGTTCATCTTGATCGACGAGTCGTCGAATGACACTGTCGGCGCCGGCATGGTGGTCTCGGCGACGCCGTGACCCGTCGCGCGGATCCCTATCGCGACACCGACGTGATCGACTCGCGCGCGCCCCGTACGAACCAAGCAGTCGTCGGGATAGTCGCACTCCTCGCGGTCGTCACCGGCTGGTGGTGGCTGCTCGCGCTTCTTGCATTGCAGCTCGCGCTCGGGCTCACCTTCGGACGCCGCGTCTGCCTTGCGTGTCTCGCCTACTTCGAGCTGATCCAGCCTCGCTTCGGCGAGGGGCCGCTCGAGGATTCCCGGCCGCCGCGCGCCGCGAACATCGTCGGCCTCGTCGTCCTCGCTGCCGCGTCCGTCGCGTATGGCGCGGGTCTCACGGGTCTCGGAATCGGGCTTGGCGTGCTCGTCGCCGCGCTTGCGCTTCTGGCGGCGACCACGGGCTTCTGCACCGGCTGCGAGGCGTACAAGCTCGGCTGCCTGCTCCGCGGCCAACCGTTCGTCTCGTGCCCGATGCCGCCCGAGCCTGCCCAATGACCGAGGTTCTGCGATGACCTGGCAGTTCGTGCTCGCGGGCGCGACCGTCGGGATCCTCGTCGGTATGACCGGCATGGGCGGCGGGAGCCTGATGACGCCGATCCTGATCCTGCTCCTCGGCTTCAGCCCGAAGACCGCCGTCGGCACCGACATCCTCCATGGTGCGGTCTTCAAGTCGTTCGGCGCGATTCGTCACCGTCAACTCGGCAACGTGCACGCGCGCCTCGCGTTGTGGATGCTCGCCGGCTCGGCGCCGCTGTCGCTCGTCGGCGTCGCGATCGGAAGCTCCTTCTCGGACTCGACGAACTCGAAGATGGGGCAGGTCGTCGGCGGCGCCCTCGTCGCCGGTGGGCTCGGGTTCGCGTTGAAGACGTTCCTGCACGGTCGCGCAGACGACGCACCGTTCCTCCTCGATCGGCGCGACAAGCTGTTCGCGATCGTGATCGGAGCGACCTGCGGTTTCGTCGTCGGGCTCACGTCGGTGGGATCGGGCACGTTCTTCGGTCTCGCGATGCTGTTCGTCTTTCCGCTGACCGCACGCAAGATCGTCGGCACGGACATGTTGCACGCGGCGTTGCTGCTCTGGGTTGCGGGCACCGGCCACCTGATCCAGGGGAACGTCGACCTGCATGCGATGGCGTGGTTGCTCGTCGGCTCGATTCCCGGCGTGCTGCTCGGCTCGCAGATGTCGATCAAGGTCCCCGAGCGGGCGCTGCGGATTGCCTTCGCGTTCGTGCTCGTACTGTCGGGGGTGAAGCTCCTGAAGCTGCCGGGCGCTACCACCATCATCGAGGTCGGCATTGCCGTCGGACTCGTGACGTTTGTCGTCTGGGGAGTGCTCCAGCTGCGCGTGCGCCACCTCGCTCCGGCTGAATAGACGCGCCGACGTAGAATCGGTCGCTCGTGGCCCGGGTCCTGTCGACGGCGATCGTCCTTGCCCTGCTCGCGGCGACTGCGGCCGCCTTCGCGATCACCGAGGGCGCGAAGCTCGAGCATTCGCCGATCCTGCGGACAAAGGTCGATCCCGTGTTCTCGCCGAGCTCGCAGGCGCACCCGGTCGCCCACATCGACTTCCAGCTGCGAACCCGCGAACGGATCTCGGTCTGGATCGAGGACTCAGACGGCCGGCGCGTCGGCACCCTGCTCACGAACCGGACATATCGCGCCGGCTCGAAGGTCGAGCTCGTGTGGGACGGCGTCGCTTCCAACGGGATCGTCCAGCCCGACGGGAAGTACCTTCCGGTCGTCAAGCTCGCCCGCTCGCATCGCGTGATCACGCTGCCGAGCCCGATCACGATCGACACGACGCCGCCGGTGATCACCGTGCGTCACCCGCTCTATCCGATCCTGTCGCCGGACGGCGATCACCGCCGTGACAGCTTCACCGTGCCCTACACGTTGAACGAGCGTGCGCACGGCATCCTGCGCGTCCGCGGCCGCCAGGTCGAGTTCACCCTCGGCCAGAAGGAGGCAGGCGAGCTCCACTGGAACGGCAAGCTGAAGGGGCGGCCTGCTCATCCGGGCCGCTACCTCCTCACCGTCGCCGCGCAGGACGAAGCCGGCAACGTCTCCAAGGGGTTCCCGTTCGCAATCGCACAGGTGCGCTACCTGACGCTCGCCCGCGACCGGGTGGTCGTGAGGCCCGGCGGCCGGTTTGCGCTGCGCGTCTCCACCGACTACCCGACCGTGGGTTGGCGTCTTCACGGCGCACACGGTGAGCAAGCCCACGGCACCCTGCACTTCCGGGCGCCGAAGCGAGCAGGCGTCTACCGCCTGTACATCACCGCGGGCCCGCACTCTGCGAAGTGCAGCGTGGTGGTCGCGTGAGCGCTGGCGTCGCACAGGCGAGCGGTGCGATCGGCGCCATCGGACTGGCGCTTCTCTTCGTCGCGACACGCCGCGACCTGCGCGTCGGCGGCCTCGTCGCGTGGGCGGCCGGCTGCGGGATGCTGACGATCTATCTCGCCCCGCACGGGCACCACCGTGTGCTCGCCGCCGCAGCCGTGCTCGGTCTCGTCGCCGCCGGCCTCGGAGCGTGGGTCGTGCTTCGCGTGCCGTGGACGCTCGCGCTCGCCGTCCTCGCCTGCGTGCCGGCACGGATTCCCGTGCACGTCGGTTCGACCCAGGCGAACCTCCTGCTGCCGCTCTACGGAGTCGTCGCGGTCGCAGCGATCGCATTCGCCTGGGAGCTGTACGGCGAGGACCGCCGTTCGCGCGAGCTCGGCCCGCTCGCGTGGCCGCTCGCGATCTTCATCGGCTGGACCGGCGTGTCGTTCCTCTGGACGAAGGACGTGCGGCAGGGGGCGATCGAGCTCCTCTTCTTCGTGCTCCCGTTCGGCCTTCTGACCGTGGCGCTCGCGCGGCTCGTCTGGTCGCGCGCGTGGGTGTTGACGCTCTACATTCAGCTCGCCGTGATGGCGCTCGTGTTTGCGGTGATCGGGGTCGTCCAGTACGAGACGCGCAGCATCTTCTGGAACCCAAAGGTGCGCGTCGACAACGCCTACGCACCGAGCGGCTGGTTCTACCGCGTCAACTCCGTCTTCTACGACCCTTCGATCTACGGGCGCTTTCTGGTGGTCGGCATCCTCGCAAGCCTCGTGATCGTGCTCGTCCGGCGCCGCGATCCGCTCTGGTCGATCGCTGTCGCGCTCACGATCGGGATCACCTGGGCCGGCCTCCTGCCCTCGTTCTCGCAGTCGAGCTTCGTCGCGCTGCTCGCCGCGGTGACGCTCGCGGCGGTCTTCGCGTGGCGTTGGCGGAGTCTCTTCCTGATCGCTGTCGCGGCTGTCGCGCTTGTGCTGGGGCTGATCGCCTCGCCGTCGATCCGGCACAAGGCGTCGCTCTCACACGTCACGAGCGGCCGCTCGACGCTCGTGACGAAGGGAGTGAAGGTCGCATTCCATCACCCGGTGATCGGTGTCGGGGTCGGGGGCTTCCGTCGTGCGTACGCCGACCTTGCGCATCTGAACGGCAAGGAGCCGAAGGCGGCGGCCTCGCACACGACACCGATCACGGTCGCGGCCGAGACCGGCTTCCCCGGCCTTGTGCTGCTCCTCTGGCTCGTCGGTGTCGCCCTCGCAACCGCGTTCAAGCGCCTCGGCAAGGGGTTCGAGGGAACGGCCCGGCTCGCGTTCGGACTAGCCTTGGTCGCGATTCTCGTGCATTGCCTCTTCTACAACGCGCTCTTCGAGGACCCGACCTTCTGGGGGCTCCTCGCCCTCGTCGTCGTCGGCGCGCGCGCCGAGCACCCGGCCGAGGCGCCGGCATGATCGGCTCGGTCGAGCGCGCGCTCGTCCTCGCGCCGCATACCGACGACGGCGAGTTCGGCTGCGGCGGCACCATGGCGCGGCTCGTCGACCAGGGTGCAGACGTGCGTTACGTCGCGTTCTCGATCGCGACGCGCTCGCTGCCGGAAGGCTTCGCGCCGGACACGCTCGCGCGCGAGGTACGCGAGGCGACCGCCGAGATCGGCATCCCGGCCGCGAACCTGACGGTGCACGACTTCGACGTCCGCACGTTCCCCGACCACAGGCAGGAGATCCTCGAGCTCCTGATCGAGATCTGGAACGGCTGGAAACCCGACTGCGTCTTCATGCCGTCGCTCCACGACGTCCACCAGGATCACCAGACGATCGCGAACGAAGGGCTGCGCGCGTTCAAGCGAACGACGATCCTCGGCTACGAGATCCCGTGGAACAACTTCGACTTCAGCTACCAGGCGTATCTCGCGCTGGACAAGTCGCACATCGAGCGGAAGGTCGCCGCACTCGAGCGCTACGCGTCACAGCAGCACCGGCGCTACGCGAACAGTGAGTACGTGTGGAACGTCGCGCGCACCCACGGTACGAATGTGAACCGCGAGTACGCCGAGGTGTTCCAGGTGTACCGCGTCGTCGCTTAGGCGGCGGCGGCGCGGCGGCGGCAGCAGAGGCGTCCGCCGGAACGGGCGGGTCCTCGCTGATGCCTCGTCAAGAGACTCGACACCTCTTCAGTCGTGCGAGAGGCTGTTCATTGCCGGCCGATGAAGCAGAAGCAGTACTCATCGGCGCCCCCGGAACCGTCGCCCGGGGCGAGGAAGTGCAGCTTGTCGACCATGTGATTGTGGCCGCCGGCGAAGGACTTGTAGATCCCGGTTCCCTCCAGGATCGTCAGTTCGAACGTTCCTTCCAGGAACGCGCCGCCCTGCCCGTCGTCAACAAAATTCACATTGCTGCCGGTGAACCGCATCGAAAAAGATCCTCCGGGGAGGTGATAGGCACACAAGTCGCCGTTGAACTGCACGTAGAAGTCACCGACAGGCTTCGTGGGGTTGGTGCCACCCGGAGTTCCGGTCACGGGGTAAATCCTCGTTGTCGAGTACGACCCGTCGCTCAGGTCGACCATCGAAAGGCCGAGGTTCGGCCCCTGAGTCACGGGCTGGTAGAGCCCCTGGAGGAGGAGCACAAACGAATCGCCGGGCTGAGTGCTCGCTTGTGCGCGCACCTGCCCCGGCAAAACCAGGGCAGCCAGGGCAACCAGTCCGCCGCCGATTGCGGTCTTGCGGTTGATCACGGTCTGGTCGGTGAACGACGCGAGTTCCATGCCAGTCTCCCTCCGGATCCGGTTTCCCCGCTTCGGGTTGGAGCAGGGAGGCCTGCTTTCGCAGCGGAGAAGGAGGGCTCGGCGTCGCAGAGGCCAGAAGGTGGCTGCCTAAGAGGCGATGTTGCGCGACTCAACCCGCTGAGGATAGAGACCCTACCGCGCTTGTATCAGATGAGTCAAGCATCGGGCAACCGTTACGGATGCGGCGCGCTTGCGATCGCCCGTGACCGCAGCCACGTCGCCACGCGCTCGAACATGCCCGCGCCGAAGCCGCGCGAACGCGGGATGTCAGCGTTGAGCCCCGAGGGCAGCTCCAGCAGTGAATGGGTCGAGTGGATAAGCGTCCAGCTGAAGTCGTGGCCCGCCTGGAGTTGCTGCAGGCGCTCGACGCACAGCTGCGTCGGGACGTTGCGATCGTCGTCGCCGAAGACCCAGAAGACCGGAATGGAGAGACGGCGCAGGAAGGGTGCGGGATCGAAGCCGCCCGGGCCGGC
>JBAQHS010000154.1:0-8636 GCA_049288455.1 Gaiellaceae bacterium | reverse complement strand
GACTGCGCGGTCAGCGACAACGTGTTCGTGGCGGCGCTGCGAACGGTGTGCAACGGATTGGTGCTGCCACCACAGCCGGCCAGTGCCGCGAGCGCAAACGTTGCCGCGACGATCGAGACGGGAAGCTTCCGGTTCGTCAAACGTGGCCCACTCACCATGAGCTCAGCTTCGTACGAGCCACGCGAGCAGTCTAGTGAGTGGGCCCACGTGCGTCGATCGCTGCGTCACGAACGGTGGTCGTCGCTCCAGGCCGGCCGCTCGCTGGGCGAGGGTGTGCCCCGATGCGCCCGCTCGCTGCGGGTGCGACGATTCCTTGCGATGCGATGGACTGTGCTTATCGTCGATGATCATGCTGAGTTCAGGCGGGTCGCACGGGTCGTGCTTGAGGCCGACGCGTTCGACGTCGTCGGGGAGGCGGCGAACGGTGTCTCGGCTGTTGCGGAAGTGGTGCGTTTGCGGCCGGAACTCGTGCTGCTTGACGTGCAGCTTCCCGATCTCGACGGATTCGAGGTGGCAAGCTTGCTCGCCGCGTTGGCTGAGCCGCCGCGCGTTGTACTGACGTCGAGTCGTCCGGCGGCGTCGTTCCGTCGTCGCCTGGCGTCGAGCTCGGCGCTTGGCTTCATCCCGAAGAGCGACCTGTCCGGGAGTGCCCTTGCGGCGTTCGTCTAGCGCCGTGCATCCCGTGCGCCTCCCTCTCTGGGTGCTCGGTGCCGGCTTCGGTGTCGTCGCCGAGGTTGTCGGCCGTCCGCAGCTGATTCTGTTGGACAGCGGCACAGGGTTCACGCTGCTGGGGCTTGGGCTCGTGGCGTCGTCGTTGAGGAAGGAGAGCTGGACGGGACCCCTGCTTGGGTATGCAGGGGTCGCGTGGTTCGCTGGAACGTTCGGCGGGTGGCTCGTCTACCTGCATCGAGGCGTGCTCGCGCAGCTCGTGCTCGTCTTCCCGGGTGCAAGGCTTGTGCCGTCGTCGCGGCTCGAGCGTGCTGCAATCGCCGCGGCGTACGCCTACGCAGTCTGGTGCCCGTTCGGCGGCGGCGATCGTGCGACGTTGGCCTTCGCTGGGGTACTGGCGGCTGTGGCAACACTTCGCTGGGTTCACGCCCACGGCGTGCAGAGACGCGCGTGCCTCAGCGCGCTCGCGGCAGCGATCGTCTTCAGCGGCGTGCTGGTCTTCACATCGCTCGCGCACCTGGTAGTGCTCGGGATCTCGGAGTCGGTGGTGCTGGTGGTGTACGAGCTTGGTGTCTGTGTCCTAGGCGGGTTGATTTGCGCCGATCTCGTCCTCGGTCGTTGGGCGAAGGCGGCTGTGAGCGGGGTCGTCGTCGACCTCGGTGAGGGGGATTCCGGCTCGGTCACCGCGAGCCTCGCCCGCTCGCTGGGCGATCCGTCGCTCGTCGTTGGGTATTGGTTGCCGGAACGCAGCATCTACGTGGACGAGGCGGGTCGGCGGGTGGAGCTGGAAGCTCGCGGTAGGTCGGTCACGAGGGTGGAGGATGGCGGCTCGCCGCTTGCCGCTCTGATTCACGACGTCGGGGTGCTCGACGATCCGGAGCTTGCGTCGGGTGTACAAGCGGCTGTACGCATTGCAATTTCGAACGTCCGACTACAGGCCGAGGTACAGGCGCGGGCCGCCCAGGTCGAGGCATCGCGCCGGCGGATCGTCGAAGCTGCCGACGAACAGCGGCGCCAGCTCACGGAGGAGTTGCACGATGGTGCTGAGCGACGGCTCGCTCGCGTCGCGGCGCTCGTGGCGGATAACCCCGAGCTGACCGAGCAGCTCATGGCAGCGCGAACGGAGCTGCGAGAGCTGGCGCAGGGGATCCATCCCGGTTCGCTCGTCGAGGGCGGGCTTCGCGTCGCCGTGGCCGAGCTCGCCGCGCGCTCGCCGCTCCGGGTCGAGGTCGAGGCCACGAACGCGCGATTCGAGCCGACGGTCGAGGCGGCGGTGTACTTCGTCTGCGCCGAAGCGCTCGCGAACGCCGCGAAGCATGCAAGCGCGTCGCAGGTCAGCATCGAGATCGGGCGACAGGACGGCTGCCTTCGCGTGGTCGTCACTGATGACGGTTTCGGTGGTGCCGATCCAGCGGGCGGCTCCGGGCTTCGCGGGCTCGCCGACCGACTCGAGGCGGTTGGAGGGCGTCTGAGTGTGTCGGGCGCAGTCGGTTCGGGGACGCGAGTCGCCGGCGAGCTCCCACTCGAAGTCGGTCTCTAGCGGGTCTTCGTCCAGGGCGGCGGGAACGCCGCGCCGTAGTAGCCAGTGCCGTGGAACGGCAGGTCGAAGAACCGGAGCGTGCGCCCATCGAACGACCAGGAGATCGGAAGCAGCTTCTCCATGGTCGTGGAGAACCTGACCTTGCCCCGATAGACCGTGTAAGTGCCTTCCATGTTCGCCTCGGTGTGCCCGTCCGGGAATGTGTCGTAGAGGATGAAGCTGCGCCCGCGGATGACGAGCCGGTGCCGGATCGGCAGGGTCTTGTAGAACGAGTCGCCTGCAGGGATCTGTGCCCGGTGCCCGTCGGCCGCGGTCATGGTGTTTTCGTAGGTGCCACTCGGGATCGCGCCGCCCGCGGTCGACGTCCGGGACGGACATGCCAAAGCCTGCTGCGGGGGCGCGGCGAGCTGTCTCTTCATTTGCTCGACGGCCGCCTCGTAGGCGCGCGACTCGCCGTTTACCGTTGCGAGGACAGGCATGGCCGTTGCGTGAAGACTCGCCAGGGCCGCAGCTGAGGCGTGGACGAATCGTGTTCGTCCGCGGAGGCAGATCGCGGCCATGGCTTTCTGCTCTGCTCCGTGCGTGTAGCGGACGGCGGCTGGGATCGCGGCGCGTGCGGCGTCGCGGAGCAGCCCTTGCTGCTCTGGGGCGAGCCGTTCGTACACGCGCCGGTTCATGAAGATCACGAGTGGCCTGGGCCAGAAGGCGAGGTTGGTCGTCACATACCGGGCCTGCAGGTCGTATTTGTTGGCCTCGAAGTACACGATCGGGAAGTCGAAGCCGTCGACCTGGCGAACCGACTTGGGCTTGAAGAACGGAACGGGTCGTGCGCCGAAGAGGCGGAGCGTCGCGATCGCCGCCCGTGCCGGTGTTGTTCCGAAGCGAAGCCCGCCAAAGTCTGCGAGCCGGAGGAGGGGTTTTCGGACGCCCACGACGCGGCGGAGTTCGCCCGGGAGGATCCCGATCCCGACGAGCCTGAGCCGTGCGAGGGGCGCCAGCATCCGTCCGGGAAGCGAGCTCTCGAGCACGGTTTCTTCGAGTCGGTAGCTGTCGAGCAGGAACGGCAGGTGGAGCGTGTCGAAGCTCGTGATCCCGACGTCGTCCCAGGCGCGGGTTCCGACCCAGCCCATGTCCACCCGCCCCGCTTGCACGTCGTGGATCAGGTTGGTCTCGATGTTCAACTGACCATCCCGCCAGCGGTTCTCGACGACGATCCGAATCGTGCCGTGCGAGCGGCGCGCGACCTCCGAAGCGAAGGCCCCGAGTTCGGCCGGGGTGGAGCTGTAGTTCGCGAGAGTGAGCGACACCGGCTTGGCCGCCTTCTCGCCGCCCGCCTTATCCGCTCCCTGTGCGGAGCAGGCCGCCAGGACGGCGCATGCGCCGATCGCGAGCGCCGCTCGGCGTGTCGTGCTCGACACCACGTACCACCTCTCGGTCCGACCGAGACGACGATAGGACAACCGGAAGCCGTTGTCATCGGTGCCTACCCTCGACCCGGTGCCGACGGACCATGGACGGCACCGTCGAACGACACGGGCCTGCCCCGTGTCCTGCACGACCTCTGAGTCCTAGCGTCGGTCTCGGCAAATTCCGCCACAAAAGGAGACAGAGGTGCACAGGATCATTTTGATCGGGTGCGGGCTGGCGGCGGCCGCTGCCGCGGTGATCGCGCCCGCGCAGGCGACGTTCAGGGGCGCGAACGGGCTCCTCGCCTACCAGGCGCAGGTGGGCGCACACGTCCAGTTGTTCACGGTTCGCCCGGACGGCAGCGGGGCGCGCCAGCTCACGACGTTCACGGACAGCGACGCGACGAACGCGGCCTGGTCTCCGGACGGCAAGACGATCGGCTTCGTCCGGCAATGGGGCCCGAACAAGGTGCAGCTCTACACCATGAGAGCCGATGGCAGTGGACTGCACGCGCTCGATCGAAGCCTCCGCGGCTGGACCGGCTGGCTTCCGGATGGCAAGCACATGCTCGTCCTGAGACACCTCCGCTGGACGATCGTTTCCGCCGGAGGAACGCAACCCCGGGACGCCGGCATTCCCGGTGCCGGGGACAGCGAGTGTGTCTTGCCGGATGGGAAGAGGGCGGTCTTCCTTGCGACCCTCGGCCGCGCTGACGGCAAGGCGGCGATCTTCGTCGCCCAGATCGGTGCTGGCAGCCGCGGTCTCAAGCGCATTACCCCGTGGGAGACGATCGCCGACAAGATCGACTGCTCGCCCGACGGCACCCGCGTCGCATTCAGCGCTCCCGCCTTCGGCGGCCCGCGCTCGTCGAACATCTACACGGTGGGGATCGACGGAGCGGGTCTTCGCCAGCTGACGCATGATAACGGCGGAAAGCTGAACGACGGCCTCGACTCCTGGTCGCCGGACGGCAAGAAGATCGCATTCGTCTCGAATCGGAGCGGGACGTATGAGATCTACACGATCAACGTCGACGGCAGCGGTATCAAGCAGATCACGAAAGGCACTGAGGCGCACCTGGCCGCCTGGGGGCGACATCCGTAGCCGGCAAGAGGTTGCGGGGGCGGGCGCTTACGCGTCCGCCCTCGCATCGCCGGGGTTGAGCTTGGTGACCGCACGCGCAACGATTGCGCCTTGACCAGTTCGCGCGTGCCAAGCCTCCTCGTGCTGCCCGCAGGCGTCGCCTTCGGCTTGGTCACGGTTCTGATCGCGAGCAAGGCGCCGTTCTACTCGTTCACGGGCGTCCCGGTTCTGGCGGACAACGCGTATGTCCGCGTCTCGGTGGCGCGAGCGGCACTGGAGCTCTCCGCAGGCTGGGCCTTGCTCGTCGTCGGTGCCGTTGCGCTGACGCGCGGTTCGACGCGTTTCGGCAGTCTGCTGATCGCAGCGTGCTTTGTTTGGTTCGTCGTCGACTGGAACAACCCCGGAACCCGCTGGACGTTGCCCTTCACGATCGGGCTCGCCCTCTCCGCCGCCACCGCTCCGGTCGTCGCCCACGCCGGTCTTGCCTATCCAACCGGTCGCCTCCGCTGGCTGGGCGATTACGTCGGCTTGCTCACGGCATACGTCGGCGGTCTGGTGTTGTTGGGGATCGCTCCTGCCCTTGTTTACGACGGGACAGCCAACGGATGCGACGGCTGCTCTCACAACCTCCTGCTCGTTCACTCATCGAGCCGCCTCTACAACTGGCTGAACCAGGCCGGGGTCGACGCCGGCGTCGGCTGGTCACTTGCATTGATCGCCTTGCTCGGGCTGAGGCTGGTCCGGGCAAAGGGGGCAACTCGGCGGATTGTCTGGCCGGTCGTCGCCGCGGCCGCGACCTTCCAGGGCCTGGTTGCCTGGGATTTTGCCCACAGCGTCACTCGTGGCTCACTCGGCGTCGATTCGACCGATCGCAAGCTCTGGCTGGGCGAAG
Source organism: Gaiellaceae bacterium (assembly GCA_049288455.1). Classification (GTDB taxonomy): domain Bacteria; phylum Actinomycetota; class Thermoleophilia; order Gaiellales; family Gaiellaceae; genus PALSA-600. The sequence goes on along the minus strand of JBAQHS010000154.1, from coordinate 3,045 downwards.
CAGTCGCGCTCATCGCACTCGCGCTCGGTGTCGCCTGGCATTGGGTTCGCATCCGCCGGACGAGGGCCGCAGTCGCGCGTCTGGTCGTCGAGCTCTTCGAATCTCCCCCGCTGGGCGGGCTCCGCGCGGTACTCGCGGAGGCACTCGGTGACCCGTCTCTCGAGCTCGCCTATTCCCTGCTGGACGGAAGGTTAGTCGATGCCCGAGGCCTGCCAATGACACTCGAGGGCGAACTGACGCCGGTCCTGCGCGGGCAACGGCAGCTCGGTCTGCTTGGGCACCGAGCGGGCCTGCTCATCGACGGCGAAGTCGTTGCCGCGGCGGGGCTTGCGTTCGAGAACGCGCACCTCCGGGCCGAGGCGTATGCCAGGCTCGAGGACCTTCGAGCCTCGCGCGCGCGCGTCGTCGCGGCCGGGGATGCGGAGCGGCGTCGCCTCGAGCGCGATCTCCATGACGGTGCGCAGCAAGGGCTCGTCGCGCTGTCGCTTGCAGTGCGCCACGCTCGGTCGCGGCTTGATGCCCGTGTCGATCCGGCCGGCGCGGCGCGCCTCGACAAAGCGCAGGCGACACTCGGTGAAGCACTCGAGGACCTGCGCCGCCTGGCGCACGGGATCTTTCCGGCCGTGCTCACAGACGAAGGTCTCCTTGCCGCGCTCGAAACGCTCGCCGATGAAACCGGCGTCACGATCGACAGCTCATCGCTGCCCGACGAGCGCCTCGAGCAGACAATCGAGAACGCCGCCTACTACACGGTCGTTGAGATCCTCCGCCGGGCTGACTCGACCCGGTTGCAGATCGAAGCGACCCGGCGCAACGGGCTCCTCATTCTCGACCTTGACGCCGACGGCGTGATCGACGACGCGAGGTCGCTGGAGGATCGCCTCGGTGCCTTCGACGGTACGCTCACGATCGGTGCCGTGCCGGGCCGGATCAGGATCCGAGCGGAGATTCCATGCGAGTCGTGATCGCCGATGACGAACTGCTGCTTCGCTCGGGCCTCGAACGGCTGCTCGTCGATGCGGGATTCGATGTGGTCGGAACGGTTGGAACGCCGGACGAGCTCCAACGCAAGATCGACCTTACGCGGCCGGATGTTGCGATCGTCGACATCAAGATGCCGCCGACCCACACAGATGAGGGTCTCGTCGCCGCACAAGTCATTCGCGAGAAACACCCCGAGATCGGTGTGCTCGTGCTCTCCCACTACCTCGAGCCGCGCTACGCGATGCGTCTGATCGAGCAGCACCCCGGCGGCGTCGGATATCTGCTCAAGCAGCGCATCTCCGACCTCGCCGTGTTGACGGATGCGCTCGGGCGGCTCGTAGAGGGCGAATGCGTCATCGATCCGACAATCGTCTCCAGACTCCTCAAACGCTCTGACAGAGGCGGGCCGCTCGACGAGCTCACCGCGCGGGAACGCGAGGTGCTGGCCCTCATGGCAGAAGGCCGGTCGAACAAGGGCATCTGCGAGCAGCTGCACCTCAGCCCGAAGACAGTCGAGGCGCACGTGCGGCACATCTTCAGCAAGCTCGGGATAGGCGACTCCCACGCGGACCACCGACGCGTCGTCGCGGTCCTGACGTACCTCCGTGGCTGAGGGGGCGTGTCTTCTCGGATTTCATGGGCCGGGCAGGGCTCGAACCTGCGACCTTGGGATTAAGAGTCCGGCCGGAACTGCTGCGGCAGGTGTCGGCTAACCGCGGATAACTGCAACCGTCTGGGATCGTCGTCGCAAGACGCTGCAGCATTTTGCGAGTGACGGAGACGAGCCGGTACTCCAATCGGTACTCCGGACGTCGGGTCGGCGGGCGGCACCGGGTTGACTGCCACACGTCGTGTGTGAGAAGGTCGTCCCGTCGAAGCCCGTAGCCCAGAAGCTCTTCGGAGCCAAGGGTCGCGGGCTTCGGCATTTGTTGGAAGAGCCCAAACGCGCCCGTTCCTTGCTATCGCTGAAGGTAGGCCAGCACGGCGAGCACGCGGCGGTTGTCCGCTGGCGCTTCTCTGATCCCGAGCTTCGCGAATGCGCCCCTGATGTGGGTCTCGACGGTCTTCGGGCTGAGCCAGAGTGCGCGAGAGATGCCCTGGTTGGAGCGGCCCTCGGCCATCAGCGCAAGGATCTCGCGCTCGCGCGACGTGAGCTCGTCGATCGGATCGACGTGGCGGCGTCGTGCGAGAAGGTCGTCGACGACCGCCCGGTCGACGACGCACTCGCCCGCTGCGACGCGGCGCAGGGCGTCGAGCAGCTGCTCGATCCGACCAACGCGCTCCTTCATCAGGTAGCCGACGCGTTCGGGCTTCGCTTCGACGAGTTGCAGTGCGTAGTCGGGCTCGAGGTGTTGCGAGAGGACGAGGACCGCGGTGCCCGGATAGCGCGAACGGATTTCGCGGGCTGCGCGCAGTCCTTCGTCCGTATGGGTCGGAGGCATCCGGATGTCGACGAGGGCTACATCCGGGTGTAGGTCGCGGACGCTGCGAAGCAAGGCATCCCCGTCGCCGATCTGATCGACGACCTCGACGCCGTTTTCCGCGAGCAGACGGGCGACTCCCTCGCGGATGAGCGGTGCGTCGTCGGCGATTACGACCCGCATGGGAAGAGCGTGCACACGTTCGTGCCGCGGCCCGCTTCACTTTCGATCAACAACGTCGCGTCGAGTGCCTCGAGTCGGTCGCGCAGACCGGCCAGTCCCGATTCGGGTGTGATGCGTGCGCCACCGACGCCGTCGTCCGTCACCGTGACGCGGAGCGTCGCCGGTTCGCGCTCGAGCAGCACCGATGCCTGCGTCGCCGAGGCGTGCTTGACGACGTTGGTGAGCGCCTCGGAGACGACGAAGTAGGCGGCGAGCTCGACCGGATCCGGCAAGCGGTCTCGCGCGCTGCTCTGGACCGTCACCGGCAACGGTGCCCGTCGTGCGAGCGCCTCGACGGCGGCCGTGAGGCCCTCGTCGCGGAGAAGCGTCGGGTGGATGCCTCTGGCGAGCTCGCGGAGTTCTCCGACCGCCTGCTCGACCTCGCCCTGCGCGCGCGAGAGGACGTCGGCTGCGGCCC
>JBAQHS010000153.1:0-17303 GCA_049288455.1 Gaiellaceae bacterium | reverse complement strand
CACTCGCAACCGCAGGCGGTGAGGTGTGCGGATGTGAGCTCACAGGCTCGCTCGACCTCGCGCAGCCGACGGTGTCGCACCACTTGAAGAAGCTGCATGACGCCGGCCTGCTCGACCGCGAGCAGCGCGGCAAATGGGCCTATTACTCGTTGAACCGCGCGGCGATGACGAAGCTCACCGCTGTCGCAGACCTGAAGGGAGCGTGTTGTTGATGTCGACCACGAGCGATTCACTGCGCGAGGAAGTGCGCGAGAAGTACGCCGAGGCTGCACGCGCGGCCGAGACGGGCGGCGGTTGCGGCTGCGGATCGGGCAGCTGCTGCGACGGGAGCGACGAGGCCGCATTCGGCGAGCGCCTCTACAGCATCGAGCAGCGTGACGAGCTTCCCGACGCGGCAGTGCTTGCGTCACTGGGTTGCGGCAACCCGACCGCCGTCGCCGACCTGCATGCCGGCGAGACCGTGCTCGACCTCGGATCGGGCGGCGGGATCGACGTCATCCTCTCGGCGAAGCGAGTGGGCAAGACGGGCCGCGCGTACGGTCTCGACATGACCGACGAGATGCTCGCGCTTGCGCGCCGAAATGCTGCCGACGCGAAGGTCGGCAACGCCGTCTTCCTGAAGGGCGTGATCGAGGAGATCCCGCTGCCGAGCGACAGCGTCGATGTGGTCATCTCGAACTGCGTGATCAACCTCTCCACCGACAAGCCGGCAGTCCTGCGCGAGATCGGGCGCGTGCTTCGTCCCGGTGGCCGAATCGGGATCAGCGACGTCGTCGCCGAGGATCACCTCGAGCCGGCCGAACGCGCGACACGTGGAAGCTACGTGGGTTGCATCGCAGGTGCCCTTTCGAAGGCCGAGTACGAGCGTGGGCTCGAGGCGGCAGGGTTCGGGCAGATCTCCGTCGAGTTCACGCACACCGTGGCCGACGGCATGCACGGGGCGATCGTGAAGGCCGTGAAGAAGTGACGACCGTGCTCTGGTCGAAGTCTGATTTCCGAGCGAGTTCACGAAAACTTCAGGCCAGGCGGAGTAGATTGAGGCGATGGAAGCCACCCCGTTGGAAGGCAGCACACGGGCCGACAGGCTCCAGGCCTCGCCGCCGATCTTCCCCTCCCCTGCGCTCGACCGGCTGACCCGCGCGCACCCCGCGACCCCGGCGATCCTTTTTCTACCGGCGGTCGGCGTTCTCGGCGTTCTCGCCGTGCGGGCGCTCGGAGTGCCGGCCACGCTCGCAGCGGCCGGCGGGGGTTATGTGTTCTGGACACTCTGCGAGTACTGGGGGCACCGAACCGTCTTCCATTTCGAGCCGGAGGACGGCATCGGCGCCCGGCTGCACTGGATGATCCACGGCGTCCACCACGACCACCCGAACGACGCACGCCGGCTCGTCCTGCCCCCCGCGTTCTCGATCCCACTTGCGCTGCTCTTCCTCGGGCTCTTCGTGCTCGTCCTCGGCGGGCCGCTTGCCTGGCCTGTCGCGGCAGGCTTCTACCTCGGCTACGTCATCTACGACACCGTGCACTTCGCGCTGCATCACGCGCGGCCGAAGAGCCGGCTCGGCCGCCGCCTCCGCGAGTTGCACATGCGGCACCACTTCGAGGACCACGAGCGTGGCTTCGGCGTGAGCGCACCGTGGTGGGACATCGTCTTCAAGACGCGCCCACGCCGCCGCAACGCGTCGTAGGAGTTTCTAACTACGCGTCTCGACGAACGAGCAGTACAGCCGCGACGGCAAGCGCTCCGGCCGCGTACGCGCAGAACACCGCGAAGCCGGTCCACGGAGCAAGGCTCCCGGAATCGTGGGTCACACTCAGGATCGCACGGCCCGCGTTACTCGGCAGGTACCGAGAAGCCGCGTCGTTCCAGCTCGTCGGCAGCACGTTCATGAGGGGCGGGATGACGAAGAGGATCGCCGCGAAGGCTGCGATCCCGCCGGCGGTGTTACGAAGGATCGTTCCGAGCGCCAGGCTGAAGATCGCGATCACGGTCAGGTAGAGCGCCGCACCAACGACGGCCCGGGCGACGTGCGGGTGCGAGAAGGTCGTCTGGACGTGGTGACGAGAGAGAATCGACTGGCTCGCAAAGAACGCGACCAGCACCGCCGGCAGCATCAAGACGAAGGTGACAACCGCGAAGACAAACACTTTCGCCCAGAGCACCGGCAACCTCTTGGGCACCGCGGTGAAAGACGCGCGGATCATGCCGGTCGAGTACTCGCCGCTGATCACGAGCACGCCGAGCACGCCGATTGCAAGCTGCGCAATCTGCGAGCCGATCAACGCGACGTCGAGCGGATTGAAGTGAGCGCGGTCGGACGGGCTTCGCTGCCCCCAGTGCGCAGAGATGACAGCGGAGGCGAGGATCGGGAACCCGATCGTCAACACCGTCGCGACGAGCAGCGACCAGCGCGTGGAGCGCAGACTCCGTAGCTTCGTCCACTCCGACCGGACTACCCGCGCCTGAGTGACCTGGCCGCGCGGAGCTTCGCCGGCGACGGCAATCGCGCTCACGCGACGCTCTCCAGTGCCGCATCGGACGCCTTGAACTCGATCTCGTCGCGGGTCAGGTCCATGAAGGCCTCCTCAAGCGACGCCTGGTGGGGCGTCAGCTCATGAAGCACGATGCGCGCAGCCGCTGCCTGCTCGCCGATCTGCTCCGACGTAAGCCCGTGGACCTCGAGCAGGCCGGGGTCGAGCGCCGTCAGCTCGATGCCGGGCGCCTCGAGAACGCGGCGCAGCTCGTCCAGCTGAGGCGAGCGAACGCGGACGAGTTGCTTCGACGCACCGGCGACGAAATCGGCGACGCTGGTATCAGCGATCAGCTTGCCTCGGCCGATCACGATCAGATGGTCTGCCGTCAGCGCCATCTCGCTCATCAGGTGCGACGAGACGAACACGGTGCGTCCTTCGGACGCAAGCCGCTTCAGCATCGTCCTGATCCAATGGATCCCTTCGGGATCGAGGCCGTTGACCGGCTCGTCGAGCATCACCGTGTGCGGGTCGCCGAGGAGAGCCGTTGCGATGCCCAGCCGCTGACCCATGCCGAGCGAGAACTTGCCCGCTCGCTTGCGGGCAACGTCATGAAGCCCGACGAGATCGATGAGCTCGTCGACGCGGCGACGTGAAATGCCGTGGGTCTGCGCGAGGGCGAGCAGATGGTTCGCGGCAGAGCGTCCCGTGTGCATCGAGCGCGCCTCGAGGAGCGCTCCCACCTCGTGCAGCGGGGCACGGTGATCGCGATAGAGCTTCCCGTTCACCGTCACGCGCCCGGCGCTTGGCCTGTCGAGGCCGAGGATCAGGCGCATGGTCGTCGACTTGCCCGATCCGTTCGGGCCGAGGAAGCCGGTGACGATCCCCGGCCGAATCGAGAACGACAGATCGTCGACAGCTCGCTTGTCGCCGTAGTCCTTGGTGAGGTTCTGCGCCTCGATCACTCCGAAGTAGCAGAGCACAGTGATTCTGACGATCGTCTGACGGGCGGGCCGTCCTCCTACGACGCGAGCGTTTCGCGGATCGTCGCGAGCAGCTCCGTGCCTGCGTAGGGCTTCTGGATGAACGCGATGTGCCGCTGATCGATCAGGGTGTGAATCGAAGTGTCGTCCGGATAGCCCGACGTGAAGAGGACGCGCATGGTGGGCGACCGCTCGATCACCTGTTCTGCGAGCTCGCGTCCGCTCATGCCGGGCATGACCACATCGGTGAGGAGCAGGTCGATCGTGCCGTTGTTCGATTCGAAGAGTGAGAGCGCCTCGAACCCGTCTGCCGCGGCGAGCACGTTGTAGCCGGAGGCCCGAAGGATCTCGACGACGAGCGGCCGCAGCAGGTCGGCGTCCTCGACGAGGAGGATCGTCTCGTGACCTTCGTGCGGCGCGTGCTTGGCCGGCTCCGGAACATCCGCCCGCGACTCTCCCGCGCGCGCAGGGGGGAGATAGACCTTGAATGTCGTCCCGATCCCGAGCTCGCTGTAGACAAAGATCTGACCGCCGCTCTGCCTGATGATCCCGTACACGGTCGCGAGCCCTAGGCCCGTCCCATCGGTCTTCGTCGTGAAGAACGGATCGAAGATGCGATTGCTCGTTTCGGCGTCCATGCCCTTTCCCGTGTCCGTGATCTCGAGCAGGACGTAGTCACCGCGTGGGACCTCGAAGTGCTCGTCGACGTATGCGTCGTCGAGGACGACCCCGGAGGTGCGAACACGCAGCCGCCCGCCGCCCGGCATCGCGTCGCGTGCGTTCACGAACAGATTGAGGATCACTTGCTGAAGCTGACCGCGATCCATCTCGATGTCGGCCACCTTGTCGTCGAGCTCCAGTTCGACCTGGACGTGCTCGCCAACGAGGCGACCCGCCATCTCCGACGTCGAGCGGACGATCTCGTTCAGGTTGATCCGCTCGGACAGGAGAACCTGGTGCCGGCTGAACGCGAGCAGCTGGAAGGTCAAGGCTGAGGCATGCTGGGCTGCGAGATCGATCTGCCGCACCTTCTCGCGGACCGCCCCGTCCTCGAGGTCGCCGAGAACCGATTCGCTCGCCGTGCGAATGACCGTGAGGACATTGTTGAAGTCGTGCGCCACCCCACCGGCAAGGCTCCCGATCGCCTCCAACTTCTGCGATTGGCGCAGCTGATCCTCGAGCCGCCGATGGGAGGTCATGTCCCGCATCACGCTCGCGACGCCGATGAACTGGCCTGAGCCGTCGGTGATCGGTGACGAGGACACCGACACGGGGACCTCGACCCCGTCCTTACGACGAACGAGCACCTCATACGGATGCGTCTGCCGCTCACCTTGCTGCATCCGGCGCCGGATCTCCTGCACTTCTTCGGTTACGTGGCCCGGTTCGAGCACGTCGACCGACTGGCCGATCATCTCTTCGGCCGAATACCCGAAGAGCTTCTCGGCACCGGCATTCCAGCTGACGATGATCCCGTCCGGCGTCCGGCTCGTGATCGCGTCCTCGGAGGCCGCGACGATCGCCGCGAGCCGCTGCAAGCGGTCCGCAGCTTTCTTCTGCGCTGTGATGTCTCGTGCGATCGTCGCCGCGCCGACGACGTTTCCGCTGAGGTCCGTGAGCGGCGAGATCGCAAGCGCGACGTCGATGATCGTGCCGTCCTTGCGAACCCGCTTCGTCTCGAACTGCTCGACGCGTTCGCCGCCACGAAAACGGGCGATGATCTCGTCGATCTCCCGCGGTCGATCGGGCGGCAGGAGCATCGTGATCGACCGGCCGACCGCCTCGTCTGCCGAGTAGCCGTACACCCGCTCGGCCGAGCGGTTCCAGCTGAGAATCGTCCCATTGACGTCCTTGCTGAGGATCGCGTCGGTCGCCGAATCCACGATCGCACTGAGCTCCTGAGCGCGAGCCGGGCTTGCGCTGAGGTTGTCGAACAGGATCGCGACGAGGTCGGGGCCGAGTGGGAACGCCGAGAGCGCGAAGCGCGACTCGGGAAGATCCTCGTCACCGTAGGAGACGACGCCGAAGTCACGCGGCTCCTGGCTGAGCACGACGTCGCGATAGGCCGCGGCGATTCCCGACTCGCCGAGGCTCGCAGGGAAGTACTCGCCGATCAACGTGCCGACGATGGCCGTCGGGTCGTTTCCGAGCGTCGAGCCGCTGGCGGAGTTCGCGAACACGATGCGCAGGCTCGACTCGTCGGGCGGGTTCTCGAGGCGAAAGACGTACACGCCGATCGGAAGCCGCTCGAAGAGCGCAAACGTCTGGTCCTGAGCGGGGAACGGCGGAGGCATCACGAGCCGCAGGTCGCGGAAGCGTTGCGTGCAGGCAATCATAGTCCGGTTCAACACGCATGCTGACTCAAGTTGGTCGAGCGGCAGCGTGACCCGATCCAACTGGGCGCGGCGGGCTCACGGCCGCCGCGCCCACGATCTCAAGGGTTAGCCGCTTGGACTGCCCTTCGCCGAGCCGTTCTTGATCTCACCGCCCTCGATCTCGCCACGCCAGGCGCCCGACTCGACCTTCCGCTCCTCGATCAGGTCGCGGAAGCGCTCCAGGTCGCCGCGAACGCGCCGTGCGTCGAGGCCGGCGGCAGCGCCGACCTTCTCGGTGACGCCGTCGGGGGTATACGACATGTGCAACCGCACGAGCGTGCGCGATGGGCTCCCCGCCGCCTCGAAGGTGACCGCGCCGCTCGTCTGCTTGCCGTCGACCGATTCCCAGGCGATGCGACGGTCCGGCTTCTGCTCGACGATCTTCGCGTCCCATTCCGCCGTCTTCCCTGCGACGGTCGCCGCCCAGTGCAGCAGCGTGTCATCGAGCTGCCGCACTTCGTCGACGCCCTCCATGAAGCTCGGGAACTCCTCGAACTGCGTCCACTGGTTGTAGGCCGTGCTCACCGGTACGTCGACCTCGATCTCCTGCTCGATCGTGGTCGGCGCCGGATGCCTCGCTGCCTGAACGGTGTTGGAGACCCAGCTCTGGTCGCGTGCCGAGCGCACGCGGTTGCCGACCGCCGTGCGGGCGCGGGGCAGTGCGGCAACCGCTGCGCCGGCGCCGGTGAGAACGAGCACGACGTTCCGGGTCCGACGGCTGCGGGTGCGCTTCACCCGCCTCTTTGCCTTCTGGAGCTGCATGAGCGCCTCGGCCAGCTGCGCCCGCAGGACGGGGTCGGAGCCGAGCCGGCTTGCCGCTCCGACGAGCCCGACCTGCTTTTTAGCCCGCTCCTGTGCGGCAAGCGCTGCGCCGAGCGCGGCAAGCAGCCTGCGCCGGAGAGTCTCGTCATGCGCGAGCTGGTCGGCGTAGGGCGAGATGCCGTCGAGCGCCCCCGCAGCGGCACCCGTCATGCCTTTGTGTCGTTTGAACATCGTTTCCTCCTCGGAGTTGTCTCTCGGTGATCCTTGCGAGGACGGCGCTCCCCTAAACACGGTTACGTTGCGGGCCATGAGCCCTGGCTCGAGCCTGCCGAGACCAGCCGCCGGGCCGCTATTGCGGCAGCTCGTCGGCCCATCGGTCGGGCGGGACGACGAGCGGAACGGCTACTGGTTCTGGGGGCTGATTGCGCTCTTCGTCGGTGTTCCGGACGTGCTCGCCGGGCTCTCGAGGACGCTGCGCGCGCACATTCCGTGGCCGACGATCTCGAACCTCGTCGGGAAGGATCTCGAAGGTCACCACCACTGGGTCGCCCTCGTCGTCGTCGGGTTGATCGTCGCGGTGGCGATGCATGCACTCACGTATCCGGTCGGCATGAAGCAGTCGGGGCGCTCACTGCGCCCCGGCGACGTCACTCACCTGCCGTGGGGCGGTCGCTACATCGCCCTCGTCGCAGCCGCAACCTCCGCAACCGGCTTCGCTGCGTCGGCCGGCGGCGCGAGCAAGAACGAGATCGGCTACGCCATTTACCTCGCCCTCGCGCTTCTCGGGGTGGTCGTCCCGAGCGCCCTCGCGTACTGGTGGCGGCGGGTGCTCGCGATTCCGACGTTGTTCGCGACGCTCGCGCTGCTGCGGGCGCGCGCCCCCTGGGTCGCGCTCGCCGTTGCGGCCCTCCTTGCCGTGCTGCTCTTCCACCTGGCGCTCTACCCGTGGCCGAACTACCATTTCGGCTCGCCGTGAGGTAGCGGCGGCGGCTACGAATCGTTGCCGCGTGAGCGCGGGTCGAGGTGCTCGACGTACTCGCCAGCCTCGCCGGACTTGCGCACGACCCAGAATCCCTCGTTGCGCACGACGACGTCCTCGATCTCCGGCGTGTAGTGATCGGGAAGCACGACGAACTGCTTGGGATCGCTGCGCAGCCGCTCGTAGTCGGCGAGGCGCATCGAGATGCGGAAGGTGCAGTCCTTGTTCGCGCACTCGCAGAAGTACTCGTAGCCGCCGTCGTCACCGAGCTTCGACGCGATGTCCTTGACACGCTCGTTGACCTCGCGGAAGAGCACTTCGTTCTGAGCCATCCGGCGTTCGCGATCATCCATGCGCGGCAGCGTAGCGGCGGTTGCGATTCACGATGATGGTTCGTCCGGGGCGCCGTCGGCGCCCCGGACGAACGCGGAGCTACTTGTCGCCGTTCCCGGAGAACGCACGCGACAGGTCGTACTGCGCCACATCGTTGCCGAGCGTCACGCCTGCCTCGACGGAGAAGCGGTAGTGCACTCCACCCCAGACACGGGCGTTGACGATCTCGGCTTTCAGATCCGCCGCCGTCGCGAAGTGACGGACGGCGCTCAGGTTGCCGGCCGACCCTGACGGGTCGAAGCCGTGGATGTCGACGTTGATCGCATCCGTACCGAGGAACTTCGTGAACACCGCGGCTTCGGCCGACGTGATCGAGCCGTGGGCCGCCGGATACTCCGGATGGTTTGGCGTCGCGATCAGCGGCCGCCAGCCGGCCTGCTCGGTCGTGAGCGGATTGCCGTCGTCGAAGCCGGGGTTCGGGCCGAAGCCGTCTCCCGTCGGCTTCACCGACGTCGGGTCGATCGCCGTCACGGGCCGCCAGAACAGGTAGTGGTACTTGGCGTACATCACGGAGATCTGAGCGTCGACGCCCACGGTGTTGACCATCGCGATCAGCCGAGCGGTGTCGACGACACCGAGGCTCTTCGCAGTCGCGACGTCGCGTGCGAGCTCGTTGTACTGCCGGATCACGTTCGCGGTCCAGAACATCGCGGTCGATTTCTCGGCGGCATTCGGATTCGTGCTCGAGCCGTCCGCCTTGATCTCGTTGAACGCCGCGACCCACTCGCTGCTCCCCAGTGACGGGGGCGGCGGTGGCAGGAACTGATCGGCGCTCTGCAGGATGAACGGACGCACCTTCGCAACCCAGGGGGTCTGCGGCGCCGCATACGCAGCCGGCGTCAGCCGCCAAACGCCCGGCCCCGGGGCGAGCGTCGGGAAGGCCGACGTCGAGCCGATCGGCGTGACGAGGCCGTCGCCGTCGCGCTCGGCGATCATCTGCGCGGCCGCCCGAGCGCCGACCCTCATGCCGACCACCTTCGTCTGGTCGTCGGGGATCGCGTCGAGCGCGGCCTGGTGCAACGCGTCGAGCGTCGCCGCCTGCGACGGGAAGTAATGCGACAGCGTCGTGTACGCGGCCTCGACGACAGCGGCGTCGGCCGACTGGCCGTTCCGCTCGCCCGGAGCGACTGCGTTGTACATCGCGTTCGAGACGTAGGCCATGTAGACGAGGCCCTCGTTCTGGAACGCCCCTGAGCCGACAATCGTGTCCTCGGCGATCTTGTCCCACTGCTGGACGGTGTTGCCGGGCGGCAATACCGCCTTCGCGTCGCGGACACTCGAGCCCGCCACGACGGCCAGCGTGACCAGGATCACCGCGGCCACGATGGCCTTGCCTGGCTTGAACTTCATCTCACGCTCCTCCATTGACGTGGGGTCGCTCCAGCGCGATCCCGACCGACTCGACGCTATGAAGGCGAGTGCTGGGCGCCTACGGTGAGAGCAGGCGAATCCGGATGGATGCTGGCACCCCGCCGCCACCGGGCTGGCCCCCTTGACGCTCGACTCGCGAAGGCAGAGAACTGTTTGTGATGGACGACCCGTCCGAACTTCGTGCTTCCCGAATGCGCGTGCTCGCTGCCGGTGACGCCGAGCGGCGGAGGATCGAGCGCAGGCTCCACGACGACGTCCAGCAGCATCTCGTTGCGCTCGCCGTGAACTTGCAGCTCGCACGCGAGCTCGTCGGCGCGGATGACGGCGCCGCGACAGCTCTCCTCGTAGAGATGAGCAAGGACGTACGCGAGGCACTTGAGTCGGTGCGGGCGATGGCGCAGGAGATCTACCCACCACTCCTTGTCGACCGAGGGCTTGCCGACGCCTTGCGCGGAGCCGCGGCCGACGCGGGCGCTCGAATCGACGTGACCGCCGGTGAGCGATTCGCACCGGAGATCGAGGCGACGATCTACTTCCTCTGCGTCGAGCTCCTGCACCCAGGCGCGACGATCCGCGTCTGGACGCACGATGACGCGCTGCACTTCGACGCGCGGACAGACGGGCAGGCGACGACGACGATCGCCGACCGCGTCAGCTCGCTCGGCGGCGCACTGACGGTCGAGCCGGGACGCATCACAGGAAGGATCCCGGTCGAACCGTGACGCTCCGTGTTGTCGTCGCCGACGATCATCCGCCGTTCCGTCGTGCTGCTCGCGCGCTGCTTGCTGCCAGCGTCGGGTTCGAGGTGGTCGGCGAGGCGGCTTCGGGCGAGCAGGCGGTCGCGCTCGCTCGGGCGCTGCGACCCGATCTCGTCCTGATGGACATAACGATGGACGGGATCGGCGGAATCGCAGCCGCACGCGCACTGCATGCGAGCCACCCCGAGACGGCGACGATCCTCGTCTCGACCTACCGCGAAGAAGACTTGCCTCGCGAGGCCCGAACCTGCGGCGCGGCCGGCTACGTGCACAAGGCCGAGCTCGATGCCGGCGTGCTCACTCGCCTTCTGCGAGGTAGAGGATCACGGCCTTCACGCGCTTGTGGACCGACGTCTCCCAGCTCAGACCGAGCTTGAGGAAGATCGAATGGATCACCTTCTCGACCGAGCGTTCCGTCAGAAACAAGGTGGCGGCGATTGCGGCGTTGTTCTTGCCCTCGGCCATTTCCCGGAGGACGTCGCCCTCGCGCGGCGTCAGCTCGTCGAGCTTCGAGTGCTTCGACTTCGTCCTCGCGATCACGAGCGCCTCGACAACCTGCGGGTCGATCAGCGAACCGCCTTCTGCGACGGCGTGGATCGCGGCCGCAAGTTGGTCGACGTTCTCGACACGCTCCTTCAAGAGATAGGCGCGCCGGGCGGTGCCGCTCTTGAGCAGTGCGAGCGCATAGCCCGGCTGCGAGAATTGGCTCAGGACGACGACTCCGACGTCGGGATGAGAATCCCGCAGTCGCTCGGCCGCCTGGATCCCCTCGTCGGTGCCCCCGGGAGGCATCCGGATATCGGTGACGACGACATCCGGCTCGTGCAGCTCGACCGCCTCGAGCAGGGCGTCGAGATCACCGCAAACCGCGACCACCTCGATCTCGGGCCGGGCGGCGAGCACGCGGCGAACTCCCTCCCGGACGAGGTAGTGGTCCTCCGCGAGCACAACCCGAATCGGCACCAGCACCTCCAACCCTAGACGCGCACATCGGACTACGTGATGATCGTCTCAAACAGAAAGGATGCGGCATGAAGCGGATAGCCATGCTCAGTGTGATCCTGGCGCTCTGCCTCGCAGGCTGCGGCAACTCGAGCAAGAACTCCGCGGCCGACCAGCAACTGCAGCAGCAGGCCGACTACTTCGCGATCGATCAGATCGAGAAGACCTGGCACCGGGCGGCCTCGACGAAGAACGTCGATCTGATGATGTCGCTGTGGGCGCCCGACGCGACGTTCAACATCGCCACGGAGACGCTGAACGGAAAAGCAGAGATTCGGCATTTCTTCGCCACGAAGGCAGCACCGTTCCAGCCCGGAAACGACTGGGTGTCGGACACGCCGGCGTACAAGATCCGGATCACCTCGAGCGGCGACAAAGGAACGATCTATTTCGAGTGCGACTACATCGACGTCAAGACCCAGAAGGTTGTGTCGGTGGCGGGTGCAGACCAGACCGTGCAGAAGATCAACGGGAAGTGGCTGATCACGAGCTCCGCCGGGGCGTCTCCGACACTCGGCGGTTGAGCCAGGCGGACAACCCGGTCGTCCGCGCGGTCGGCCGGGTTCCCGTCAAGGTCCGCACGAAGCTGCTCGCGGCGTTCGCGGTCATCGCCGCCCTCCTCGTGGCGGTCGGCGTGCTCGGTGTGCGCGTGCTCGGCCAGTCGAACGCCCGCATCGAGTCGCTCGGCACGCTGCAGCTTCGGGCGGCGACGTACCAGAGCCTCCAGACACAGGCACAGCAGCTGCGGCAGCTTCTCGCGGTCCGCGGTGCCGAGAATCCAGGCCTCGGCATCTACCTCGGCGGCAGGCCCGCACCGGGCGTGCTCGCCGGACAGAACTGGATCCTCGTCGACACGGCCATCGCCGCTGCGCAGTCGCAGCTCGGCCCGGCGACGAACGAGTCGCGGTTCGGGTTCGTGCCTCCCCGCGAGGACGAGGTGCTGCTGGCGCGAATCCGCCGGGACTACAGCGGCATCGGGCGGTCGCTCGCCGAGATCACAACCGCGGACCGAAACAAGGCCACGAGCAAGACGGTCCAGCCGCTACTGACGCGGGTGATCAACCTCGACAACGATCTCGGCGGGCTCACCGACCGGCTCGCTGCGACGACGCGCGAGCAGACGGATCTCTTGATCACCCAGAACCGGAACTCCTACACCGGTTCGCGCGACCTCTTCGTCGGGGTCGGTGTGGCAAGCGTTCTGCTGGCGCTTCTCCTCGGCTCCGTGCTCGCGTGGTCGGTCGTCGGCCCACTTCAGCGGACGGAGTCGCGGCTTGCGGAGATTGCCGCGGGTGATTTCTCGCGTCACATCGAGATCGAGAACCGCGACGAGCTCGGCTCGCTGGCGGCCAACCTCAACCGCATGAACGACGAGCTCCGTCGACTCTACGAGGAGATCGAGACGGTCAGCCGCCACAAGTCCGAGTTCGTGGCCAACATGTCGCACGAACTGCGCACGCCGCTGAACGCGATCATCGGCTTCTCGGAGCTCTTACAGCAGCAGTCTTTCGGTGAGCTCAACGACCGGCAACTCGGCTACGTGGACGACGTGCTCGGAGCCGGGCAGCATCTCCTCGCAGTGATCAACGACATTCTCGATCTGGCGAAGATCGAGTCGGGCCTGATGGAGCTCGAGGTGTCCGACATGTCGTTGCGCCGCGTTCTCGAGAGCGGCCTGACGATGCATGCCGAGCGCGCAGCCAAGGATGAGATCGAATTGCGGCTCGAACTGCCGCCGCGTGAGATCGAGCTACGCGCCGATGAGCGGAAGGTCCGCCAGGTCGTCTTCAATCTGATGTCCAACGCCGTCAAGTTCACCCCGGCCGGTGGCCGCATCGACGTGCGAGCGAGTGTCTCGAACGGAACCGTCGAAGTCGCGGTGCACGACACCGGCCCGGGCATTGCCGTCGAGGATCAGGCTCTGATCTTCGAAGAGTTCAAGCAAGCGCGGAACGCGTCCGGCACGCGGAGCGAGGGGACCGGCCTCGGCCTTCCACTCGCACGCCGCTTCATCGAGCTGCACGGTGGACATCTCTGGGTCGAGAGCGAACAAGGTGCCGGCAGCACCTTCAGATTCACCCTGCCGGCCGTGGCGAAGAGCTGAGCGTGGCAGAGGAGCTCGTCCTGATCGTCGATGACAACGAGCGGAACCTCCGGCTCGCGCGGGACGTCCTCGAGTTCGCAGGCTTCCGCACCGCCGAGGCGACAACCGGCGCCGAGGCTGTTGCCTGCGCCCTCGACCGACGACCGGATGTCGTTCTCCTCGACATCCGGCTGCCCGACATGGACGGCACCGATGTCGCGCGGCTCATCAAGGCTGACCCGCGGACCGCGCAGATCCCGATCATCGCGCTTACGTCGCTCGCGATGAAAGGCGATCGCGAGTGGTTCCTCGCTTCGGGGTTCGACGGCTACCTCGAGAAGCCGATCAGCGTGCGCGATCTGCCGGACCAGGTGCGCGCGTTTTGCGCGCCGCGGTGACTGCAGCTTGCCCCGGCTGGAAACGCACGACGGTGCGTTCCCAGCCGAGGCGCTGTTCTCGCTAGTTGAAGTTCAACGTGGCCGTGAAGACTTCTTCCCGCAGGCCAAGCGTGATCACATCTGTGCGCCGGTCTGTCCAGACCGGGCGGACGATCCCGCCGAGGGCTGCGATGCCTTCGTAGTCGCCGTACTGATTGCCGAGGTTGACTCCCGCGCCAGTGGTCTCGTCGGTGGGCGCGTTTGCAATGGCCTGCGACGAGTAGCTTGCGCCCTGGTTCACCGACCTGGCAAGCGTGTAGGTCGTCGCTGGAGCACCGGGCGCACCGGTGTCGTAGTAGGCGACGTTCACAGAACCGTCCGTCGGGTCGACCGCGAGCCACTGGTTGAAATCGTCGCCGCCGCCCGGCATCTGCGTGGGCAACGACCACGTGACTCCGGCGTCGGTCGAGCGTGACACGAAGATCTTGGTGCCGGCGAACGTGTCATCCATGTATGAGCAGTAGAGCGTCGTCGCGTCAGCCCCGCACGCGGGGTAAACGAGCGCACCGCGCGTCCCCTGAGCGACCGGATCGAACTCAAAGCCGCCGACGTGCGCAATCACATGCGGGGCCGAGAAAGTCTGCCCGCCGTCCGGGGATGAGACATCATCGATGGTGCCGTGAGCGTAGTCCTGCCACGCCACGTGAAGCGTTCCACCCGGTGTGACATAGGGATCGGCGCCGATGCCGCCTGTCTTGCCGGTGAAGCCCCCGCTCACCGAGACCGGGCTCGAGAATGTGACTCCCCCGTCGTCCGAGTAGGAGAGCACTACGTTGTTGCCGTTCTTCTCGGACGAAGAGTTGCCCGTCGCATTGTCCCACGCGACGTAGATCCGATTGTGATGGTGCCCCGAGCCGCTGCCGCTATCGACAGTGATCATCGGCTTGTCGTTGAACTGGCCGCTGCCCGTCTGAGGAGCGAAGAACGTCGGTGTCCAGGTTGCGCCACCGTCCGCGGAGCGAGCGACGGCCATCTCCGTCCCGTTGATCGAGCCGCCCGCCGAGAAGAAGACAACGATGTAGGAGTAATAGAGCCCGCCGTCTGAATCGAAGGCAAGGCTGGGGTCTGAGCCGAAATCGAAGCCGTTCTGCGTGCGCGGAGGGGGCAGCGGCAGGTCATGCCCCGTGAACGTCACCCCTCCATCGGTCGACGCCATCGCCCGCATCGGCAAGCGCTGAATCTCGTTCGAGCCCGCGACGACGTTCATCTGGCTCCCCGTCGGGTTGATCGCAATGAACGTCTCGCTTTGCGATCCGCACTCATGACTCGCATCGACGTTGACCGGATTCACGCCGAACGAAAGTTGCTGCACCTCGCCGGTGTTCGAGGTACAGGGAAGCGGCGTCGGATCCGTCACCGCCAGGTACTTCCCATACCACGAGGCACCTTCATAGGACTTCAGGTTTCCAGCCGTCGCTGACCCTCCACTAACCACGACGGCGACGCTCGCAAGAGCGAGCATCAAGAACAACTTGCGCATAGATCATCCTCCCCGATTACATGCGTTGAGAGCCCGATATGAAAGCGTATACCTGTCCGGCCCTCGACCGCCACGATCGGGGGACCACTGCGGAACTCGACGCTGCTCGCGACTTGATATGAGTGACGCATGGCCGACAGCCACCCGGCCGCGTACGACGACGTTGCCGACGAATACAGCCGCACGCTCGACCCGGATGGGGTCGGTCTTGTCGATCCAGTCCTGACGGAGCTCATCGGCGACGTGACGGGGCGCGACGTGCTCTCGCTCGCGTGCGGCCAGGGCCGAGACGCGCGGCTACTCGCCCGCCTCGGCGCGAGTGTGACCGGCGTGGACGTCTCGACGCAGATGTTGGGATACGCAGTCCGGCACGAAGCCGCGGATCCGCGCGGGATCGCCTACCTCCAGGGTGACGCACAGGATCTGCCCGCGTTGGCGGCGCGGAGCTTCGACGGCGTCGTGTGCCACATGGCGCTCATGGACATCCCCGACCTGGCAGCAACGATCGGCTCCGTCGCGCGCGTGCTCCGGGACGGAGGATGGTTCGTCTTCTCGATCGTCCACCCGTGCTACCGCGGACACGTCGACGTCGTGACGGACTACCTCCTCGACCACCGCTACCGCAAACGGCTCGCGACCGAGTGGCTCCCGACGCACGCGTATCACCGGCCACTCGGCACCTACGTCGACCAACTCACGCAGGCAGGCTTCCGCATCGAGCGTGTCGTGGAGGTGCATCACGCCGCCGCCGACGCGGGTGGCGTCCCGGGCCTGCTCTACGCCCGGGTCGTCAAGGCGTGAAGGCGGTCGGGCCTCACGCAACCTGGCTCGGTTTTCAACCCGGTTGCTGAGTTTTCGCCCTGACACGACGCGCCTGAGGAAACCCTGCCGCAAGAACACCACGGTCGGTGACGTGAGGGCTAACGCCGCGGTTGCCAGTTCGGGAAGTCGCTGTCAGCTGTCCTTGTGAGCCGCGTCTGTTTGGTGCCGTCGGCGTTCATCACATAGATGTCATAGAGGTCGTCGCGCCCACGGTCGCTGGCGAAGGCGATGCGTTTGCCATCCGGCGACCACGCCGGTGACACATTGTCGGTGGTGAGCCGCGTCAGCCGTTGGAGCCCGGTGCCGTCAGGGCGAATCACGTAGATGTCTTGCCGGTACCTCGTGCTGCCTGTCGGGCCGAGGTGCGGCTCATGCAAACGTGAGAACGCGATCACGGTGCCGTCGGGCGACCAATTTGGACTCCTGTCTTCGTCCTCCTCGGTGTCCGCCAGTTGATACGGGTGCGTGAGTTGCCGCTGGTTCGTCCCGTCGGCGTCCATCAGCCAGATTGCCGACGGAAACACTCGGATGAAGGCAATCGTCGTCCCGTCTGGAGACCAGGAGGCACTGCTGTCGAGCGTCCGGCCATCTGTGAGTCTCTGGAGGCCGGCGCCGCGGAGGTTCATCGTCCACAGTGAGAATTGCCGACAGAACCCATAGCACCGGGTCGCGAGAATCCGAGTCCCGTCTGGCGACCAGACAGGAGCGCTGTCGCAGCTTTGGTCATGGGTGAGCCTCCGCAGGCCAGTCCCGTCGACTCGCATCAGATAGATGTGCGGGCAGCGCGTCTGACCGCCCTTGACGAACGCGACTGTGTTGCCGTCAGGAGACCAGCTCGGAGAACCGACTGACGCGAGCGGGCCGGTGACCGGTCTCTGATGTGTTCCGTCAGACCGCATGACGAAGAGTTGCAAGAAGTGGTGGGTGCTGTTTGAGAAGTAGATCTCGCCGCTTCGGCCGGGGAACGTCGCGCTGCTCGACCCTGCACTCACGCGAGCGCTAACCCCGGGCAAGAAGACGAGCGCCAGCAGAATCGCCGATACGAGCGCCGGCCAGACGAGCCGGAGAAGCGTCGACGGCACGTCGTCAGATCGTGACGACGTTGACGACGAAGGCGGCCGCCACCGCCAGCGCCCGCGCGAGCGCGAAGCGCCGATCCATCGAATTGCGACGCAGCGACGCGTAGATGCTCAACACAACGTAGGTGAGGACCGGGGCGAGCCAGTCGTTGGCCGAGAACGGAGGAAGCCCATCGTCGTTGAGCTGCGGCATGTTCGCCGACTTGCGCCAGAAGAACACGGCCACGGCCGCAAGCACCCCGATCACGAGAGACTCGGACACCGCAGATCGGCTGCGCCCGAGCACGAGGATCGCCGCCACCAGCGCGAG
>JBAQHS010000152.1:0-6649 GCA_049288455.1 Gaiellaceae bacterium | reverse complement strand
ACCCCGAGCCGCGCGAGGCCGGCGCGGGCGCGCGCGACCTGATCGCGCAGCTCGCCGAAGGTCAGGTCGACGGGCTCACGCGTCTGCGAGCGCGAGGTGACGGCAACCGCGTCGAGGTCGGCGTCGTCGCCGAGCAGGTGCTCGCCGAAGTTCAGGCGCGCGCCCGGAAACCACGTCGCTCCGGGCATCGCATCGGACGCGAGGACGGAGGAGTACGGCGCATGCGCCTTCACCTCGAAGAACTCCCAGATCGACGACCAGAACCCCGCGAGGTCGGCGACCGACCACTGCTGCAGCTCCGCGTAGCCCGCGAAGGTGAGCCCGCGCTCCCGCTCGAGCCACGCGAGGTAGCGACCGACTTCGGTCGTCGTGCGGACATCCGGCGGCGGCATCCACAGCACGCCACGATCCTGCGACGGCGGCATGGCGGGATCCTACTGCTCGGTTCGAGCAATTGGAACGCTGTCTTGACAAGTGGGCAACGGCTCTGCGAGTCTCGAGGCCGATGCCGTCGGCAGACGTGCGCATGGTCGAGACGAGGAGTCACCCGCAACGATGAGTGCCACGAGCCTGGAAGCCCTGCTGCAGACCGTTGCAAATCCGGTCGACCTCGTCCGGAACTCGCAGATCGGGCCGTACGTCTACCCGAAGGTCCCCGCCGAGTTCTCGAATTGGCGAGACGAGCAGCACGCCTGGCGGGAGACGTCCTGCCTCTTCGACCAGTCGCACCACATGACCGACCTGACGATCAAGGGCCCGGACGCGCTGAAGCTGCTCGAGGCCACCGGGGTCAACAGCTTCGCGAACTTCGCGGTGAACAAGGCCAAGCAGTTCGTCGCGTGCAACTACGACGGCTACGTGATCGGCGACGCGATCCTCTTCTACCTCGGCGACGAGCACCTGAGCCTTGTCGGTCGTCCCTCGGCGCACAACTGGGTCGCCTACCACGCCGAACGGGACGGCTACGACGTGACGCTCGAGCGCGACGAGCGGTCCGCCGTCAACCCGACCGGACGGAAGCTGTACCGCTTCCAGGTTCAAGGGCCGACCGCGCTCGAGGTGCTCGAGAAGGCCACGGGCGGCCCGCTTCCCGAGATCAAGTTCTTCAACATGGGGCAGATCACGGTCGCCGGCCACGCGGTGCGTGCGTTGCACCACGGCATGTCGGGAGTGCCCGGCCTCGAGCTCTTCGGCCCGGTGGCCGAGGGCGAGGACGTACGGGCCGCGATCGTCGAGGCGGGGAAGGACTTCGGTCTCGCGCAGGTCGGCTCGCGTGTCTATGCGACGAACACGCTCGAGTCGGGCTGGATCCCGTGCCCGCTGCCGGCGATCTTCACGGGCGACGACCTGAAGGACTACCGCGAGTGGCTCCCCGCGAACGGCTACGAAGGCACCGGGTCGCTCGGCGGCAGCTACTACGCCGACGACATCTCGGCGTACTACGTGACGCCACACGAGCTCGGCTATGGGTCGTTCGTGAAGTTCGACCACGATTTCACCGGCCGTGAGGCTCTCGAGAAGATGGAGCCGGCCAAGCGCCAGAAGGTGACGCTCGCCTGGCACGGAGAGGACGTGACGCGTGCGATGGGGACGATGTTCCAGCCGAAGGACCGGGCGAAGTACATCGACCTGCCGCTCTCCAACTACGCGACCTGGCCGAACGACAGGATCATGAAGGACGGCGAGATGGTCGGTGTCTCGACGTTCTCCGGCTACAGCTCGAACGAGAGCTCGATGCTCTCGCTCGCGATCGTCGACAGCGAGCAGGCAGAGCCTGGCACCGAGGTCACGCTCATCTGGGGCGAGGAGGGCGGCGGCTCCGCGAAACCGGTCGTGGAGCGCCACGTGCAGACCGAGATCCGCGCGACTGTCTCGCCTGTTCCTTACGCCGAGGTCGTTCGGGCCTCATACCGGCCGAGGTAGGCCGGGGCGTGGGCCGGGACGCGGAGCTCCTCGGCCTCTACTGGACCGTCTCCGGGCCGGTCGAGGTGCACGTCGGCCGCGAGTGGAGCCTCTTCGACTGGGCCGACCGGTGCGCTGAGGCGCGCAAGGTCGGTTTCCGCGGCCTCGGCATCTGGCATGCCGACCTTCGGCACGTGCTCGAGACCCGCACCCTGCGCCAGATGAAGCAGGACTTCGACGACAACGGCCTGCAGTACCTCGAGCTCGAGTTCCTCATGGAGTGGTTCCTCGACCCCGGCGACGAGCGCCGGCGTGCGTCCGACGCGATCCGCGCGCTGCTCTTCGACGCCGCGAACGCGTTCGGGGCTCACCACATCAAGGTCGGGAACATCCCGGGCATCCCTGCCGAGCTCTCGCAGCTGACCGAGCGTTTCGGCGAGCTTTGCGCGCATGCCGCAGAGCACACCGACGCGACCGTCGTCTACGAGCTCATGCCGTTCGACGTCAACGTCCGCAGCGTCGACAGCGCGCTCACGATTGTCGCAGGCGCCGGCGCGCCGAACGGCGGGCTCGCGATCGACACCTGGCACATGTCGAAGCTCGGGATCGCACCCGACGACCTGCGCCGCATCCCGCTCGAGTACCTGTCGTGGGTCGAGCTGAGCGACGGGCGGCTCGTCGACATGGACGACCTCGTCGACGAGACCGTGAACCACCGCAACCTGCCGGGCGAAGGCGAGCTCGACCTGCACGCCTACATCGAGGTGTGCCGCGACCACGGCTACACCGGCCCGTGGGGTGTCGAGGTGCTGTCCGACGAGCTTCGCTCGAACCCGATCGACGTGATCTTCCGGCGGGCGTACGACACGACCGCTGCTCAATTCGGACACGAGAGGAGCGCCGCGTGAACGTAGCCACCGGAGTGCAGGAGCTCGACCGCGAGCGGCTCGTCTGGATGTACGAGCAGATGCTCCGCATCCGCGAGTTCGAGGAGCGCGTCAAGCGCACGTTCGTCGAGCACCCGGGGGTGATCCGCGGCCACACACACCTCGCCGACGGCGCGGAGGCGTCGATCGTCGGCTCGATCGCGACGCTCGGCCCCGACGACCAGTTCCTCGCAACGTACCGCTGCCACGGCTATCCGCTCGCACGCGGCACCGACCCGAAGGCGATGATGGCCGAGATCTACGGCCGCAGGGACGGTCTCTGCAAGGGGATCGGTGGCTCGATGCATCTCGTCGACCCGTCGACCGGCTTCCTCGGCACGTCGGGGATCGTCGCGGCCGGCATCCCGCACGCGACCGGGGTCGCGTGGGCGGCGCAGATTCGCAAGCAAGGGCAGGTCGTGCTCTGCTTCTTCGGCGACGGCGCGTCGAAGCAGGGCGCCTTCTCCGAGTCGCTGAACATCGCGTCGCTGTGGAAGCTCCCGATCGTCTACGTGATGGAGAACAACGGCTACAACGTCCACACGCGCAGCGAGCAGGAGGACGCGAACCGGGCAAACGGAGAGGACCTTTCCGTCAAGGCGAAGGCATTCAGCATGCCGGGCGTGACAATCGACGGCCGCGACCCGGTCGCCGTATACGAGACGGTCGGCGCCGCGGTCGCGCGTGCCCGTTCTGGCGAGGGCCCGACACTCGTCGAGTCGACGATGTACCGCCTGTCGGCGCACGGCAACATCATCGCGCCACCCGGTGTCCCGCTGCACTTCCCGGAGCACGAGGCGATCGAGAAGTTCGGCGCGCCCGAGGAGTACGAAGCGGCGCTGAAGGGCGACCCGGTTCCGGCGTTCCGCGGCCGGCTCGTCGCCGACGGGACGCTCTCCGCCGATGACGCCGACGCGATCGCGGCCCGCGTGCGCGAGGAGATGCAGGCCGCGGTCAGCTTCGGCCTCGAGAGCCCGTTCCCGGACGTCGAGTCCGCCCTCGAATACGTCTACGCGTCGTAGAGCTGGGAGGCGATCGATTCATGGCACATGAACTGCCCTTCATCGCGGCGATCGACGAGGCGATCAGGCTCGAGATGGAGCGCGACGACACCGTTCTCTACTTCGGCCAGAACATGGCGACGACCGAGAACGAGCCCTATGTCGAGGCGTTCGGCAAGGATCGCGTCCGCGTCACGCCCATCTCGGAGACCGCCGAGATCGGGATGGCGATCGGCGCCGCGATCGCGGGCTACCGGCCGGTGGTGGAGCTCTACATGGCCGAGTTCATGCTCGTCGCGATGGACCAGGTGATCAACGAGGCGCCGCGGTTCCGCGCGATGAGCGGCGGCCAGGTGAAGGTGCCGCTCGTGCTGAAGGCCGGCTTCGGGTTCACCGCCGGCTGGGCGGGCCAGCACACGGGTACGATCGGCGGCCTCTTCATGGGTGTCCCCGGGCTGAAGGTGGTCGTCCCGTCGACGGCCGCCGATGCGAAGGGCCTGATGGCGACAGCGATCCGCGACGACAACCCCGTCGTCTACCTGCACCACTACCTGCTCACGCTCGAGCACGGCGAGGTGCCCGACGGCGAGTACCTCGTGCCGTTCGGCAAGGCTGCGATTCGGCGCGAGGGATCGGACGTCACGATCGTCGCCACCGGCTGGACCGTCGATCGCGCGCTCGGCGCCGCCGAGCGGCTCGCGGCGGAGGGCATCCAGGCGGAGGTGATCGACCCGCGCACGCTGGCGCCGCTCGACATCCCGACGATCCTCGAGTCGGTTGCGAAGACCGGGCATCTCGTGCTCGTCGACCAGTCGACACGCCATGCGTCCGCCTCGACGGTGATCGCCGGCGAGGTCGCAGAGCACGGGTTCTCGTCGCTGAAGGCGCCGATCGTCCAGGTGACGGCGCTCGACGCGACGATGCCCTACAGCGAGCCGCTCGAGGCCTTCGTGCTGCCCAACGAGGACAAGATCGTCGCCGCGGTGCAGGGGGTGCTCGGAACGGCGCCCGTATCGGCGTAGTGCCGGGCGACGCGCCGCTCGACCGCGAGGGCGCGCTGCGCCTGCTCGGGACGATGTGGCGGATCCGTCTCTTCGAGGAGCAGGTCGCCACTCTCGCGCGCGCCGATGAAGTGCACGGGCTGATCCATCTGAGCATCGGGCAGGAGGGAGTCGCGGCCGGTGTGTGCGAGCAGCTGCGCGCCGACGATGCCGTCTACTCGGGGCACCGCGCGCACGGGCATGCGATCGCAAAGGGAGCGCCGCTCGACGCGGTGCTCGCGGAGCTGATGGGGCGCGACGACGGCGTCTGTCGCGGCCTCGGCGGCTCGATGCACCTCGTCGACGTCGAGCATGGCTTCCTGGGCGCGACCGGTGTGGTCGGCGGCAACGTGCCGGTCGCGCTCGGTAGCGCGCTCGCTGCGAGGTTGCGCGGCGACGATGCCGTCGCTGTCGTCTTCTTCGGCGACGGCGCCGTGCAGGCGGGTCACTTCAACGAGACGGTGAACCTCGCGACGCTCTGGCGGCTGCCGCTGATCCTCGTCTGTGAGAACAACGGCTTCGCCGAGTTCACGCCGCGTTCGGCGCACACGAACGTCGAGCGCGTCAGCGACGTCGTCGCGCCGTACGGTCTCGAACGCGTCACCGTCGACGGGAACGACGTCGTCGCGGTGTGGGAGGCGTTCGGCAGCCGGCTGGCGGCGGCGCGCGCCGGCAACGGCCCCTTCCTCATCGAGTGCCTGACTCACAGGTTGCGCGGCCACTACGAGGGCGACGCCGGTGCTTACCGTGAGGTGCTCGCCGAGGCCGAGTGGCAGGAGAAGGATCCGATCGCACGCTTCCAGCGCCTTGGCACCGAGCAAGGCTGGTTCACGGAGAGCGCGCTGCAGGCGCTCGAGGCGGACGCCGCCGCGGCGGTCGAGGCGGCGCTTCGCTTCGCGCGCGCGAGCCCGTTCCCGCCGGTGGGGTCGATCGAGGAGCTCGTCTACGCGGATGGCTGAGATCACCTACATCAAGGCGATCACCGCGACGCTCGCCGAGGCGATGCGCGCCGACGACCGCGTCTTCGTGCTCGGCGAGGACGTCGCCGAGGGCGGCCCCTACACGGCGACTACAGGTCTCGCCGAGGAGTTCGGGGTGGATCGCGTACGCAACACGCCGATCAGCGAGGCCGCGATCACCGGGGTCGCGATCGGTGCGGCGCAGTCGGGCATGCGGCCCGTGCTCGAGATCATGTTCATCGACTTCATCACGCTGGCACTCGACCAGCTGGTGAACGGCGCTGCCAAAGCGCACTTCATGTCGGGCGGGCAGCTGACCGTGCCGCTCGTCGTGCGGACACAGGGCGGCGCGGGCCAGCGCGGCGCGGCGCAGCATTCGCAGAGTCTCGAAAGCTGGCTGACGCACGTGCCGGGGCTGAAGGTCGTGATGCCGAGTTGCGCCGCCGATGCGGCGGGGCTGCTCGCGAGCGCGATCGCCGACCCGAACCCGGTCGTCTTCATCGAGAACAAGTCGCTCTACTTCCGCAAGGGTGAAGTGGCCGAGCCGGCGCTGCCGGTCCCGATCGGCGAAGCGGCCATTCGGCGCGAGGGCCGTGACGTCACGATCGTCGCCCTGTCGGCAATGGTCGACGAGGCGCTCGCCGCCGCCGAGACGCTCGCTCGGGACGACGGCGTCGAAGCGGAGGTGATCGACCCGCGCACGCTCGTCCCGCTCGATCTCGCCGCGATTGTCGGGTCGGTCGAGCGCACCGGCAGGCTCGTCGTGGCGCACGAGGCCGTGCTGCACGGCGGCTTTGGCGCGGAGGTCGCCGCGCAGGTGC
>JBAQHS010000151.1:0-5968 GCA_049288455.1 Gaiellaceae bacterium | reverse complement strand
GCGCACGGTGTCGCCGCAGCCGCCGGCGGTCGTGATCCCGGAGCGGTCGAGGTGCGCGAAGATGTCCGGCAGCTTCCCGAGCTCCAGGTAGTGCAGCTGGATGTTCTGCCGTGTCGAGAGCTCGCCGTCGCCCTTGCCGTAGAGGTTCGACACCTCGCCGATCGTGCGCAGCTCCGCGGCCGACAGCTGGCCGGCCGGGACCTTGACGCGGAGCATGAACGTCCCGATCTTCGGCTTGTCGTGGTAGAGGCCCCACCACTTCAGCCGGACGATGTCCTCCTCGTCGACTTGCTCGTAGCCGGCGGCGATCAGCGCCGGCAGCTCGTCGAGCATCCCGAGCGGACTCTTCTCGCGCTTCAGCCGCTCGACGGAGTTGCGCTTCAGGACGAGCTCGAGAGATGGCGCTTCCTTCATCGTCGTGCAATACTACAAAAAATGAAGTCTTGCAAGCTCCAATGCTTACTTTTCTGAAGCGATATGGCTGAGATACGCATACCACCTGTTCTGCGAGCCGAGGCGGCAGGCAGCCGCACTGTCGTCGTCGAGGCAACAAGCGTGCGCAGCGCGCTTGTTGCGTTGATCGCGCAGCATCCGGCCCTCGAGGCGCGCGTCCTGCCGGGCGGGGACGTGCCGACATTCCTGAACGTGTTCGTGGACGGTGAGGACATCCGGCTGCTCGGTGGCCTCGATGCACCGCTCCACCGCAACTCGCAGGTTCTGCTTCTCCCCGCCGTCGCCGGCGGGTGTCCGAACCAGGTTCGTTCTTAACCTGGTGCGGTGGGCAACCCGAGACTCAGCAACCTGGTTTAAGAACGAACCAGGTTGCGAACCCCAGGTTGCGAACCCCAGGTTGCGACCGCGCGCTAAGCGGTCACGCCGAGCGTCTCGAGCAGCGCGTCGATGTCGGCGTCGATCTCGTTTGGGATCCCGGGGTCGACGAGCTGCGGTGTCTTCAGGCCCGCGCCTGTCACGAGCGCGACGACCCGGTCGCTTTCACCGATCTCGCCTGCGGCCACCGCCGCGCGCAACGCACCGATGGTCACCCCAGCCGCGGTCTCTCCGAACACGCCGGAGAGCGAAGCGAGCAGCGACATGTTCGGGCCGACATCGGCCTCCGGCACCGCGTAGATCGCACCGTTCGACGCGCGCGCGGTTGCGATCGCGAGGTCGCCATCGGCGGGAGCGCCGATCGCGAGCGAGTGGGCGACGGTGTCCGGGCGCACCGGCGAGACGGCCCGGTCGCCGGCGAAGGCGTGGGCGACCGGCGCGCAGCCGGCGGCTTGTCCGCCGAAGATGCGCGGGCTCTGCCCCTCGACGAGGCCGACCCGGCGGAACTGCTCGAAGCCTTGCCACAGCTTGGTGAAGAGTGAGCCCGAAGCCACAGGCGCGACCACCGCGTCCGGCAGCTCCCAACCGAGCTGCTCCGCAATCTCGAACGCAAGCGTCTTCGAGCCTTCGGCGTAGTAGGCGCGAAGGTTGACGTTGACGAACGCCCAGTCGACCTCACCTGCGAGCTCGACTACAAGCCGCGAACAGGCGTCGTAGTTGCCACGAACCGCATACATCTCCGCACCGAAGACCGCAGTCGCGAGCAGCTTCTCCGGCTCGATCGAAGCGGGATAGAGCACGACCGCACGCATCCCTGACGCAGCGGCGCGAGCGGCGACGGCGTTGCCAAGGTTGCCCGTCGAGGCGCACGCGAGCGTGTCGCACCCGAACTCGGCAGCCTTCGCGGCGGCGACGGCAACAACGCGATCCTTGAACGAATGCGTCGGGTTCGCGAGGTCGAGCTTCAGATACAGATCGCCGATGCCAAGCGCGCTCGCGAGTCGCGGTGCACGAACGAGTGGCGTCCAGCCCGGCCCGCCGGAGGCGTCCGGTGGCGGCGCCGACGGCAGCAGCGCCTCATACCGCCAGAGCGACGGCGGGCCCGCCTCGATCTGCTCGCGGGTCACGCCGCGTGCAACCGCGTCCCAGTCGTAAACCGGGTCGAGCGGCCCGAAGCAATGAATGCAGGCGCCGCTTGCAACCGCGGGGAACTCGCTCTCGCATACGCGGCACCTGAGGGTCTCGACCGCCATCGAGCGCCTACATTACTTTACGAAATGAAGTGTTGACGACCCAGGCGCCCGCGAACTACTTGCGGGACGTCGCGGCCCGGCGAGGCTTCGCCGGCTCGCCAACCATCCACACGCGGCCGAAGCGGCGCATCTCACGAATGATCGGCAGCAGCGCGCGTCCCTTGTCGGTCAGCTCGTACTCGACCCGTGGCGGTGACTCGGGGTAGCTGCGCCGAACGACCACGCCTTCGCGCTCGAGCATGTCGACCCGCTCCGACAACGTCTTCGGACTGATCCCGGGGCAGGCATGGCCCAGCTCCATGAACCGACGGGCGCCTTCGGAAAGGTCGTGGACGATCAGCGGTGTCCACTTCGAGGTGATGATCTCGGCCGTTGCGGCGACCGCGCAGCCGGTGTCGTGGATCTCCTTCATCGTCCGCCTCATGCCCGCCACTTTACCCTTGTCGGCCCGCCGTTGCTATCAAAACGAAAGCGAAGCTCCTAGCGGCTGACAGTCACCGGTACACCCGCGCCTATTCTCGCCGCGAGCCACCGAACAGCTGCCGTCGTCACGCGAACGCAGCCGTGTGAGACCGCGGTGCCGGGCGTGCCGCCGACGTTGGCGAGACCGTGAATGCCGATCTGACCCGGGCCGCCGTCGAACTCCTGCAGGACGTTCGACCGAGCGGAGAGCGCAAGTGCGAACGGCGCACCGACCGCGTACGGATCGAGAGCGACCGTCTCCTCGACGAAGAACTGACCGGTCGGGGTCGGCGTCGCAGGCTTGCCCACGACTGACTTGAAGACCTTGACCGGACGGCCCGCCCAGGTGACGGTGACGGTGGTCCGGCTGGTTCGGACGAAGATGCGCCAGAACGTGACGGCGCGCGATGTGTGCGCGGCGCTGATCCAGCCGGTGCGTCCGTTCGGCCGTCCCGGCAGCCTGACGAGAAGCCAGCGCCCTCGGACACCAAGCAGCGGCAAGGTCGTCCTGACTGCCGTGATCGGAGTCCGCGCCGGGACGACCGCAACCGTCCGAGCTGCACCCGACGCGGCGCGGTGAGCCCGGTGCGGGCTGAGCAGCACGACGAGGAACTGCGACCGGCTGACGCCGGCGGCCGCGTCCGAGTCGGTCGCCGCAGCCGCTGAGCCCCCGGCGGCGGCGACGACGCAGGCGATCACGAGCGCGAGGCGTGTGCCGCTCGTGATCGCCCACCTCACGTTCGTCAGCCCGTCAGCCCGAAGCGGGCGATCGGGGGCTTCGGACGAAGCGTCCGTGGTGCCTTCTTCAGCGGCGGCGCCTTCGGCGCAGCAGCAACCTTCTTGACGACCTTCGGTGCGACCTTCTTCACGGTGGTCGGCGTGGTGACCGTCGGAGACGTCGTCGTCGTCGTCGCCGCCGCCGTCGTCGTCGTTGTCGCGGCGGCTGCGCAGGTCGGAGCGGTGATCGTGTTCGTGTCGAGGGTCACGGCCCCGTTGCGGGCAAGCACGCGACCCTCGACAGTTGCGCCGGTCGTCAGCGTGATGCTCGTCAACGCGAGCACGGTGCCCCGGAAGCTCGATCCGGTCCCGAGGGTGGCCGAGCTCCCGACCTGCCAGAACACGTTGCAGGCCTGGGCGCCGTTCACCAACGTGACCGAGCTTGCCGACGCAGTCGTCAGCGTCGACCCCGCCTGGAAGACGAAGACGGCATTCGGGTCACCACCTGCGTTCAGGGTGAGGTTGCCCGTGAGCCCGAGCGCCGACGCCGAGTTGTAGATCCCGGGCGTGAGGGTCTGGCCGCCGAGGTCGGCTGAGACCGGAGACGTCGGCCCCTCACCGGCAGCGGTGTTGTATGCGGTGACGAGATCGTTCTTTGCCTGCTGGGTCACACCGTCCCCCGCATGATTGGTCCCGTTCACGGTCAACGAGGCTGTCCCCGTCTCTGTGATCGTCGGGTAGGTACCGACATCACCGTTCAACGTTGTGGGGCCGGTGTTCGTGACACCGGCGCCTGCGAGCACGACGAAGCTCGATGAGGTTCCGAGCCCAACCGATGTTCCGGTGCCGGCGAATGCTGCGACGACGAGCACTCCAGCGAGCGCAACGATCGCGGCGCACGACAAACTGATCCAGCGGAGGTGCGGCATCCTGAGTTCTCCTTCTGCGAGTGGTGCGGAAACGCAACCGCCAGCAGGAAATCGTGCAACTGGAGGACATCGGGCTGCGAAATGGGCCACACGGCAAAACCTGCAGCCGTGGGCGCAGCCTCGGCGCGTGCCGAAGCCGTCGGTGGAAGGTATCGGCATCCGGGACGCCGAGCATGAGCCGAACTCACCGCCGGAGCGTCATCGGGGCAGCAAATCGAGGCTGCCCCTCGGAATCGAGGTGAATCTCGACTCAGGAGCCGATGGTGGCCCGCAGCGCGACCACGCCGTGGCGGGTGCCGAGGTCGATCGTTCCCGCGCGGTCGGCCGCGACGGCGGTCGAGCCGACGAGCACACGCACGAGGTGCTCACCGGCGGGAAGCCGTAGCCGGAGGCGGGCACGGGAGTTCGACGGCAGCACCAGGCGACCCTCGATCGTCGCGTGAACACGCGAGAGCGAGTACGTCACCTTCCCGAAGCTCGTCGGTGCGTCACGCACGTCGATGGTCTGTCCGTCGGCGAGCCACGCGCGCGACGTCGAGAACGCCAGGTCGAGCCCGGCCGGCGCGCCTGCGGCAGTGCGTCGCTCATGCAGGAGCGCTTCGCGCAGCGTGCCGAGATACGAGGCGTTCGAGCCCGAGTTCGGCGGCATGAACATCGAGCGGTCGAACGCGCCGTTCACGGGCAGCACCGATACCGCTTCGCCCGAGACGAACGTGTTCGCGGTCATTCCGGCGGCGAGCATGCCGTAGAGGCTGAGGACGATCTGGTCGGGTTGGTCGTTGTCGGCAAGGAACCGCGAACTGCTGAGGCCGTACACCTGCGCGAGGCCCGAGCCCGACGCGTCGCCGTAGACCGTCCGGGCGTAGGTTCGCGGCACGCCGAGGAGACGGGCGCCGTGCGCCAGCAGGTACTGGAGGATCCCGCGGGATGCGCGCGAGTGGGCCGGGAACCAGCCCGACGCAAACGCGTACGGCATGACGAGGTTCCAGTAGGAACCGTCGCGCGAGGCCGTGATGCGATCGAACGGCCGCTGTCGCGGCACCGTCAGCTGATCCGGCACGAACAGCGACCGGTCACGCAGCCTGACCGAGGCGCGTGCCACCGCGGGCCGCAGCGCAGCATCGATCCGCAGTGCAAGCGCACGGGCGCGCGCGCCGTGCGCGGGGTAGCCGCTCGAGCTCCAGACGCGGCCGAGTGCCAGCAACCCTTCGACCGCCTCGATCTGACCGGACACGCTGTCGACGTCGTGGCCCTCGAGGTCGGTCGAAAGCGGCTCCGGCACCAGGCGGCCCTTGGCCCTCCCCGTCGTCACCTGCCGCGCAGCAACGCGCGCGACGAGCCCGTCGAGCGCCGGCGTCTCCGCGCGCAGGAAGGCGCGGTCGTGCGTGAGGCGGTAATACGTCGCCGCAGTGGCGAGGATGTGGCCGCCGCGGAACGCGGTGAAGCGCCATGGGCGCAGCCGCATCCGGTCGAGTGACAGCTCGATGATCGACTTGGCGACCGGCGTGTAGCCGTACTCGGCGGCGACCTCGGCCGCATCGAGCGACTCCGCGTACGAGAGCTCCTCGTATGGGTTGCCGATGCTGTACCGCCACCCGAATGCGATCAGCTGCGTGAGGATCCCCCACTCGGCGTTCTGCACTCCCGCTTCGGGCACGTCGAACGTCGCGCCGGTGTCGAGGCGTGACTGCCAGAATCTCACGGCAGCGGCGCGCGCGGCGTCATAGGTGACAGCGTTCGCCTTCACGTAGCGCGCGTCCGACGGCGCGTTCAACCACT
>JBAQHS010000150.1:0-14227 GCA_049288455.1 Gaiellaceae bacterium | reverse complement strand
CCGACGACGACGATGCGGCCGCGGCGCGACGCCGCGCACGAGAACGCGCGGGCGATCGCGATCGCGTTCGCCCACGCCCCCATCGGGCCGGCCACGACAACATCTCCGGCGCGTCCGAGATGCACGCGTGAGACACGCCAGGCGAGATCGAGGTCGGCCTTGACGCCTTCAAACGCGGGCTCGCCGGGCGAGGCGACGAGAATCGCGTCCGCACGGCGATAGCCCGAGCGGGTCTCGGCCGGAAGCGGATGGCCGGAGCGGGTAACGCCCTCACCCGCGAACGGGAGATGGAGGTCGTCGAGCTCGAACGCGTGCAGTCGCGTCACGCTCTCGAGCGCGCGTGTCGCGCTGGCCATCAACTCAGGCCCCACACCGTCCCCAGCCAGACAGGCAACCGTCTTGATCGTCATGCATGAACCTCCTGAAGCACCGCATCGAGGGAGACAGGCCCGCCCAGGTCGGCGAGCTTCTTGAATTGCCGGAAGGCCGAGTCGAGCTCACCCGAGGCGAGCTGG
Organism: Gaiellaceae bacterium; assembly: GCA_049288455.1. Classification (GTDB taxonomy): domain Bacteria; phylum Actinomycetota; class Thermoleophilia; order Gaiellales; family Gaiellaceae; genus PALSA-600. Next base: position 13,712 of record JBAQHS010000150.1, on the reverse strand, counting down.
TGGCCCGCCTCCGCAACGGCGATGGCAAACGCGTGACGCCCGGAGTGCTTGCCGAGCGGCAGCGTCATCGCCGCGCCGAGGTCACGCGGGTCGATGATCTGGTACGTCCCGGCGTCCTTGAGCATGCCGTCCTGGTGGATTCCCGCCTCGTGCGCGAATGCGTTCGCACCGACGATCGGCTTGTTGGGCCCGACCGGATAGCGGGTGAGCCCACTGACGAGCGCCGACGCGTCACGAATCACGGCCGGGTCGATTCCCGTCTCTGCGCCGAAGACATCCGCGCGGACGCGCAAGGCCATCGCGATCTCCTCGAGCGAGGCATTGCCGGCCCGTTCGCCGATCCCGTTCACCGTGCACTCGACCTGGGTCGCGCCGGCCTCGACGCCCGCAAGCGAGTTCGCGACCGCGAGCCCGAGGTCGTTGTGGCAATGGACGGAGAGCTCGACGTCCACCAGCTCTGGGCAACGTTCGACCATTTCGACGAAGAGCCCCGCGTACTCGCCGGGCGAGGTGTAGCCGACGGTGTCGGGCAGGTTGACGATGGTCGCGCCGGCGGCGACCGCCGCGCGGCAGGCGGCCGCGAGGAACGTGCGATCCGAGCGCGTCGCGTCCTCGGCCGAGAACTCGACCTCGTCGGCCCGCTCGGCCGCGTAGGCAACCGACCAGCTGATGCGCTCGAGCACCTCATCGGGTGTGAGGCCGAGCTTGCGCTCCATGTGCAGGGCGCTCGTGGCAACGAAGACATGCACGCGCCGGTGGTGGGCGCCCTCGAGTGCCGCGACTGCGGCGTCGATGTCACCCGCCGTTGTGCGGGCGAGCGAGGCAACGGTCGCACGCGTGACCGCGCCGGCGACGGCGGCGACACCGTCGAAATCGCCTGGCGAGGCGGCGGCGAAGCCCGCCTCGATCACGTCGACGCCAAGCCGCTCGAGCGCGAGCCCGATCTCGGCTTTCTCGGCCGGCTGCAAGGCGATGCCCGGCGATTGCTCGCCGTCTCTCAAAGTCGTGTCGAAGATCTTGATCCTGCGCACTCGAATACTCCTCGGTCGGGCCCGCGGAAGTGCGGGCGCACTACTTCCGTTTGACGTCGGCGTGTGCGGCGTCTAACGGCCGCGTGAGTGCGTTCTCCCCCTAGAGGGGGAGAATCAGGATGACCGTGAGAAGGAGAACGAGCCCGAGCAGAGAGAGCGCCGCAAGCGGCGTCGTGATCTCAGTGCTCTGGGCGACACGAGTCATCGTCCATTCAGTGTGCACGGAGGTTCTGGCGTTGTCAAGCTTCAGAACTGAAAGCGACAATCGCCGTGCGAGTTGGGCGATCAGCCGCGTGCGGCGGCAGCGCGACGGCGCTTGGCAGGCGCCGGAGCCATCCACGAACGGCCGAAGCGGCGCATCTCGCGGATGATCGGAAGCAGCGCGCGGCCCTTCTCGGTCAGCTCGTATTCGACGCGCGGCGGGGACTCCGGATAGCTGCGCCGGATCACCACGCCCTGCCGCTCGAGCATGTCGAGCCGCTCGGAAAGCGTTCGCGGGCTGATGCCGGGGCACGCGTGCTCGAGTTGCATGAAGCGCCGCGCGCCCTCCGAGAGGTCGTGAACGATCAGGGGCGTCCACTTGGTGGCAATGATCTCTGCGGTTGCCGCAACCGAGCAGGTGCCATCGTGAGTGTCGTTCATCGTCCGCTTCATGGCGCGCAGTCTACTCTGCGGCGGGACTTGTAACTATCGAAACGAAAGTGGCAGCGTCCGGCTCCGCAGGCGGCCGGTCGAGCCAGGCCCGCACCACGTCCGCGCAGCGCCGTCCCTCGTCGATCGCCCAGACGATCAGTGACTGCCCACGCCGCGCGTCACCGGCCGCGAAGATGCCCGGTTGCGACGTCGTGAAGCGGGGCGCGTCGATGTTGCCGCGCGCATCGCGCTCGACCCCGAGCCCGTCGAGCAGCGGCAGCTCGGGACCGGTGAACCCCATCGCGAGCAGGACGAGATCGGCGGGCCTCGTCTCCTGCGTCTCCGGCAGGAGGTCGAACGGCGGGCGCCCGCTGTTCGTCTGCCACACGATCTGCTCGACCACGCCGTCGCGGCCTTCGAGCCGCGTCGTCGAGATCGAGAAGTCGCGGTCCCCGCCTTCCTTCAGCGCATAGGAGGTTCGGAGCTTCAGCGGCCACGCAGGCCACGGCGTCAGGTCATCGGGACGCGTGCGCGGCGGTTCACCGAGCAGCTCGATCTGCATCACAGAGGCGGCGCCTTCCCGGTGTGCGTGGCCGACACAGTCGGCGCCCGTGTCGCCGCCACCGATCACGACGACGTGCTTGCCGGCCGCGGAGATCGTCGCATCCGCCGTTCCGGCGATCACCCGTGCGCGCTCGGCGAGATACTCCATCGCAAAGTGAACACCGCGCAGTTCGCGGCCGGGCACGGGAAGGTCACGCGGCACGCGCGAGCCCGTCGCCAGCACGATTGCATCGTGGCGCGACCGCAGTTCGTCGAGCTCGACATCGACGCCGGCCTCGACACCGAAACGGAACTCGACCCCCTCGGCCGCGAGTTGCTCGACGCGGCGCTCGACCAGCCACTTCTCGATCTTGAACTCCGGCACGCCGAAGCGGATCAGCCCACCCGCAGCCTCGTCCCGCTCGTAGACGGTCACCTGCTCGCCGGCGCGCGCGAGCTGCTGCGCGCACGCGAGCCCGGCCGGCCCGGAGCCGATCACCGCCACGCTCCGTCCTGTCGAGGTGGGAGCCCGGACCGGGACGATCCATCCTTCGTCCCACGCGCGGTTCACGATTGCGAGCTCGATCTGCTTGATCGAGACTGCGGCGCCCTCGTTGATCTCGAGCACACACGCCGCCTCGCATGGGGCCGGGCACAGGCGGCCGGTGAACTCGGGGAAGTTGTTCGTGCGATGCAGCTGCTCGCTCGCCTCGGCCCAGCGATCCCGGTAGACGAGGTCGTTCCAGTCCGGGATCAGGTTCCCGAGCGGGCAGCCGTTGTGGCAGAAGGGCACGCCGCACTCCATGCATCGCGACGCCTGCTCGCGCAGGCCGAAAAGCGGCAACGTGCCCACGAACTCGCGCACGTCGCCGATCCGCTGCGCGGGCGGACGCTCGGGCGCCTCGACGCGATCGACGTTCAGGAATGCGCCGATCTTCCCCATCAGGCGGCCTCCTCGGATTCCTTGGTGAGAAAGCCGGTGCCGCCGGCCGACATCGGCTGATCCTGGTAACGCACCTCGTCGCCGAGCTCGGCAAGGGCGCGCCGGTAGTCGTGCGGGATCACTTTCACGAACTGCACTGGATCCCACTCGGCGAGCAGGCGCGCAGCGACCGGCGACCCGGTGCGCTCGGCATGCTCCTCGAGCAGCTCGATCACCGCCGCCTCGTCCTCGGCCTCCAGTGCCTCGAGCCCGACGAGCTGTGTGTTGCAGCGGGCGGCGAAGTCACCCTCCTCGTCGAGGACGTAGGCGATCCCGCCGCTCATGCCCGCGGCGAAGTTGCGCCCGGTCGGGCCGGCCACGACGACTCGGCCGCCCGTCATGTACTCGCACCCGTGGTCTCCCACGCCTTCGACAACCGCTTGAGCGCCCGAGTTGCGCACCGCGAAGCGCTCGCCTGCGATCCCGCGGAAGAACGCGCGCCCGGCGGTCGCGCCGTAGAGGACCGTGTTCCCGACGATCACGTTCTCCTCGGCGACGAAACCGGCGCCCGCGGGCGGGCGGACGGCGAGCGTCCCGCCCGACAGCCCCTTGCCTGCGTAATCGTTGGCATCGCCGTTGAGCGTCAACTCGACACCGGGTGCGAGCCAGGCGCCGAACGACTGTCCCGCCGAGCCGTTCAGCTCGAACCGAATCGTTCCAGGCGGCAGGCCCGCTTTCCCGTGGCGCTTCGTCAGGTAGTGGGAGAGCAGCCCGCCGACCGTGCGGTTGACGTTGCGGATGTCGAAGCCTGCGCTGACGGGCTCGCCTCCGGCGAGCGCCCCTTCTGCTGCGGCGAGTAGCTGCCAGTCGAGCGCATCGCCAAGCGGTGATACCTGAGGTTCGCTGCGCCGGAGCGGCGTCCCGGCGGGAACGTCGGGCGCGCGCAGCAGGTTCGAGAGGTCGATGCCGCGCGCCTGCCAGTGCTCGACCGCGTCGTCGGGCTCGAGAAGATCGACGCGCCCGACCAGGTCCTCGAACTTCGCGATGCCGAGCGAGGCCATGATCCGGCGTACGTCTTCGGCGACGAGGAAGAAGAACTCGATCACATGCTCGGGCTGGCCCTGGAAGCGCTTGCGCAACTCGGGATCCTGCGTCGCGATCCCGACCGGGCAGGTGTTGAGGTGGCAGGCGCGCATCATCACGCAACCCGTCGCGATCAACGGCGCGGTCGCGAACCCCATCTCGTCGGCACCGAGCAGCGCGGCCACGACGACGTCGCGACCGGTCTTCAGCTGGCCGTCGGTCTGCACCCAGATGCGCGAGCGGAGGCCGTTCAGGACGAGGGTCTGCTGCGTCTCCGCGAGGCCGATCTCCCACGGCACGCCTGCGTGGAGGATCGACGAGATCGGCGATGCGCCCGTTCCGCCGTCGTGCCCCGAGATCAGCACGTGGTCGGCGTTCGACTTCGCAACGCCGGCGGCGACCGTCCCGACCCCCACCTCCGCGACGAGCTTGACGGAGATGCGCGCCACCGGGTTCGCGCAGCGCAGGTCGTAGATCAGCTGCTTCAGATCCTCGATCGAGTAGATGTCGTGATGCGGCGGCGGTGAGATCAGGCCGACGCCTGGCGTCGTCAGGCGGACGCCTGCGATGTAGCGGTCGACCTTGTGCCCCGGCAACTGGCCGCCCTCGCCGGGCTTCGCGCCCTGCGCCATCTTGATCTGGAGCTCGTCGGCGTTCGTCAGGTAGTCGATGTTCACGCCGAACCGCCCCGACGCGACCTGCTTGATCTTCGAGCGGCGCTCGTCGGTGAACCGCACAGGGTCCTCGCCGCCCTCGCCGGTGTTCGAGTGGCCGCCGATCCGGTTCATCGCGACCGCGAGGGTCTCGTGCGCCTCGCGCGACAGCGAACCGAGTGACATCGCGCCGGTCGAGAACCGCTTCACGATCTCCGCGGCCGGCTCGACCTCCTCCAGCGGGATGGCGCCGGCCTCGGTCGTTCGAAAACGAAGCAGCCCGCGCAGCGTCGAGCGGCGGGCCGCGTCGGAGTTGACCGCGGCCGCGAACTCGTCGTAGGTCTGCTGACCACCGCCGCGAACCGCGTGCTGGAGCAGCGCGATCGTTTCGGGATTCCACTGGTGGTGCTCCCCGTCACGCCGCCAGGCGTACAGGCCGACCACCGGCAGCAGGTCGCCCGCCGCACCGGGGTAGGCGCGCGCGTGGCGCACGAGCACACCCTCGGCGATCTCCGTCAGGCCGATGCCGCCGATCCGCGACGGGGTGCCGGTGAAGTACCGGTCGACGAGCGCAGGCGCGAGACCGACCGCCTCGAAGACCTGTGCACCGCAATACGAGGAGATGGTCGAGATGCCCATCTTCGAGATCACCTTCAGCAGGCCCTTGCCGACCGCCTTCACCGCCCGCTCGGTCGCCTCGTCCCGCGCGAGCTCGATTCGCCCCTCGTCAACGAGCTGACCGACCGTCGCGAGCATCAGATACGGGTTCACGGCTGCCGCCCCGTAGCCGATCAGCACGGCGACGCTCTGCACACTGCGCGGCTCGCCGGACTCGACGACGAGGCCGGCCTGGAGACGCGTCCCGGCGCGGACGAGATGATGGTGGACGGCACCGACCGCGAGCAGCGACGGAATCGGTGCGCGCCCCGGGCCGACGCCGCGGTCGGAGAGGACGAGGATGTTCGCGCCGCGCGCGAGCGCATCGTCCGCATCGGCGCACAGCCGGTCGAGTGCCTCCTCGAGTCCCGCCGGCCCTGCCTCTGCGGGCCAGGTGGTGTCGAGTGTGTGCGCCTTGAAGACGGCGGAGTCGACCTGGCGCAGGCGTTCGAGCTCGTCGTCCCGGAGGATCGGGTTCTCGATCACGAGCTGTCGCGCATGCTCCGGCGTCTCGTCGAGGAGGTTCCGCTCCGACCCGACGAGCGACTGCACGCTCATCACGACCGCCTCGCGCGTCGAGTCGATCGGCGGGTTCGTCACCTGGGCAAAGAGCTGCTTGAAGTACGAGTAGAGGAGCGGCCGACGGTTCGATAGGGCCGCCAGGGGCGTGTCGTTGCCCATCGACCCGATCGCCTCCTCGGCGTTCACCGCCAGGGGGGCGAGCATCACCTTCATGTCCTCGTGCGTGTAGCCGAACGCGAGCTGCAGCCGTCGCAGCGGCTCGGCCGAGACCTGCTGGGTTGCGCGCGCCGGCAGATCGGTGAGGCGGACGTGCTCGCGCTCGAACCACTCGCCGTAGGGCTTCTGGGTGGCGACCTGCTGCTTCACGTCGCGGTCGGGGACGATGCGTCCCTCGTCGAGGTCGACGAGGAACAGCTTCCCCGGTTGCAGGCGGCCCTTGCGCACGACGTTCTCGGGTGCGATGTCGAGCACGCCGGCTTCGGAGGCGAGCACCACCCAGCCGTCGGCGGTCTCGAGCCACCGGCCGGGCCGCAGGCCGTTGCGGTCGAGGGTCGCGCCGATCACACGGCCGTCGGTGAAGGCAATCGCCGCGGGCCCGTCCCAGGCCTCGGTCAGGCACTCGTGGAATGCGTAGAACCCGCGCAGCTCGTCGGAGATGTCCGTTCGCCCCGCGTACGCCTCGGGCACCATCATCATCAGCGCGTGCGGCAAAGAGCGGCCGGAGAGCACCAGCAGCTCGAGCACGTTGTCGAACACGGCGGTGTCGGAGCCACCGGGCCGGACGACCGGCAGAACCTTCTCGATGTCGTCACCGAACAGCTGCGACGCGAGCTGCGACTCACGCGCGCGCATCCAGTTGACGTTGCCGCGCAGCGTGTTGATCTCGCCGTTGTGAGCGACCATGCGGTAAGGGTGCGCAAGCTCCCAGCTCGGGAACGTGTTGGTCGAGAAGCGCGAGTGAACGAGCGCGAGCGCGCTCGCGAACCGGGGGTCGCGCAGGTCGGGGAAATAGCGCCGCAGCTGCGGCGAGGTGAGCATCCCCTTGTAGACGAGCGTCCGGGCCGAGAAGCTCGGCAGCGCGAGGTCGTTGCCCGCGCGGCGCTCGATCACCCGCCGGATGACGTAGAGCCGGCGCTCGAATGCGTCAGGGTCATCGGCGATCCCGGGGGCGGCGGCGACGAAGAGCTGGCGAATGCAGGGCGCGAAGAGCCGTGCGTGCGAGCCGACGCTCTGCTCGTCGACCGGCACATCGCGCCACCCGAGCACCGACTGGCCCTCCTCCTCGACGACCGCCTCGACGAGACCTTCGAGCTCGACCCGGCGCGCGGCGTTCTGCGGCAGGAAGCACACGGCGACCCCGTAGGCGCCGGAGGGTGGCAGCGGCACCCCCGCGACCTCGCGGAGAAACGCATCCGGGATCTGGACGAGGATCCCGGCGCCGTCGCCGGTCTCGGCGTCGGCGCCTGCGGCGCCGCGGTGCTCGAGGTTCTCGAGCGCGGTCAGTGCACGGCTGATCGCCTCGTGCGACCGGCGGCCGTCGAGACGCGCAACGAACGCGACGCCGCACGCGTCGTGCTCGAAGGCCGGGTCGTACAGCCCGCTCGCCTTCATCGGCTTCGCCCCCCACCTGACTCTGCGCTAGTCCGGCGGGGTGAGGGGAAGCGGGAGCCGGCTAGCGCTTCTGAGGGCGCGCGAAGGCGCCGACGATCTTCGTGCGGAGGATGCCGGCGCCGTCCATTGCTTCAAAGAGTAAAGCATTGACCGAGACGGCGCAAACCGGGCCTGCCCGGGCGCTGCCGCGCAGGACCAGGTGGCGGGACGCTGTCCCAGAGGTTAGAACACCAGGATGGAGACCGGCGCCCGCAGCGGAACCTACTCCCAGTCGCTCGAACGCGGGCTTGCGATTCTCTCGTCGTTTCGCTCGGGCAGCCCGCTGCTCGGAGTGAGCGATCTCGCCCGCGAGGTCGGCCTGAGCCGCTCGACGACGCACCGCTACATCGCGACGCTGGCGGCGCTCGGCTATCTCCAGCAGGATCCAGCGTCGCGAAAGTACCGATTGGGGCCGCGCGTCCTCGATCTCGGCTTCTCCGCGATCAACTCGATGGACCTGCGCGAGCTCGCGGCGCCGCACCTGCAGGCGCTGAGTGACGAGACCGGGCGCACCGTCAACATGGCAGTGCTCGACGGCGCCGACATCGTCTACATCGAGCGCTGCCGGACGTCGCAACGCGGCCAGCGCGACATCGACCTCAACCTGCACATCGGCTCGCGGCTCCCTGCCTACTGCACGTCGATGGGCAAGGTGCTCCTCGCCGGCCTCGAGGCGGAGCGGCAGCGCGAGGTTCTCAAGCAGGTGCAGTTCACCCAGCGCGGCCCGAACACGCTCACCGAGCTGGAGGATCTCCTCGACGAGCTCGAGCGCGTCCGAGCCGCCGGCCTCGCCGTCAACAACGAGGAGCTCGCGTATGGCCTGCGGTCGATCGCCGCGCCGGTCCGCTCGCAGACGGGCGAGGTCGCCGCCGCGATCAATCTCGCGGCCCACCGCACCATGGTCTCGCTCGACTCGCTCGTCGCCGATCTCGGCCCGCGCGTGCGGAAGACGGCCGCGGAAATCTCCGCGAACCTCGGCTACCGCGAGGGACAGGGCTGAGCACCCTTCCGGCACCGTCACTCTGGCGAGGCAAGGCTCTCCAGGTCGTCGAGCTGGTGCTTCCGGTGTTGTCGATCGCCGCTGCGCTCGGCTTCTGGGAGCTCATGTCGCGCACAGGGACGATCAACGCGCGCGACCTTCCCTCCATGAGCGCGAGCTTCGAGTCGCTCTGGCACCTCGCGAAGACCGGGGCGTTCTGGCACGAGTTCCTCGACACCGTGCGCGGCTGGGCGATCGGGCTCGGCCTCGCCGCATTGCTCGCCGTCCCGCTCGGGATCACCCTCGGCTCGAGCGACTTCGCAGCCTCGGCCTTCCGCGTGCCGATCGAGTTCCTGCGCCCGATCCCATCGGCAGCGCTCATCCCACTGCTCTTCCTCACCCTGGGCACGAACCTGAAGAGCGAGATCTTCCTGGCTGCGTTCGGTGCGTTCTGGCCGCTGCTCGTGCAGACGATGTACGGAGTCCGCGACGTCGATCCACTCGCCCTCGAGACGGGCCGCTCGTTCGGGCTTGGTCGCTTCGAACGCCTCTACCGCATCACGCTGCCGAGCACTGTCCCTTACCTCGGGACAGGCCTACGCATTTCGTCGACCATCGCATTGATCCTGGCATTCACCGCCGAGCTCTTCATGGGAATCCCCGGCCTCGGGCAGGCGGTCAATGTCGCCCAGGCCTACGGTCTCAACGACCAGCTCTATGCCCTGGCACTCGCGACCGGGTTCCTCGGCCTCGCGATTCACATTGCGTTCACGTGGATCGAGCGACGGGCGTTGCGCTGGCACCCATCACAGCGGTCCCAGGGATGAGCGGGTATCGCGCGCTCAAGGCCGGCGCCGAGGTCGCGGTGCCCGCAGCCATCCTCGGCGCCTGGCAGCTCTGGTCGGCGAGCGCACACAACCGGAATTTCCCGCGGCCGACGACAATCATGGTCGAGTTCCGCCACCTGTGGCTCTTCTCCCAGTTCGGGCGGCACATCGTCCCGAGCCTCGAACGGATCGGGGCCGGCTTCGTGATCGCCGTCGTCGCCGGCGTCGCCCTCGGCATTCCGCTCGGGCTCTCCCGCTGGGCGCGCCGCGCCGCGATGCCGCATATCGAGTATTGGCGCGCAATGCCGCCGCCCGCCTTGCTGCCGATCTCGATCGTGCTTCTCCACTCGATCGGGAACACGCAAAAGATCAGCTTCATCGGCTTCTTCTGCCTGTTCCCCGTGCTCCTGAACACGATCGACGGAGTCCGCGCGATCGACCCGATCCTCGTCGACACGGCGCGGTCGTACGGCATTCCCTGGCACGAGCGCATCACGCGCCTCGTCCTCCCCGCGGCGTTGCCGCAAATCGTGGCGGGGATGCGTACGAGTCTCTCGCTCGCCGTGATCATGATGGTGCTGAGCGAGTACTTCTCGAGCACGAGCGGTGTCGGCTATGTCCTGCTCATCTCCAAGAACACGTTCCAGCTGGTGCCGATGTGGGCGGCGATCGTGCTGATCGGACTGCTCGGGTACGCGCTCAACCTGCTCTTCCTGCTTGGTGAGCGGCGCGTGCTCGCCTGGCACCGGGGCTGGCGCGCAGCCGTTCCCGAATAGCCGGCTCTCGCGAAAGGACCCAACGACATGCTGGAGATCAAAGGCCTGACCAAGACATACGGCAGCGGCGATCGCGCTGTTCGAGCTATCGGCAACGTCGGCTTCGAGGTCGCCGATGGAGAGCTCGTCTGCGTCGTCGGCCCCTCGGGCTGCGGCAAGACGACCCTTCTGAAGTGCATCGGCGGGCTACTCCGCCCGAGCGGCGGCGAAGTGCGCCTGAACGGCAAGCGCGTCACCGGGCCGCCCGAGGAGATGGCGCTCGTCTTCCAGGAGTACGGCCGCTCGCTGATGCCGTGGGCGTCGGTGCACGACAACGTGCTCCTGCCGCTTCGGCACAAGAGGCTCTCGCGGGCCGAGCGCTCGCGCCTCGTCGACGATGCACTTGCGTCAGTCGACTTGACCCGCTTCGGCAGGCACTACCCTTGGCAGCTCTCGGGCGGCATGCAACAGCGAGTCGCGATCGCGCGAGCTCTCGCATATCAGCCGTCGATTCTTCTGATGGACGAGCCGTTTGCATCGGTCGACGCGCAGACGCGTGGCGATCTCGAGGATCTCGTCCTCCGGTTGCGCGAGCAGTACGGCGTCACGATCCTCTTCGTGACCCACGACATCGACGAGTCGGTCTACCTGTCTGACCGCATCGTCGTGCTCACACACTCCCCGACCGAGGTGAAGGAGATCGTCCGGGTCGGGCTCCCCGCGCCACGCGACCAGATCGAGACGAAGGAGCGGCCCGAGTTTTCCCAGCTCCGCGCGCACGTGTACCGACTGATCAAGCGCGAGCGTGCCGCCCCGGTCGCCGGCGAGGAGGCCGATCTTGCGCCGCTTCGTTCCGAATAAGTGAACTCTGTTCCAGCTGCTGAGACATTCCCCTCGACGGGAGCGAGCGCGCCGGGGATAATCGACCTCGCCCGGCGGGGTCGACCCGCCGGTAGCGCCGACAGAAAGGGGATGCGATCAGCATGGCAATGATGAGGAACACCGGCGAGCGGCGGCGGTTCGCCGCGCTCGTCATCGCTCCGACGATCGCCCTCCTGAGCCTCGCGCTCTTCGCGGGGACGGCGGCCAGTCGCACGAGGGACAACGTCACGATCACTATCGACACGCTGCCGATCTCGAATGGGCTCCCGCTCGACCTCGGGATCGCCAAGGGGTTCTTCGACAAGCAGGGGATCACGATCAAGAAGGTCACGTTCCAGAGTGGGAACGACATCGTGCTCGCCCTGTCGAACGCGAACGGGGATATCGGCTACCTCGGCTACGTGCCGATGATGATTGCCCGGACGTCGGGCATCCCGCTGACGCTCGTCACGGCCAGTGAGGTGGAAGGGACGTCCGCGGCGGACAACTGGCAGAACATCCTCGTCAAGGGCAGCTCGCCGATCCAAACGCCGGCGGACCTTGCCGGCAAGACGATTGCCGTCAATGCACTCAAGGGCGTCGGCGAGGTCGTGATCAAGGCGGCGCTGCAGAAGAGCGGCGTCGACCCCAATTCGATCAAGTTGCTCGCGCTGCCGTTCCCGTCGATGCGCACTGCGCTCGCGAACGGCCAGGTCGACGCGATCTGGACACCTGAGCCGTTCCTCTCGCAGGCAATCAACTCCGACGGGGCCCGCGTCGTGATGGCCCCGGGGCCTGTCCTCGGGAACTACTTCCCGAACGGAGGCTACGCGGCGCTCCACGACTGGATCGCGAAGAACCCGGCCCTCGCAAAGAGGTTCGCGACCGCGATGAACCAGTCACTGCAGTACGCGCAGAGCCATCCCGACGAGATTCGCGCGTTGCTTCCCGCGGCGACGGCGAACATCCGTCTTGCGGTGTGGACATCGACGATCGACCGGCCCCAACTGCTGAACCTCGCGAAGTTCGCGAAGCAGTACGGGGTGATCAGCTCGTTGCCGAACTTCACCCAGCTCTTCCCGAGCGCCGTGCGCAGCGGCACGGCGACGGGACTGCTCGAGGGGAAGGTGACGTCGGCCGCGATCGGGATGAAGACGGAGGGAGTCGTCGCGAAGCGCCTCGACCCGGGCAAGTACCTGGCAGTGATCAGCGACAAGTCGAAAGGCGACAACTTCCACCTGCGCGGGCCGGGCGTCGACAAGCGCACCGCCGTCGGCGGCACCGGCACCGTGCGCTGGAACCTGACGCTGCAGCCGGGCACCTACCGCTTCTCGAGCGACAAGCACGCGAGACTGCACGGCTCGTTCAAGGTCAGCTAGGTGTAGTTCGATCGCGTCTCAGGGCCGGGCATTGCGCCCGGCCCCGACGCACTTCGATGACACGTCAGTCGGGCTCGACCGTCACTTCGAGGACAAGCGGCGAGCTCCGCTCGCGCAGTCCGGGCACGACCTCGTCGAGCGTGCCCACGAGCGTCTCCTCGTCGCCGATGCGACGGGCCTCGCATCCGAATGCCTCCGCGATCGCCGCGATGTCGACCGCGCCGAACGACGGCCAGGCCGGCTCCCCGCCCTGCAGCGCGGCGAGCTGATCCATGATCCGGTAGCCGCCGTTCTTCAACACGACGACGAGCGGCCCGATGCCGTAGCGCGCCGCGCTCCAGAACCCCTGGATGCCGAAGACGGTCGATCCGTCTCCGAGCACCGCGACGACGGGCCGGTCCGGCAAGCCCATGCGCAGGCCGACCGAGGCGGGCAAGCCCCAGCCGAGCCCGCCCATCGCGGGACTGACGAGGCCGAGCGGCTGCCGCGCAGGAATCCGCAGCAGCAACTCGTCGCGGTTCGACGGGCACTCCTCGACGACGACCGCGTCGGTGGGGAGACGGTCGCCGAGCGCCTGCAGGACGTGGCCCGCCCGAAGCGGTGGCCCGGCGGGGGGCGGCTCGGGCTTGACGTGCAGCGCCTCGGGCCTCGGCCGTTGCGCGAGCCGTTGCGCGAGCTCCGAGCAGACGAGACCCGGCGCGCCGAGCACCGCGAGCTCGACCGGGCTGCGGTGCACCTCGTCGGGGTCGTCGCTGATCATCGCGAGGACGGTCCCTGCCCGCACGAACGGCCCAGGGTCGTAGGCGGTCTGGCGAAAGACGGGCGCGCCGACGGCGACGACAAGGTCGTACGGCTCGAGCGTCTCCCGGAGCTTCGGGCGCAGGAACGGCAGCGGCCCCGCCCACAGCGGGTGGTCCTGCGGGAAGCCGGCCTGGCCGCTGAATGCCTCCTGGTAGACGGGCGCGCCGAGCCGCTCGGCGAGCGACACGAGCGCGGCCCACCGCTCCGGTGTGTCAAGCCGCGCTCCTGCCACGAGTGCGGGCCGCGCCGACCGGTCGAGCAGTTCGGCGAGCGCCGCGACCGACTCGGCGTCGACCGCACCTGGCCGGAGCACCCGCCGGGGAGCGGCGACCTCGTGCGGCTCGCCGGCTTCCTCGAGCCAGTCGCCCATCGGCACGATCACGATCGCCGGCCCGAGCCGCGTCTCGGCCTCGTGG
>JBAQHS010000149.1:0-5036 GCA_049288455.1 Gaiellaceae bacterium | reverse complement strand
GTGCAGTCGATTGCCGCGCTCGTCGGCGTCGTCTTTCTGCTCGTCGGGATTCTCGGCTTCATCCCCGGGATCACCACCCACTACAGCGACCTCAGCTTCGCCGGGCACGACTCCGGTGCGAAGCTCCTCGGCATCTTCCAGGTGTCGATCCTGCACAACATCGTCCACTTGCTCTATGGAGTCGTCGGCCTCGCGCTCGCAAAGACGGCGGACGGGGCGCGCACCTTCCTGGTCGGCGGCGGCGCCGTCTATCTCGCGCTGTGGGTGCTCGGCGTTGTCGGCGCGGGGGACTGGATCCCCGTGAATACCGCCGACAACTGGCTGCACTTCGCGCTCGGCATCGGGATGATCGCGCTCGGGTTCGTGACCGCACGCGGGGTCGCGCGCCGGCCGGCGCTCAGCTAGAGGTAACGAGCGGTTCTTCGGGCGGGGCACCGAGCGGCGCCTCGCCCTTGTTCCGCGCCCGAAGCATCTGGGCGAGGATCTCGAGTGCGATCTCGGCCGGCGAGACGCCGCCGAGATCGAGGCCGACCGGGCCGTGGATCTGGTCGGCGAGCGCGCCGAGTTTCTCGCGGCGCTTCGCCTGCGTGCGGCGCGAGCCGAGGGCGCCGACGAAGAACGCCCCACCTTCGACACCGGCCTGAAGCGCAGGGATGTCGAGCCGCTCCTCGTGCACGAGCGAGACGAGCGCCGTGTCGGCATCCACCTCGATCTCGTCCGGCCACGCGACTATGAGCTCATCGGCGCTCGGGACGCGCTCGGGCGTCGCAAGCCCGGGCCGTGCGTCGACGACCGTCGTGTGCCAGCCGAGCGGACGCGCGAGCGCGCAGAGCGCCTCGGCGATGTCCCCGGCGCCGACCGCGACGAGCCGCGGCGGCGGGGACACGGCTTCGGCGAAGACCGACCGGCCGCCTTCCTCGCGCAGTCCCGTGCGGCCGCGGGAGGCGTCGGTCCAGCGCTCACCCACGCCCTCGCCACCGACGACGACGTAGCTCGTTCCACGCTCCAGGTCTGGAGCGCCCGAGAAGCGCTCGACGAAGACGTCGATCTCGCCTCCGCATGGCAGGCCGATCGACCAAGCCTCGTCGTCGGAGATCCCGTAGGAGAAGACGCCCGCAGGCTCCCCGCCGATGACCGCTTTCGCGCGCTCGGCAACGTCGGCTTCGACGCAGCCGCCGGAGACGGAGCCGAAGAGCCGGCCGTCCGCCGAGACGGCGAGTTTCGAGCCGAGCGGGCGCGGTGCGCTGCGGCGCGAGTCGACGACGGTCGCGAGCGCGACGTCGATGCCGGCGGC
Source organism: Gaiellaceae bacterium (assembly GCA_049288455.1). Lineage (GTDB taxonomy): Bacteria > Actinomycetota > Thermoleophilia > Gaiellales > Gaiellaceae > PALSA-600. The sequence goes on along the minus strand of JBAQHS010000149.1, from coordinate 3,742 downwards.
GCGCCACTCCTCTGCCTTCGAGAGCACTTCGTCCATGGCCAGAATGGTAGTCGCGATGGATCCTCTCGAAGATCTCCTAGCCCGCGTCGACGCCGGCGAGCTCGGCGACCCGCTGCCGGTGCTGGCCTACGTCGCCGGTGCGTCGGTCGAGATCGACGAGCCGGACCTGAACGGTGCCCGCCGTCGCGCGCTGCTGCTGGTCGCGGCCGGCGGCGACCCGCACCGCGAGCTCGACGTCGACGACAGGGCGGTCAAGGCGATCGCGGCGGATCTCTTCACCGACGATCGGCGCGCGCAGCTCGCCCGTGGGATCGATGCGCTCGCGCTGCGCGTGCGCGATCTCCCGACCGCGCGCGACGGCGTGCTCTTCCTCGCGGGCGACGTCGACCTGGCCTGGCGGCTGTACGCGCTCGGGCTGCTCGCCGAGGAGCTCGCGGGGTGACGCCTGCTGTAGAAGCCGCGAAGCGGGCGGGCGTCGAGTTTCGGCTGCACGAATACGACAGCGTTGACGTGGGGGACGGCGATTACGCCGTCGCGGTCGCTGCGGCGCTCGGGCAGCCGCCGGCACGGCTCTTCAAGACGCTCGTCGCATCGGTCGACGGGCGACTCGAGGTCTTCATCGTGCCGGCCGACAGGCAGCTCGATCTGCGCGCAGCCGGCAAGCGCGTCATGCTCGCCGACCGCGCCGCAGCCGAGCGCGCGACGGGCTACGTGATCGGAGGAATCAGCCCGCTCGGGCAGCGCAAGCGGCTACCCGCGACGATCGACGAGTCGGCGCTCGAGTGGGAGACGCTCCTCGTCAGCGCGGGTCGCCGCGGCCTGCAGATCGAGCTCGCGCCCGCCGACCTCGTGCGGCTGACCGCCGCCCGCGTCGCCGCGATCGCGCGCTAGCCGCCTTCAACCTGCTTCGCTCTTAAACCAGTTTTGATGAGTTTCGCCGAGCGGCTCACGCACGTCGAAACTCGGCAACCTGGTTTAACCCCGAACCAGGTTGCGTTCGCCGGCAACCTGGTTTAACCCCGAACCAGGTTGCGTTCGCCTTCAACCTGGTTTGCTCTTAAACCAGGTTTGATGAGTTTCGAACCGCCACGGCGTCGAGCTACGTGCCCCACCAGAAGCTCGCGGCGATCACGACGTAGAAGCCGACGAGCACCGCTCCTTCCTGCCAGTTCGACTCGCCGTCGTTCACCACCAGAGCGCCGAGGATCGACGAGATGAGGAGCACCAGCGCAAGCAGGGTCGGGAAGACGAGCGTGAGGTGCGTCGCGAAGAGGAGCGATGCGAACACGAGCACCGGGGTGAGCGCGAGCGCGACCTGCAGTGATGAGTTGACGATCACCGAGATCGCGAAGTCGGCACGGTTGCGCGCGGCGAGTTGCACGCCGACGACGTTTTCGACCGCGTTGCCGGCGATCGCGACGATCACAAGACCTGCGAACTCCTCGCTCATGTGCAGCGTGTGGATCGCAGGCGTCAGCGCCGAGACGAACCAATCCGAGGTCAGGGCCGCCCCGATGCCGGCGCACAGCAGGACAACGCCGGTGAGCGCGCGCGACCATCGCGCCGGCGCGTGTTCCTCACCCGGGGCGCTGCGGAGAAACGACGGCAAGGTCAGCAGGAAGAGCGCCAGGAGGACGCCCGCGCAGATCAGAGACAGCGCCTGCGAATGCCCCTCGGCCGGAGTATGGAACGCATGCGCGAGCGACGGCATCGCAAGCGTCGCGGCCGCGAGCACGGTGAGCGTCGACACCAGCCGAGCCCGGTTGGAGTCGAACGTCTGCACACCGTTCTTCAGCCCGCCGACGATGAACGCGAGCCCGAGCACGAGCACGCTGTTCGCGAGGATCGAGCCGACGAGGGCCGCCTGGACGACGTTGAAGAGGCCGCGGTGGAGCGCGAACAGGGCGATGAAGAGCTCCGGCAGGTTCCCGAGAGCGGACTGAACGACGCTCGCCCCGCCGGAACCGAGTTGGGCGCCGAGCTGCTCGGTCGCGGTCCCGACGAGGCGGGCGAGCCCGGCCAGCGTCACGGCGGTGACGGCGAAGGTCAGAACCTCGTTCAGACCGGCGAAATGGCACGCCGCAGACACGGCCACCAGGACCGCGACGAGGGCGATTTCGAGGCGCTCACGGTGACTCACGCGCGCGAAGCTACCAAGCGGCACACCCGGATGAGGGATGCGATCGACCGGCAGGGGCGCCGAAAACAGCTGTGGCCCGGTCGTTTCGAATTGAAAGGACTCAAACTCGTGCGGAGTCTCACCCTCGTCCTCGTCGTCGTGCTCACCGCCATGCTCGCCTCCACTGCGAGCGCGTCGCAGCTGATCGACCGCAACGCATCAGGCGTGAAGCTCGCGGTGAACGCAAAGGGCGAGGCGATGCTCACCTATAGCGCGGGCGGCAAGCTCAAGCATGTCCTCGCCTGGGGTGGCATCAACGCGATCGCGCCGACCCACGGCCGCCCGCAGGTGGCCCTCAAGCTCGACTACTCGGGTGGCTACGGCAAGTACAAGCGCGATTACTGGAAGACGTTCGGCAAGGCCTGCGGCGCCTACGACGGCCCCGCGCTGCACTGGACGATCACCGGAGTCGCGTCGTGCAAGGCGCCGGACGGCTCGTACTGGGCGGTCCAGTCGTGGCAGCGCATGCTCGCCAACTACGGCGAGACGCCGAACGCCGCCCAGTCCGTCTGGGAGCTTCGCCTGTCGCACTGGACGGGTGAGCTCGCCACGCTCACGATCAGCACCGACTGGGCCTGGCACCAGTGGGACCACCTCTTCGGCACGTTCAGCTACGACGGCAGCCCGGTCTACGGGTTCAAGTCGACGACGGGTGGTAACCCGCTCGACACGTTCGGCCGCAACATCTACGTCGACACCTACGACTCGGCGTACGGCTCCGGCTGGAAGCGCGAGAACAGCTTCCTTGCGCACACCGGTACCGGTGCCTTCTGCTACAGCGTCAACCCGCACGGGTCGCATCCGTCCGGCAAGGGCACGCGCTACCGCGCGACGGTGATCGGCCCCGGAGTCACGCCTGACATCTACTGGGAAGGTGTGGCGCCAGGCGCGTACGACAAGAGCGTCGATGCGGTTGCCAACGACAGCATCGCGCAGCTCGGCGACAAGCTCTGCCGCGCGAACTGACGGGCTTCGCAGTCGTCCAGCTAGGCTCGGCCCCGTGCTAGAACGCGGGGCCGAGCAGCGTGCGCTCTTCCGCCGATGGCCGGCCGGAGTCTCGGTCGTCGTCGCGGAGGTCGACGGCCGCCGTGCCGGGCTAACCGTCTCGTCGCTCACCTCGCTGTCGCTCGAGCCTCGCCTGATCGGGATCTCGATCGCGCTCGACGCGTCGCTGCACGAGATCCTCCGCGATGCGCGCGAGTGGGCGGTCTCGATGCTCTCGGGCGAGCAGGAGGCACTGGCGCAGCACTTCGCCCGGAGCGTCCCGCCGATCGCGCTCTGGAACGGCATCGACGTGCGTGAAGATGATCCGCGGCTGCTCACTGCAGCGGCCGGCTGGATCATCGCGCGAACGATCGACCAGGTTGCGACCGGCGACCACACGCTGTTTGTCGGCGAGATCCAGTCGATCGAGGAAGGCACCGCCGAGACGTCGCTCGCGTACGTCCATCGCGGCTACCGGTCGCTGTGACCGACGCCGTCGTCTTCGATCTCGACGGCGTGATCGTCGACTCGGAACAGGTGTGGGACGACGTCCGCCAGGTGTACGCCCATGAGCTCGGA
>JBAQHS010000148.1:0-17101 GCA_049288455.1 Gaiellaceae bacterium | reverse complement strand
GCGGTCAAGCGCGCCGCGCGCCGCGCCGGCGACCTGCTGCGCGAGCTCGAGATCCTCGCGCTGGAAGTTGCGTGGCTCGCGGAAGAGCACGAGCACGACGCCCGACCCTTCGCCGGGCACGGGGATCGCGAGCAGCGACGCGAAGGCGCCGCTGCGCCAGGCCTCGCCGAAGCGCTCGTCGTCCTGCAACGAGGGAGCCGACAGCATCTGTCCGTCCTCCGCCATCTCGAGGAGTGCCTGCGGCAGGTCGAGCGCCCGAACGGAATCCGGCACGTCATGGCCCCCGACAAAGACCAGCTCGGCACCGGTCTTCACGAGGACGGCAGCCACATCGCCGCCGAGCGCCTCCGCAGCGGCCTGTGCTGCGGCATCGTAGGTCTCCGCCAGCGAGAGCGGCTCTCCGAGCAGAGTCGCGATCCGGTAGAAGCCCCGCTGCACCCGCGCCTGCCGTGACGAATCGGCAAAGCTCTCGGCGTTGCGAAGCGCGAGGGAGGCGAGCGACGCGAAGGCCTCGAGCATCTCGACGTCGTCGTCAGAGAACTGCCGGGTCTTCTCGCGCGTGCCCACGCCGAGCACACCGCGCGTCTCCCCGGCCCAGACCATCGGCGCGACGAGGGCACGCACGAACTCCGAGTACGCCGGATGTGGAACGGGCTCGACGTCGGTGTCGTCGCTGTCCGAGGTCACCGGCCTCGTCTCGCGCAATGCAACCCCGGCGACGCCGTGCGTTGGCTCGAATTCGAAACCGACGATGTCCTGGTCGAAGCCATGCACTGCGGCGCACCGGAGGATGCCGCGTTCGCGGTCGAGCAGGTAGCAGTCGGCTGCGTCAGCCCCAAGCAGCTTCGTCACCTGCTCGACGAGGAGCTTCAGCACGCTCTGGACGTCGAGCTCGCTCGTCACCACCTGCGCGGCCTGCAGGAGCGCGGCCTGTTGCTCAAGGCGACGCCTGTTCTCGGCAAGTAGCCACGCCGTCTGAAGCGAAGCGCCGACTTCGTCTGCGACGGTGTTGACGAGGAACTTCTCGCCGGCGTCGAGCGGCCGGGCGCGCTCGGCGATCAGGATGCCGATCTGCTCGCCGTGCGCGAGGATCGGCGTGCCGTACCCCGTTGCGGAGCTGAGGATGATCTCGGTCCGGTCGAGCCGCAGCACGCGCGCGAGCTCAGCGCAGGCCACATCGATCACGCCTTCCGGGTCGAGCTCGGCGCGAATGCGCAGCGTGATCGCCGAGACGGTCTGCTCACGGCCGAGCGCGTCGGACAGGGCGCTCGACGAGCGCAACCGTTCCAACGCGAGCGCGGCTTCAGCGGTCACGGCCCGCAGCAGCGTCAGCTCCTCCGCCGAGAACGCGCGCTTCACGTCGGTGGAGGCGACCGCGAGCACTCCGATCACGCGCTCCTCGGCAATCATCGGGATCCAGGCGCCACTCTGTGCGCCGACGAGCTCGACGAGCCGGGGGCTCACGAGCGTCGAGCTCATCACGTCGTAGACCGTCACGGGTGCAGCGTCGAAGACAGCGCTCGCAATGCCTGACGGCTCGCTGCGCAGGTCGATGTTCGCCTCTCGCCACCAGGGAGCTTCGAGGCCGGCCAGCTCCGCGTACACGCCTTCGCCGAGGCTCCCGTCCTCGGAGACGATGACCACCCCAGCGAAGCCGACGCCGAGCAGTTCGGTCACCTGACGCACGAGCGGCTGAGCGACCGCCGCAGGAGAGTTGGCACGGCTGAGCGCCTGTGAGAGCTCGGCGACGGCCGTGAGCTCGCGACCGCGGGCCGAGACCTGGTCCTCCGCCGCCCGCATCCTCCCGATCCCGCCGATCAGAAAGGCCCGGTCGCCCCAGCGGGCGAGCAGGAGCAGCGCCGGCGCGAGCGCCACGAGCACGGCAACGAGCGAGATCCAGAGGTGGCCGTCGAACGGCTTGCGCTCGTGGACGACGAGGGCGCCGAAGATCGCGGAGGCACCGGCGATGCCCGGAAAGACGAGCCCCACAGCGCGGTCGAGCGGATGGGCCTGCCGCCAGCCGCGCCAGAGCGCAGGGAGAAGCGACCCCGCAACGGCCGTATAGACGGCCGCGAGGACGAGAAACGGCACGCCGTTGAAGACGATTGCTCTGGCTGCTTCGGACACTGGGACCGCAGATCGTACGCCGTCACTTCCCCGCGCAGGGGCGTATGGGGGCCGCTTGCAAAGATGGGCCGCTCGGCCTATTTCCCCTTGGCGGCGACGGCGGTAGCGTCCAAGCACTGGGCGATGCGCATCGCGGTGCGCCCACTATTCGGCCATCTACCGCGATGTAGCGATCACGCGAGGCCCGCTGCCGACGACCCCCCGACGCAGCGGGCCTTGTCGTATCGAGAGGCCGGAATCACCGCGGCTACCATGGCGATCGTGGTGAAGAAGGTCCTCCTCGCCTCTCCTCGCGGCTACTGCGCCGGGGTCGAGCGCGCCGTCGAGACCGTCGAGAAGGCGCTCGAGCTGTACGGCCCGCCTGTGTATGTGCGCAAGCAGATCGTCCACAACCTGCACGTGGTGCGCGATCTCGAGGCCCGCGGTGCCGTGTTCGTCGACGAGGAGACCGAGGTCCCCGAAGGCGAGACTGTCGTGTTCTCGGCACATGGTGTCGCACCGTCCGTGCACGTGAACGCTGAGGTGCGCCGGCTGAACACGATCGATGCGACCTGCCCCCTCGTCACGAAGGTGCACGTGCAGGCGCGCCGGTATGCCGCCGCCGGCTACACGGTGGTGCTGATCGGACATGCCGGGCACGAGGAGGTGGTCGGGACGATGGGCGAGGCGCCCGAAGCGATGGTGCTCGTCGAGTCGGTTGCCGATGTCGACGCACTTGCATTCCCTCCCGAGCAGAAGCTCGCGTACGTGACGCAGACGACGCTGTCGGTCGACGAGACCGGCGACGTGATCGCGGCGCTGCGCCGCCGCTTCCCGTCGATCTACGCGCCGAAGAAGGAAGACATCTGTTATGCGACGTCCAACCGGCAGTGGGCGGTGAAGGAGATGCTCGGCGAGATCGACCTGCTGCTCGTGATCGGCTCGCGCAACTCATCGAACTCGAACCGCCTGGTCGAGACCGCGCGCGCGGGCGGCGTCGACGCCTACCTGATCGACGATGAGACCGAGATCGACGAGCGCTGGACGGACGGCGTCGAAGTCGTCGGTGTGACGTCGGGCGCATCGGCGCCGGAGAAGCTCGTCGAGCGTGTGTGCGATTGGTTCCGCTCACGCGGCGTCACGGAGATCGAGCCGTACCGGCTCGTCGACGAAGACGTCGAGTTCCGCCTGCCGGTCGAGCTACGCCGCGAGCTCGCACTCGCCGACGCGCAGCAGTAGCGGTTGCGTTCGCAACCAACCTGGTTTGGTCTTGAACCAGGTTGATGAGTTTCGAAGTGCCGCGCCCGCCCGCGCGTGCTTCAGGCCTTTTCGAGCCGCAGCTCGCCGAGCGCCAGCTCCGACGCCAGCGTCTCCGCCTTGATGCGGTCGCCGAAGCGCTCGATCAGATCCTCGTCCGGCAGCCAGAGGCGAATGCGGTCGGTCACCTCGAGCCCAGAGTCCTTACGGAGCACGTTCACCTCGTGGATGCGGTCGTAGAGCCGGCCCTCGAGGCGAAGCTCGTCGTCGAGCGCGTTGTCGAGGGCAACCGTTACCCCATCGTCGCTCGCAACCGTCCAGCCTTCCCGGCCGACGCGCTCGACGAGCACCTCGTCCGGCTCGAGGACGTGGCCGTCGACTCGAAAGCGGCCGTCGCCGAGGTCTTCGAACTCGCCGCGCGCAAGCTGCTCTCGCACTTCGCGCAGGGCGGCGCCGAGCTTCGGGCCGAGCGCCGGGAGGTTCGGCTTCACCCGTAGCTCCGACGCCTCGACTTCGCCGAACTCGACGTCCTTCACGCGCAGCTCCTCGGAGATCTCCTCGACGTGGCCTGCGGCGCGTGCCGATGCGCCGGCGACGACGAGCCGGCGGAGCGGCTGGCGGAGCTTCAGCCCCGAGACCGAGCGGGCCTGGCGGCCCAGCTCGACGACCTGGCGCACCTCGGCGATCTCGGCCAGCAGCTCGCGGTCTGGCTCGTCGACGTCGGGCCACGGGGCGAGATGCACGGACGCCGGGCCGTCGGCCACGAGGTTGCGCCAGAGATGCTCCGCGAGGAACGGCATCACCGGTGCGATGACCCGTAGCGACTGCACGAGCGCGTACCAGAGCGTCCGGAACGCGGCCTCGTCGAACGAGTAGAAGCGTCGGCGCGAGCGGCGGATGTACCAGTTCGAGACGTCGTCGACGAAGGCGTCGAACGCGCGGATCACGTCAACCGTGAGCGTTGCCTCGTAGGCAGCGGTGACCTCGACGACGAGCTGCTTCGTCCGCTCGACGAGCCAGCGGTCGAGCGCACGCAACTCACCGTCGGGCTCGAGTCGCGCCCACTCGGGCGTGAACCCTTCGATGTTGCCGTAGTCGACGAGGAACTTGACGGAATGCCAGAAGGTCAGCAGCTTGCGCTTGATCTCGTGCGCAGGCCCGAAGCCGAAGAGCAGGTTGCGGTCCGGCGGCTGCGCGCAGTACTGCCAGCGCATGACGTCGGCGCCCATCTGGGAAAACGCATCCTCTGCAGGGATCGTGTTCCCCCACGACGCATGCATCTCGCGGCCCGTCTCGTCGAGCATCTTCTCGTAGCCGAGCACGCGCTTGTACGGCGAGTGGCCGAGCAGCACCACCGACATGAAGAACTGCGAGTAGAACCAGAGCCGGATCTGCTCCCGCATCTCGGAGACCCAATCGGCCGGGAACCACTTCTCCCAGTAGGCGTGGTCGGGCAGGTCGGCCTTCGTCAGCCCGCGCGCCGCGCCGGTCGCGTAGCCCTCGGGGATCCGCTCCGCGTTCTCCCAGCCAAGTGTTGAGAACGGGACGATGCCCGCGTCGAGCCAGACGTCGCCGACCTCCGGGATGCGCGTCACAGTCTCACCGCAGCTCTCGCAGGTGATCGGCACGCGGTCGATCCACGGTCGCCGCAGCTCCTCGAGCTGCTCGAAGCCCTCGCTGGCGCGCCCGCGCAGCTCTTCCTTCGAGCCGATCACGTTCAGATGACCGCATCCACACGGATAGAAGGGCAGCGGCAGGCCGTAGTAGCGGCGACGCGAGATGTTCCAGTCGCCCATGTTGCGCAGCCAGTCGTCCATGCGCTTGCCCATGTAGGCGGGCACCCACTCGACCTTCGCGTTCTCCTCGAGCAACTGCGGGCGCACCCCCTCGACTGAGATGAACCAGTCGTCCGAGAGCCGGAAGATCAGTGGCGTGTCGCAGCGCCAGCAGTGCGGATAGGCATGCGTGTAGAGACCCGACTCGACGAGGATCCCCTTCTCACCGAGCACACCGATGATCTGGTCGGCGGCGTCGGTGGTCGAGAGCCCGTGCAGCCAGCCGTAGTCGTCGTAGAAGCGCCCCGACTCGTCGACCGGCGTCAGCACCGGCAGGTCGTGCACCTTCGAGAGCTCGAAGTCCTCACCGCCGGCGCCGGGAGCGATGTGCACCACTCCGGTGCCCTGATCCATCGTCACGTCGTCCCACGGGATGATCCGATGCTCCACCCGCGAGCCCGGCGCGAGGTCGTCGAACGGGCCCTCGTAGCGCAGCCCGACGAGCTCGGAGCCCTTGACGCGCTCGACATATGTTTCGTCCGGGAAGCGGTTGACGGCGACCCACTCGCCGTTGTCGCGCCGTCCGTACTCCTCGTCGGGATGCACCGCCGCCGCGACGTTCGCCGGCAGCGTCCACGGCGTTGTCGTCCAGATCACCACGGATTGCCCTGGTCGGTCGAGCAGCGGGAAGCGCACGCTGAGCGAGGGGTCGGCGCGGTCCTGATAGACACCCGACTGCGTCAGCTCGTGCTGGGAGAGCGAGGTGCCGCAGCGCGGGCACCACTCGGTCGAGCGATGTCCCATGTAGAGCCAACCGCGCTCGTCGACGATCTTCAGGAACTTCCAGATGTACTCGATGTTCGTGTCGCTGAACGTGAAGTAGTCGTTGCCCCAGTCCATCCACTGGCCGAGACGGATCGAGCCGCGGGTCAGCGCCTCCGACGACATGACGACGACCTCACGGCACTTGCGGGCGAACTCCTCGAGACCGTATTCCTCGATCTCGCGCTTGGAGTTGAGGCCCAGCGAGCGCTCGACCCCCACCTCGATCCAGAGCCCTTGGCAGTCGAAGCCGTTCTGGTAACGCTGGTCGAAGCCGCGGAGGGCCTTATAGCGCTGGAAGACGTCCTTCAGCGTCCGGCCCCAGGCAGTGTGGACGCCGAGCGAGGATCGGTTCGCGGTAACAGGGCCGTCGACGAACGACCAGGTCGGTCCGCCGCTGTTCCGCGCGCGAAGCTGCTCGAATGTCCCTTCGCGCTCCCAGAGCTCGAGGATCTCCAGCTCGAGGGCAGGATGATCGGGCTTGTCCGATAGGGGAGCGAACATGCTTCGATCGTAGCGAGGCGGGAACAAACGTTTGGCAGCCGTCGTTGACTAGCTCGTACGTCCAAGACGAAAGGAATGCACGTGGCAACCATTGCAACTAGCGAAACGTTCGACACCGAGGTCATCAAGAGCGACGGAAAGGTCATCGTCGATTTCTGGGCCGAATGGTGCGGGCCGTGCCATGCGGTCTCGCCGGTGCTCGACCGGATCGCGGACGAGCATCAGGTGAAGCTCGTGAAGGTCAACATCGACGAGCATCAGGACCTCGCGCTTCGCTACGGCGTCGCGTCGATCCCGTTCATGGTGCTGTTCGAGAACGGCGAGCCGCAGGCCTCTGCGATCGGCGCGATGCCGAAGGGCTCGCTCGAGAAGGCCCTCGGCCTGTCTGAGGCTTAGAAGTTCTCAATCAGGCGGAGGGCTGCTAGCCCTCTGCCTCTTTCTCCTTCCGCACGTCCAAGCGTCCCCGAAGGACGTTCAGCCGGTCCGTCGACCGAACTAGTCGTCTTCGAGGAATGAGAGGAACGCGAGGTGCTTGGCGAGGTAGTCCTCGATCGCCTGCACGCCGCTTTCCGCCCACGCCTCGAGCCAGTTCTCGGAGAGATCCGCTTCGATGCGATGGAGGATGCCGCAATCGTCCATTGGCGGATCATCGATGCCGGACCGGACGGCTGCATGAGCCGATCGGCCCATCTTTCGGATTCAGAAAGCCCACGGCATGGGCATAGTCGAGTCTCATGCCGACCCTCTTCATCAATCCGAGGTCGGGTGACGGCGGCGCCGAGGAGCTCGACGAGGCGGCGCGGGAACTCGGGATCACCACACGTGTGCTTGCACACGACGACGACCTCGAGCAGCTCGCACGCGACGCCGACGACGCAGTGCTCGCCATGGCAGGCGGTGACGGCTCGCTCGGCGTGGTTGCCGGCGTGGCGATCGAACGCGACCTTCCGTTCGCCTGCATCCCGTTCGGGACGCGCAATCATTTCGCCCGCGACGTCGGCCTCGATCGCGACGACCCGATCGGCGCGCTCGCCGCGCTCGTCGACGGTGAGGAGCGACGGATCGATGTCGGCCGCGCCAACGACCGCCTCTTTCTGAACAACGTCTCGCTCGGTGTGTACGCGAGGCTGGTGCACCGGCGCGAGCATCACCGGCGCCGAAGCAACGCGTTTGCGCGACTGCGCGCGCTCGCGATCGTCGCGTCGCACCGCGATCCCATCGACATCACGGTCGACGGGGAGCCGATCGAATCACGGGTCGTGCTGGTGTCGAACAACTCGTACACGCTCGAGATGCTGTCGATCGGCGAGCGTGAGCGGCTCGACGAAGGATGCCTGCATCTGTATGCGCCGACGGGGCTCCTTCGCACGAACTGGGAGGAGCGGCGTGGTGTGCAGTTCACGGTCGACGCGCGTTCGGGGCGCCTGCGGGCCGCGGTCGACGGCGAGCCGGAGACGCTCGACACGCCGATCGAATTCCGCGTCGAGCCTGGCGCGCTACGCGTTCTCGTGCCGCGCGGCCCACTCGCGTAGGACGTGCTGCTGGCCGGGAAACGCCATCTCCGGCGGGAGGTCGTCGAAGGCGAACCACCGCAACTCCGCAACGTCGTCGGCGGCGACCGGCTCACCGTCGGCGCTCACGATCCACGTCACCGAGAAGACATAACGATCGGCATAGGGCTCGATGTCGATGCGCATGAGCTCGACCGGGTCGACGATGAGACCTGTCTCCTCCGCGAACTCGCGCCGGAGGCCGTCGAGCGGTGCCTCACTCTCCTCGAGGAAGCCGCCCGGCAGATCCCAATGGCCGCGCCGCGGGTCCCTCGCACGGCGCGCGAGCAGCACTCGACCGTCCCGCTCGAGGATCCCCTGGACACCCGGAATCGAATTCGCGTAGTAATGCTCACCACACCGCGAGCACACGACGCCGTCCGCGGCCGCAACGAGGTCTCCACCACAGCGGGGACAGAACCGCCATTTGTCGATCATGCTCATGCGCGTCGATCCTAGGAGAGAACTCGTGTCGGATCAGGAAGCGACCGAAATGACGACGAAAGACATCTGATCGAACGCGTCGTCCTCCTCCACTCGGCGCTCGGGGATTCCCGGCTCTGGAAGCGGCAGGTGCCCGCGCTCAGCGCGCGCTTCGACGTTGTCGCGCCCGATCTCCCCGGCTGGGGCGAGACGCCGATGCCGACGGAGCCGTTCTCGCTCGTGGACGCCGTCACCGGCTTCCTGCCCGGCCACCTGGTGGGCAACTCGTTCGGCGGCGCGGTCGCATTGCGAACGGCTCTCGCCCATCAGGATCTTGTGAAGCGCCTCGTCCTCGTAGGCGCAGGGCTGCCGGCCTGGGACTGGACCGAAGCGATGCGCGACTACTTCGCCGCAGAAGAGGCTGCGATCGAGGCAGGCGATCTCGATGCGGCGACAGATGTGAATCTCGAATTTTGGGTCGCCCGCGAGCACTGGGACGAGGTGCGCCCGCAGCAGCGCCGCGCGCTCGAGTTGCAGACCGCGCACGAGGAGCCCGAGGCGATCTGGCCCGACTTCCCGCCACTTTCGTCGCTCCGGGCTCCGACGCTTGTGATCGTCGGCGACAACGACAAGAGCGACTTCCAGGCAATCGCCCAGCGCCTTGCGGAGGAGATCCCCGACGCCGACCTCGCGGTCGTCGCAGGCGCCGGCCACCTCGTCGGGCTCGATCAGCCCGAGGAGCTGAACGCGCTCCTGCTCGAATTCCTGGCGGAGTGAAGGGGCGCGGACAGGGCTCCGCCGAACATGTCCGAACGTGGGCGGCACATGGGTACCCAATGCCACCCCACCGCCGCGGCCCATGGGTACCCATCTCCCGGGCAAGCGTTGGCCTAGTCCATTGAAGCCACGACCGCATCCGACAGCCGCGGCCAAGCGTCGGCCGCCCAGTCGCCGAACGCCAGGTCGGTAAGGCAGCCGAGCGCGAGCCCCGCTTCGGGGTCGACCCAGAGGAACGTGCCGCTCCGGCCGAAGTGGCCGAAGGTCGCGTGCGAATTGCGCGCGCCTGTCCAGTGGGGTGACTTGCCGTCGCGCAACTCGAAGCCAAGGCCCCAGTCGTTCGGGTCCTGCCGTCCAAATCCCGGCAGCACGCCGACGAGGCCGGGGAACTGCACCATCGTCGCCTCGGCGAGCGTCTCAGCCGCGATTCGCCGCGGCGCCTGCAGCTCGCGGGCAAGCTCGAGCAGGTCCGCGACCGTTCCCGACGCCCCCGAGCCGGCGGAGCCCTCGAGCAGGATCGCCGTGCCGGCCCACGTCGCCCCGAAGTACTCGGCGAACGTCATCTCTGCGCGCTCCGCGACGAGCGCCGCAGCGACCTCGAACCCGTAGTTGGAATAGATCCGGCGCGTCCCCGGCCGCGCGATCGGCGCGCCCGCGTCGAACGGGAGCCCGGACGCATGGGCGAGCAGGTGCCTGAGGCTCGAGCCTGGCGGCCCGGCAGGCTCGTCGAGATCGACGAGCCCCTCCTCGGCCGCAACGAGCACGGCGACCACGGTCGCGAGCTTCGTGACCGACGCCCAGGGAAACCGCAAGCCCGCGTCGCCGTGGGCCGCCTCGACCGCGCCCGTCACGCCGACGGCGGCGTGCTCGCAGGGCCAACCGTCGATCTGGCGCAGCGCATCCACGAACGGCGAGACTAGCGGTGAGTGGACAGGCAACTCATCTCGTCGGGTGCCGCGTTCGAGGAGCGCGTCGGCTATTCGCGCGCAGTGCGGGTGGGCGACCGCGTGTGGGTCGCGGGCACCGCACCGATCATGCCGGACGATGCCGACCCGCCCGCAGGTCCATACGACCAGGCACGCATCTGTCTCGAGATCATCGAGCGCGCCCTGCTCCAAGCCGGCTCCTCGCTCGACGAGGTCGTGCGCACGCGCATCTTCGTCACCAGTGCGGCGCACATCGACGAGGTCGGCCGCGCGCACGGCGAAGCGTTCGGCCGGGCGCGTCCCGCGACAACGGGCCTCGTCGTCGGGCTGCTCGATCCGCGGTGGCTCGTTGAGATCGAGGCGGAAGCGGTGATACTTCCACCGTGAAGCAGATCTTCCCACCGTCGATCACGGGCAAAGGCGCGACCGGAACGAGGGGCGCTGAAGCGAGCGTGCTCGACCACGCGTTCGGGAAGAGCGACCCGTACACACTCGGGGTCGAGGAGGAGTACATGCTGCTCGATCCCGAGACATGGGATCTCGTGCAGCACATCGACTCCGTGCTTGCCGCCGTCGAGCACGGCGAGCACGAGGAGCGGATCCACGCGGAGCTGATGCAATCCGTGCTCGAAGTGACGACGCCGGTCTGCCGCACAGCCGGCGACGTGATGCACCAGCTGTCGCAGCTACGCGGCTATGTGGCCGAGATCGCGCGCTCCGAGGGCTGCCGCTTCGGCTCGGCCGGCACGCACCCGTTCAGCCTCTTCGAGCGCCAGCGAATCACTGCGCGCGACCGGTACCGGCAGCTCGTCGACCAGCTCCAGTACATCGCCCGCCGGGAGCTGATCTTCGGCATGCACGTGCACGTCGCGGTCGACGATCCCGAGAAGGCGATCCAGGTGATGAACGGCCTGCTTGTCCACTTGCCGCAGATGCTGGCGCTCTCGTCGTCGTCACCGTTCTGGCGCGGTGAGCCGACCGGCCTCTCGTCGAGCCGGCAGATGGTCTTCGCCGCCTTCCCCCGCTCCGGCCCGCCGCCGCGATTCAAGGATTACGCCGACTTCGCAGACGTCGTCGGCCAGCTCGAGCGAACGGGCTGCATCGCCGACTACACACACATCTGGTGGGACATCCGCCCTCACCCACGGCTCGGCACGATCGAGATGCGCGTCTGCGACGCAGTGACGCGGCTCGAAGATGTCGTCGCGATCACGGCCTTCTACCAGGCGATCGTGAAGATGTATTGCGAGCTGCACGACGCCGGCAAGGAGGTGCCGACGTGGCACCGGATGTTGACGACGGAGAACAAGTGGCTGGCCGCACGCTACGGGCTCGAGGCGCCGATCATGGACCTCGCGACGGGGCGCCGGAACCGGGTTCCGGTCGCGCAGCTGATTCGCCGGACGCTCCGCGACGTCGAGCCGCACGCCCGCGAGCTCGGCTCGGAACGCGAGCTCGAAGGCGTCCGCGAGATCCTGGCGCGCGGCAACGGCGCCGACCGGCAGCTTCGCGTCTGGAACGCGAACCGCGACATCGTCGAGGTCGTGCGCGAGATCTCGGCCGCGACCGAGGAGGGCGCGTCGAAGCCCGCGGTCGCCGCGCAGGCCACCGCCTGAACGTCGACGAGTCACCTCTAGGTCAGCTTCCAGAGCCTCCCGTCGGGCGACCAGCCGAGCGCCAGGGCCTTGCCCGGGTCACGCTGCATGACCTTGTGCTCGGCGAGACCGACGATCGCGACCGTCTGGTTGTCGGAAAGCGCGACGTGCTGGCCGTCCGGCGCGAGCGCAGCGCTCGTCCCGGTCCCGACGTTCCACGCCAGGAGCTGGAATCGGAAGGACGTGGCGACCTTGCGCGTGGCAACGTCGATCGCGACAGCGCGGCCGTAGCCCGGGCTCAGAACCCAGAGCGTCTTGGCGTCGTGCGAGAGCACGGTCGCCGTCGACGCCGCCGCGCCGTAGTCACCCGTGCCCGGCAGATCGATGCAGCGCGCCGTCGCAGCCTTCAGGTCGAGCAGATGGATCATCGAGCCGCCGTTCGAGCCGATGTAGAGCGTGAAGAGGTACCTGCCGTCTGCCGAGGAGAGCCGCGAGAACGGGGAGCCCCAGATCGTGCCGGACTCATGCGGGTCCTTCAGCGGCTTCGCCTCGAGCCGGCCGGAGCCGACGTGCATGAGCCGCACCTGGTAGCCGCCCGCGGCGAGGTACTTGATCAGGAAGAGGTTGTCGCCGCGGAGGGCGTCGACCTCCCACTGCTTGCTGGGCAACGAGATCGTCTTCTGCGCCGAGCGTGACACGATCGCGACGCGCGTCTCCCGCCCGGTGGCATCGAGCGCCACGGCACGCGTGCCGTTCTGCGAGACGCCTGCGAGGGTGAACTCCACGCTCGGGAGCGCGACGTCGTAGAGCTTTGTCCCGCGGCTTGCGTCGTACCAGACGAGCGTCGCCCCGTCCTGGTGAACGAGGAGGTCGCCGCCGACGAGCCCGGCCGGGAGCACCCACTGCGGCGTTCCGGTCTGCAGGTCGACGACCGTGACCGGCTTGTTGGCAGCCGTCCGGAACCCGAGCAGCGAGCCGTGAGCGAGCGAAAACTGGCTCGCGGCGCAGTTGAGCGGTGAGCAGGCTGCCGCCCGCGCAGAGCCCGGCACCGCAACCGCAGCGGCAAGGATGAGGACGAGCGCGAGTCTCTTCATGGTGTCAATACGGATGATGGACCCATCGAGGTCCCGGGTGCGTATGGACCTGATGAGACCTTTCCGTCGTAGAGTCGGCGGGTGGCTGAGCGCGCCTGGATCAGGGGAGCCCAGCGCGGGTCGGTCGCCGACCTCGAGCGCTTGTTCCGCGAGCACTGGCCGCGGGCCTACCGGGCCGCGCATCTCGTCACCGGCGACGCGGCCGCTGCCGAGGACATCGCGCAAGAGGCGTTCCTCGCCGCGGTTCGCAATCTCGACCGCTTCGACCGGCGGCGCCCGTTTGCGCCGTGGCTGCACCGCATCGTGGTCAACCGTGCGATCGACTGGACGCGCGCTCGGAAGCTCCGCGCCGAGGTGGAGCTCGGCGACTGGGTGCCTGGTCCGCCGGCGCCGGAGCCCGACGGCGGCGCCCTCAGCCGAATCGCCGAGCTCGCGCCCGAGCACCGCGCGGTCGTCGTCCTGCGCTACGTGCTCGAGTACACGCCCGGTGAGATCGCGGAGCTGCTCGACCTGCCGCGTGGCACCGTCAACTCGCGTCTTCGCCGAGGCCTCGACCGGATGAAGGACGAGACCGAATGAGGGCCGCCGAGCAGCGCGCATGGGAGGTCGTGAAGCGTGCGTACGAGGAGCGCACCCCGACGTCGGCCGCACGTGCGCCGAGCCGCAGGCTCGTGGCCGCGGTCGGTGTCGCGGTGCTCGTCGCCGTCGTGGCTGCCATCTTCTCGCCACCCGGCCGGGCTGTCTTCCACCGCGTGCGCGAAGCGGTCGGGATCGAGCACGCGGCGCCTGCACTCTTCTCACTCCCGGCGCACGGGCGGCTGCTCGTTGTCTCTGGAGCACACGGCGGTGTATGGCTCGTGCACGCGAACGGCCTGAAGCTACGCCTCGGCTCCTACGAGGACGCCGAGTGGTCGCCACACGGCCGCTTCCTCGTCGCGACGAAGCCGAACGAGCTGATCGCACTCGACGATGCCGGAGACATTCACTGGACGCTGACCCGGCGAGGGGCACATGCACCTCGCTGGGAAGGCTCGACGATCGACACGCGAATTGCGTATCTGGCCGCGAGCGGTCTCCGCGTGGTCGCGGGCGACGGCACGGGCGACCGGCTGCTCGACCGAAACGCGGGGCGCGTTCCGCCGGCCTGGGACCCGGCGCGCATGCACACGCTCGCCTACGTCTCTCGCGGCGCCGTCGTCCTGCAGGACGCGGACACGGGTGCGATCGCTTGGCGCGCGCCCATCACCCAACTGCCGAGCGCGCTGGAATGGTCGACAGACGGGAAGCTGCTCGCAGTCGTCGCTGCGAACCGGATCGTCATCCTCGACGCCGCGGGCAGAGTCGACCGCACGATCTCCATGCTCGGCGCGAAACTGCTCGAAGCGTCGTTCGCACCGGGCTCGCATCGCCTCGCCGTCGCCGAGCGCCGCGGGTCGCACAGCGAGGTGCGCGTCGTCGACGTCGACCACCCGGGGCGGGCAAGGCTGCTCTTCGCAGGCCCCGGCAACTTCGGCGACCTCGCATGGTCGCCCGACGCGCAGTGGCTCCTCGTCGCCTGGCCGACTGCCGACCAGTGGCTCTTCTTGCATGGGGAACGGGTGCAGGCGGTCGGGAACATCAAGCAGCAGTTCCCGCGGGCGGACGGCCTGAGCCCGACGCTGAGCCTCGCGGGGCGCTGGTGCTGCAGTTAGCCCGCTCCGTCGTTCGTTAGGCTCGCCGCATGCTCTCGATCGGCGATCGCGCTCCGGACGCGACGGTCTTCCTCGGCCCGAACGAACCGATGACCATCCTCGAACTGCTCGAGGACGGCCCCAAGCTGCTCGTCTTCTACCTGTTCGACTGGTCTTCGACCTGAACGAGTGAGATGGAGCTCCTGCGTGACAGGAGAGCCGAGTTCGAGGAAGTGGGCGTGCAGCCGATCGGCGTCTCGCGGGACTCGCCGTGGACGCACATTGCGTGGACGCAGGCGCTCGACCTCAACTTCGGGCTCCTCTCCGACTGGAACGGTGAAGCGGTTTTCGCGTTCGGGATCGCGCACGAGTTCCGCGGGCTGAAGGACGTCGCCGAGCGCAGCGCGTTCCTGCTCGACCGCGGCGGCGTGATTCGCGGCGCGTGGCACTACGGCACGAGCGAGCTTCCCGATGTGGACGAGCTCCTCGAGGCGTGCCGGGCGTTATCGCGTGAACAAGCTTGAAGTCGTCCGCACTGCCTGCATAGAGTCGTCGCATGGACACACCTATTCCCACTGCGGCACCGGCCGAGGAACGCACCTCCGGCGCCCTCACCCTGATCCTGCTTGCGATCGTCCTCGTCGTCGCGGCAATCTTCGCGTTTTCCTCATCGGCCCTCGTGCCGAACCACTGGTACGCGGTCTTCAAGTTCGTTCACGTCATGTTCGCTGTCATCTGGATCGGCGGCGGCGCGCTGCTCACGATCCTCGCGCTCGTCGCCGAGCGCAAGGACGACCCGATGGAAGTGGTGCTCGTCGCACGCCAGGCAGCGTTGGTCGGCGAAAAGCTCTTTGCCCCCGCCGGGCTCGTCGTCTTCCTGATGGGGATCGCGATGATGCTGAACACGAACTGGGGCTGGGGCAAGTTCTGGATCGACGCCGGCCTCGTCGGCTATGCGATCACGTTCGTCACCGGCGTGGCGGTCCTGGCACCACTCGCGAAGCGAATCAAGGCTTCGGCCGAGGAGAACGGCCCGACCGATCCACTGACGCTTGCACTGATCAGCCGGATCCTGCTGATCGCGCGCGTCGATGTCGCGCTGCTCTTCCTCGTGATCGCCGACATGGTCACGAAGCCCTTCAGCTAGGAGAGGTTTGCGCTCGGACCTGGCTCGCGCTCGGCTGCGAGCCAGGTCCGGCGAACCGCCGTCTCAACCTGGCAGCGGGAACCGATAGACGCGCGCGTTGTGCGGACCGAAGGGGCTCGGGTCGGTGAACGCTCCGCCGGACGCAGTGACCGCGCGTTCCGGATTGTCGCGTCCGTGTGCCAGCACGATGCCGTGTGTGATGCGAGCCGGCAGCCCGGTGAAACGCACCTTGCCGGTTGCGGCCGGGCTGCGGCGGACTGCGATCAGGTAGAGGAAACCGCCGGCTTCGCGCGCTGAGAGCCCGATGTGCGGCGCAGTAGTCCTGATCGCATGGCTCGACGGCAGCGCGG
Organism: Gaiellaceae bacterium; assembly: GCA_049288455.1. Lineage (GTDB taxonomy): Bacteria > Actinomycetota > Thermoleophilia > Gaiellales > Gaiellaceae > PALSA-600. The sequence goes on along the minus strand of JBAQHS010000148.1, from coordinate 1,105 downwards.
TCAGCGCCGGCGCGTGATCGGCGCTTGCCAACTCCTCGACGAGCGGTCGCTGGACCTCGTTCCAGTACGTCCAGTTCCAACCGCGCTCGCGGTCGGCTGCGTTCATCACCTGTTTGTATTGGCCGCCGAAGAAGAACAAGCCGCGCGCTCCGGCGACGATCGCGTCGTAGGCCATGAACCGCGCCTGCTGGAGCGTCGGCATGACGACCGGATGCGGCGGGAAGACTCCGCTCCAGGAGATCTGCAGCGTCATCCAGATCGCCTTGCGTCGGGTCGCCTTCGCGATGATCGCCGTCATGTCGCCGACGACGCTGATGTCCGTCGAGACCGGCGGCCCGCCGGCATGCATCCCTGCGGGCTTCGACACCGGGTAGATGTCGACGCCGTGGATGTCGCACGCGGCCGCATACGGAGCGACTGAGGCCGCCGTCAAGGGCTTGTCGGCGCCCTTCGGACTCGAGGCAGGCGCTCTCGGCGCCTGAATGATCACGAGCGGGTGGTCGGCGTCGAGCGACCGGAGGTGCTTGCGCACCGCGACGAGCCCCGCCGCCGGGACGTGACCATGCGCGGGCTCGTCTGCTCCCTTCCACGCTCCGAGCCCCGGGTGCCCCTTCACGATGTTCACGACCCGGGTCAGGAGCGCCTGATGTGACAGGTCGTTGTCGACGCCGGCGAGCGCGAGCCAGATCTGCAGCCCGTGCTTCGAGGCGGCGTCGAGCTGCCGTCCGACAGAAATGAGCTGCTCGGCAGCGGCGGCCTCCGTCCAGACCGTGTAATTCCGGGCGAAGGTCACACCGGCGCGCGCGATCTCCGCCCACGCGTTCCCACCGCCGGGAGTGACACCGTCAACGGGCGGTGGATCGGAGAGACCGATCGGGAAGACCCGCTTGCCAGAGACGATCAAGTTGCCGGTCGACGATTCGACCGTTGTCTTCGTCATGCGACGGCCCCCACGCTCGCGCAGATCGCGGCAAATCTTAGATGGTTGATCGGCAATTGGAGCACTCCCGGATGGTGGCCTGGATGCGGCGCATCTCAGCCAGGTCGGGCTTGAACGTAGGCACCGCTATGCCCTGCGCCCGACCCGGCCGACCTGCTTGATCCA
>JBAQHS010000147.1:0-13910 GCA_049288455.1 Gaiellaceae bacterium | reverse complement strand
CGAGTGCGATGCAAGGACGCAGGGAGAACCCGATAGCGGTGTTCTATCGGGTCGACCGAGGACGCAGCAGCGCGCCGCCGAGCGCAGCCGAGCGGCACAACGCTCGTTTTGAGACGAGTTCCTGGTTTGGTCTTCAACCAGGTTGCCGAGTTTCGACCTGCGACGGCGCTGGAACGACGAGACTCATCGAACCTGGTTCAAAAAGCGAACCAGGTTGAAGTGCGTCAGGCGCGGCCGTAGGCCGAGAAGAGAAGCCGGCCGTGCTCGCAGACCGAGGTCGGCGGCGCGACCTTCACGAGCGTCGTCCCTCCACCCTGCCCCGTCACACGGAACCACCACGCGACAGGCTCGCAGCGGCCGGTCACCTGCTCACCGGTCCCGGGAACGTCGGGCGAGAAGCGTGCGGTCGCCCGGGTCGACCGGCCCGGCGGGAGCGTCACGAGGATCGCAGAGAGCTCACCGGGGAACTCCGCTCGGACGTGCGTCGGGAGCGCCTTGCGAGCTCGGCTGAGGAGCGTTCCCTGCGGGAGCCCCGTGACCGTGCAGGCCGACGCCGAGACGTTCTTCAACCGCAGCGCGTACGTGATGTTGCCCGCACCCGCGCTATTCGGGACCGCCGCGAACGTCCCGGCGAGTTGTGTCCCGCGGCAGCGGGCGAGCGTGTGCGCCGCGCCCGCCGTCGACACGAGGCTGAGCGCAACCGCGAGGAGAGCCAGTGCGAGGAGCCTTGTCACGTTGCGAACGCTAACGGATCTACCCAATGAGCTGCACCAGCCGCTCGCGCTCGAGATTGACCTTCTTCGCGACCGCGTCGATCTGCCGCAAGCGTGCGTTGTAGGCACGAGCGGCTGCCGCCTGCTCGGCCTGCGTCTGGGCGCCGTTGAGATTGGACGCAACCGTGAAGAGCGAATGGATCGCGCGGTTGGCCGCCTGGATCTTGCGGTGTCGCAGGGTGCTGCGGATGGTGTCGCACAGGGCGATGCTCCGTGCGACGGCCCGGCGCTCCGCCGTGAGCGCCGCCTGCATGATCGGCGGGGCACGCAAGCTGTCCAGCACCGCACTGAGCGGCACGAGCGCATCACCGTAGCCGCCGAACGCCGCCGCGTACCGGTCGAGAGTCGCTGCGCCACCGGTCGCTTTCACCTGGGCGGTGCCGCTCGTGATCGCCTTCAGGTCGCGGCGCAGACCGGCGACGGCGGCCTGCAGCGCCGGCGCAGTCGCTCGGAGCTTGGGGACGTACAACGCCGTCGCGATCAGCTCGTCGACGACGGCACGTTGCAACACGAGCCGCTGAACGAGCAGCGAATGAAGCTTTCGAGCGTCGTCGGGAGGATCGAGCGCCTTCACCTGACGCTCGGCGTCACCGATCTCCTGCCTCGCTTTGCGGAGCTTCGCGAGCACGGCCGGCGTCGAATTCGTCAGCGAGAACGCTTGCAGGGTCGCGTTGATCTGCCCCTCCCGCGAGAGCAGACCGACCTGCGCGGCAGCGACCTTCGCGAAATACGAATTGACTGCTTCGCGGCGCGCCTTCGTGCCGTCCGACCCGCAGCCGGCGATGACGAGCAAGGCGAGCAGGATCGCCGTGCCGCGAAGCGCCTTCACGGTGTTACTTGAGGAGCTCGACGGTCGAGACGCTGCCGTCGCGGTGGGCGAAGACGAGCTTCACGAGGCCCACTCCCGGTGCGAACCAGCAGGTGCGGGTGCCGCTGCCGAACGGGAAGCCTCGCTGCGTCAGGGTCGAGGTCACAACCAGCGCGCGGAAGCTGCCGGCGGGCACCTTGACCGCCTTCATGCCGACGATGCGCGCCTGCCCGTTGACGCCGTAGGTCGAGTAGTCGTCGCTGTGCGTCGACGTGCTCCAGTGATCGCCGACCGCGGGATAGGGCGTGAGCATCGGGTTGATGCCGAATGTGAAGAGGTCGAGCGCGGTCACGAAGTGATTCCGCCGAGCGGCCGACGCACCGGCCGGGCCGAGCGCCGGGAACTTCAGCTTCGTCGCCGACGTCGTGTTGCCCCAGAGGTTCGTGACACCGTCCAGGCGCTTCGAGAAGCCATAGCTCCCGACGGCCTTGATCGGCCCGGTGGCGCTCACGAGCTTCATCCGCGCCGTGCCGTTCACGACAGCGTCGATCGTGAACCGGTCGATCTCCGGTGTTTGCAGGTGCTTGGTGTTCGTCCACCGGTACGCGAGGTTCTTCCCCTTGTTCAGCGGGAAGAAGTCGGCGTCGCCGGGCACCGCCGCCGGCTTCAACGTCGTGCTCTGGAGCACCGCCGTGGTGACCGGTGCGGCGCCGCCTCCGGCATGGTCGAACTCGATCTTCACGGGTCCGACGCCGTAGACCCACCAGATCGTGCGCGTGCCGCTGCCGTACGGGTCACCGAGCGCCCCGGCCTGGGTGATCCGCGTCACGACCTTCGCCGCCACGACTCCGTCAGTGAATGCCGGCACCGTGACTCGTTCGTGGCCCATGTACGTCGAGGTGCTCGAGACGTCATTCGCCGCTCCACCGGTGCTCGCCCACGTCAACCCCTTCAGCAGCGGCTCTGCAAGCACCGGCTGACGTGCTCCCCAGATCAAGTTGTAGAGCGTGCTCGACAGCGCATTGCCGCAATTCAGGACCTGCGGGCAGAGAACCGGGAAGCTCGGCGGCGGCGGGGTGCTTGCCCAGTCGGTGTTGACGATGCCGGCGTTCGTGTTCTGGAACGACACGGTGCCGGCGGACGAGATGGCGGTGTCCGGATTGCCGAGGCCGTCGGTCGTCCAGCCGAGCACGAAGCTCGACCCGCTCGCGCTCTTGACCGTCACGTTCTCGAGGGTCGGCGTCGTCGCATACGTCGAATCGGTCCACTGATACGTCCAGGTGGCATCCGGCGAGTGCGGCAACCAGAGATCGTCGGCGACCGCGGGGGTCGCCGACACCAGCGCGGCGAGCGCAATGAAAACGACCCCAGCAAACCTCACCACCTGAGCGTAGCCCACCTTTTGCCCCCGGTCTAGGCGCCGAACATCGTGGTCGCGAGGATCTGGCAACCGCCGAACGCGGCGGCGACAGCCGGCCTACTCCGGACGGCTGCTGCCGGTTGATGCTCGGTGCTTGTCGAAGCAGAAACGACATTCACCTGCACCGCCGGCAGCAGCTGCGTCCGGACTTCGAGCGACTCCCACATCACCCTTGAAATCGAGTTGGTTACTGCGTGACCGTGAACTTGACCACGGCTGCTTTCTGCGTCGAGCCGCGGCTCGATCGGTAATACGACGTGATCTGATAGTCGCCTGTGATGCCCCACCACGCTGTCCACGACTCGGAGAAACAGCCGCTTGGATCGGTGAGTGGCTCACCTGCGGTGAAGTAGTGGAGCCCTGACTTCCGCGGTCCGTTGACCTCGAACGAAATCGACGTCGGCGCCGGATAACCGCAGCCAGAAATCACAAAGGTCTGGTCGAGCACGACGGGGGACGAGACGCTGAGCGTCCCGCCCCCCGCGGCGAGCGCCGACTCCCAAACCGTCGAGACGAGAGCGACAGCGAGCAGAGCTGCTGCGACAAGAACCGCAAGGCGCCTCATCTCAGTTCACGACAAATGCGATCGGACCTGCGAGCACGTGCGCCTTTCCGATCTGCATCAGCTTCTCGAGGGTCGCGGTGCACTGCGCACCACTCGGTGGATGGATCGTCTGGCTATAGCCGACCCCCTTCGCCGGCACCTCGACCGTCAAGACTGTCGAATAGCTCGAGCCGCAATCGACTGCAACCGACGCGAAGTCGCGATTTCCGCCGCCCGTGCCGACCACGAAGTAGACCCCGTCCGTCGAGTTGAAGGGGCCTCCAAGGCACGCCGGTGAGGGCGAGGCGCCGTTACAGACGCCGATCGATGGTCCCGCGAACGCCACAGGCGCGAGAGCGAGTGCGGCGACGAACGCCGCAACGAGCGCGAACTTGGTCATCAGCTGTTCCTCCGGGCGTGCGCGTGGTTTACGTGGGATCTGATCGTGGCCCTCGGCGAAGCGTGGGTCCACGGCGACGGCGACGAATGGATGCCGCTTCGCTGCGAGGCCCCGATCTGCTTCGCCGTCGCGACCGGCCGGTTGCCGGCGAGGCCGTTCGACGGAGCCACGCTGAGGCTGAGTCGCTGCCCGGGCGCGAGCGCGGCCGCCATCACCGGGAACTGCGAAGCATCGTCGGTCGTGAGCGCGAGCACCCGGCCGAGCTCGTGCAGGACGACGGTGAGGAGGTCCATCTGCGCCGTGGGGCCGCTTGTCGCACCCGTCCACCACCCGAAGCCCGCTGCCGTCGCGTCGATCGTCGTCGCACGACCGTCCGTCCAGCCGAGTTGCCCACCGGGCAGGTCGCCGATCGAAATCGTATAGCCGCTGAAGTCGGCGCCCGGCACGGCCGACTGCCACATGCGCTCGGCCTGCGTGACCACCGGCGCGAGAGCCTCGGCCGTGAGCGGAGCAGACGTCGTGCCGGCCGGCGCGGCCTCGGCAGCGAGCATCGCGCCGTCGTTGTCGATGATCGTCACCGTCGCCGTTCCATTCGCGATCGCGGCACCTCCCGTCGCGTTCGAGAGAACGACGGTGAAGGTCTCGGTCGACTCCTTGACCCTGTCGTTGCTGATGGACACCTGGAAGTTCATCGTCGTCACGCCCGGCGCGAACGTCACCACCGCGGACTTCGACACGAAATCGCCGCCCGCTGACGCCGTTCCGGCCACCGTCGTCACGGTGACGGAAACGGCGGTCGCCGATGCCCGGGTGAGCGTGATCGGGACGTTCACCGTTGTCGTCCCGTTGTCGCCCTCGGTGACGGACGCATTGGTGGCCGAGACGCCGAGGTCGTCGTTCACGATCGTCACGACGCCGAACCCATCGGCGAGATTGAGTCCCGGGGCGCTCGTGATCTGGACAGTGAACGTCTCGTTGAACTCGTACACAGTGTCACCGGTGATGCTCAGCGGGATCACGACGCTCGTCGCACCCGCTGCGGCCGTCACGGTTCCTGTGGTGACCCCGGTGAAGTCCGAGCCGGCCTTCGCCGTACCGTCGATCGTGCGATACCCGATGGTCGTCGCGGCCGTCAGCGGCGCTGACAGCGTGAGCGTGATCACCCCTGCTGTCGTGCCGGAGTTGCCTTCTGTGACCGACGCATCGCCGAGCCGCGCGACCGTCGGCTGCGGAGGCGCAGTGAGGAAGAACGGATCGTCGGTCCTGAACTCGTACTGGTCGACCGACGTGGTGCCGCCGCGACTGACGAGGCCCGTCTTGCCGTCGGCAACTGCGGCGTTGAACATCCAGCTGCCGAGGACGCTGCCGTTGAGCGAGACGGTGGCGACCGTGTCCTTGAGGACGACCTCGAGCGTGTAGTCCGTGCCGGCGACGAGCGTCGCCGCGAACGAGACGTCGACGACCCAGTTGCCGCGCTTGTCGAGATGACCGACATCGATTCGCTGGGCCGGGACGTTGAGCACGGCGAACTTGAAGTCGTTCGAGGCGTATGCGTCGAAGACGATCCCGCCCGTCCCGGTTGTGCTCAGCGTCGCGTCGATCGTCTCCGAGGAGTTCGGCTGGATCGTCGTGCCGTAATCGGCGGTCGAGAGGACATACGCGCTCGAGGCGGCAGTGCCGATGTCGCGCCCGTTGCTCTCGGTCCAGGCGCCGTTCGACGGCCCGGTGAACTGATCGGGCGTGCCATCCTCGAAGTACTCGGTTGCATCGACGGTGTTGCCCGTCCACACCGACGAGACGGAGACGTTGTCCATGACGCCGCGCGAATTGTTCGAGCCGACACCGACGAGACCCTTGTTGAGGCCGACCTGGACGCAGTTCTTGCCGTTTGGATCGCACAACGTCCGCGTCGCGAAGGTGTAGCTGAGTGACGAGCCGCTCGCGGTGACGGTGACGATCGTCCCGTTCACGTCGATCGTCAGGTTGTAGAACGTGTCGGGCTTCACGCCGCCCGGGATCGACCCCCACGTGTCGAGGTGCCAACCGGTGGCGTCCACGTGCCCGATTGCAAGCTTGTTCGTCGAGTCGTCGATGCCCGCGAACTTGAAGTCGGTCGGCGACCAGTAGTCGAAGAGGACGTAGGCGTTCGAATTCCAACCGGCGGTCGACTTGACCGCTTCGATCGAAGCGCTGATCTCGTAGAAGATCGGCAGGTACTTGTCGACGTAGTAGACGGCGGTCGCGGCCTTGCCCTGCGAAGCCGCTGACACCTGAAGCTGGCCGTTTGACACCGTCCACGAGCCGCTGTCGATCGCAAAGGCCTGGAGCGATCCGTCGTTGAAGTCGGCCGAGCGCAGCACGTCGCGCTTCCCGCCCGGGAGGTTGCCCGCCTGCGGATCGGTCGGGCCGCCTGTCTGCTCCTGCCAAAGGCCGTGGTCGGATTGCCTGATCAGACCGAGCTCGCCGTCGGGCTCGCCGTTCCGGGACGGATCGTCGCCCGTGTCGGTCGCCCGCGTCGGGTCCGCGCCCTGGCTGTGCGACAGCGCGTAGAGGAACTCAGGCAGCCACGGGTCGTTCTGGCGGCTGACGGTGGCGATGCCGAACGTCGAGAAGGGGACGATGTAGCTGTTGAACTCGCCGACCCAGTCGATCAACCGGTCGCCGCCGGTGTTCCCGATGAGGATGTCGAGGCCGGCGCCGCCATAGGCGCGATCCTCGTAGCTCGAGTTCGGGCCGTCGGGAACGTCGTTCAGCGCGCTCGTGCCCGACACGTCGCAGTGGCCGTTCTGGAGGTAGACGGCGCAGCCCGTGGTCAGGTCGTCGTCGGCGTTCAGCAGGTCGTTGCCCCAGCCGCCCCAGAGGGTGTCGTTTCCGGTTCCACCGAGCAGCCAGTCGTTGCCGAGGTCGCCGAAGACCGCATCGGGACCGTCGCTCTTGACGACGACGGTGCTCGTCGGATCCTGCGAGTGGAGCGTGCAGTTGCCCTGGTTGTCGACGGCGATGCAGGCGTTCACGATCCGGCCGTCAGCGGCGTTGTTGTTCAGGAAGTACTGGTACGACGTCTGCACCGTTCCCTTCCAGACCGTGCCGTCCAGGTTGAACTCGATCGCGCGGCGCGGGTCGTACTCGTCGTAGAGCAGGAACTCGCCGAGCCGGCTCGCGGTGTGGTGGTTGGAGTGCCACGCGTTCGTGTCGGCACCGAAGTGCAGGATGTCGGCCGGGTTCCACGGGTGGTACCAGTCGGTCTCGACGAGCCCAGTCGGGCTGCCGGTTGTGAGGTTCTGGACGTATGACGTAACGGCGGCCTCGGCGCCCGAGATCGCGTCGTCGCCGGACGCGCCGTGCAGGAAGTCGCCGTCCCAACCGCCGAAGATGACGTCGTCCTCGTTGTTCGCGTCGAAGAGCGGCTGGTCGGCGCCAATCGCGTTCGGCGTCTCGTTGAACGGTGTGATGTCGAACGCCATCGCGAGCGCGTCGGCGATGTTGATCGTCGAGGTCTGCACCATGCCCGGCGTGGAGATGAACTCGCTGAGCACGTTGCCTTGCGAGACCTTCGGGTCATCGGCGGAGGCCGGGAGCAGCGCGGCGATGCCGAACAGCGGCTCGCTCTGGCAGGCGAGCGTTCCGGTGCCGGTGCACGGGTTGCCCCAGCCGCCATGGCCGGTCGAGTAGTTCTCGACCCACTGCACGCCAACCGCCTCGTTGCGGCTCTCGAAGATGCGGCCGTCGTCGCCGAGCACGCCGTCCTGGCCGGTGCCGCCCGAGACCCAGTCGGCGCCCCAGCCCGCGATGAGCTGGTCGTTCTGAGCGTCGCCGAAGATGACGTCGTTCCCGCAGCCGGTGTAGACGAAGTCGTCGCCGGACTCGGCGTGCACCTCGTCCGCGCCGCCGACGTTGTTGAAGGTGCCGGTCGCGGAGTTGAAGTTGCCGCCGTGACACGTCGGGATGTTCGTGCCGCAGGCGCCGGTGGCCGGGGACGTGCTGCAGACACCGTTCGTATTCAGCCCGAAGAGGTCGGGCCGGAAGTCGGGGCCGCCGATCGTGTAGTCGAGGAGCGTTACGCCGCGGACGACGATCTTGCCGTTCGGGCTGTACGACGTCGTCACGGCCGGGTCGTAGTTGTCGAAGTTGTACGTGACGTACCGCAGCACGCTCGAGGCGGGGAGAGGCGCGGTCGGATCGGTGATGACCGGATTCAGCTTGTTCAGGCACATCTTGTCGGCGCAGCCCGCGACATCGCCGCCGCCGGCGCCACCGAAGCCGACGATGCGGACGATGTCGCCGTTGTCGCCGACGATCGTGTCGGAGTCACGCGCGTGCATGTCGGCGCTGGTGGTGAGGTCGCCGAGGCCCGCTGCGGCGCTGCCGTCGGCGTTCTTGTCACCGACGACGTTGTCCATGCTGATCTGGGTGCCCGCGCCGCCGTAGATGAGGTCGTGGCCGACGTCGCCCTTGCCCGACTGGAACGGCGAGCCGTCGGTCGGGTAGTCGCCGCCGTCGGGCCGCATGTTCGCACCGCTCGACGAGAGCCCTGCGAGCGACCAGTCGAACTGGGCGCGGGTGATCGTGCCGCCACCCGCGGTGCCGGCGAGCTTCACGGTGCCGACGATCGTGAGTGCGTTGCCAACCAGGGCGATCGTCCTCGTGGTTCCGAGTGCGTCGTTCGGCAGCGTCGGCCCGGTCACCGTGAAGGTGCCGCCGTTGACGCCGACGACCTTCCACGTGCCTGCGAGACAGTTGAGGCCCTTCGCGTCGCAGATCTTGATCGTCTGGTCGGCCAGGCTGAAGAAGTCGGAGCTGCCGCCGACGATGTCGTCCTGGCCGAGCCCGCCGAGGATGACGTCGTTGCCGGCGTTGCCCTCGATGTAGTCCTCGCCGTCGGTCGAGCGCTCGACGGACGGGTACGTCACGAGGAGGCCCGTCGGATCGCAGACCGTGTTGACGGCGTTCGTACAGACCGCAGGTCCGCGGAAGGCGCCGACGCGCTGCACGGCGGGGATGCCGCCGAACGCTGTCGTCGGGCTGCCGGGCGAATTGAAGTCGATCGAGCCGTCGCCCTGGATCGTGTCGTCGCCGAGCCCGCCCAGGATCAGATCGTTGGCCTGGTTGCCCGCCAGGTAGTCGTTGCCGAACGTGCCGGCCCAGTGCGTGCCGTTGGTGGCGGCGAAGTCGTGCCAGAGGTTCGTGACGTCGTACTCGGCCCACCACGGGGTGTCGTTCACGTCACGGTACGGCTGGGCGACGCCGTTTGTGAGCAGCGCGCCGCTCGAGTCGGCGTTCACGTTGCCGCCGCACGGGTTGGGCTCGTCGGAGCGGCTGTACAGCAGCGATCCGCAGAGCAGCTGGAAGCGCGGGCTCGTGTAGTCCTGGTACGTCCGCGCGAGCGAGACGTTGTCACCGAAGAGCATGTCGTTCTCGATGCCGCCGTCGATCGCGTCGCTGCCGGCACCGCCGACCAGCAGGTCGCGATCGGTGTTTCCGTAGATCCAGTCGTTGCCGCCGTTCGAGAGCGCCTTGGAGTCGACGTTGAGGACGCCGATCGAGACAAGCGTCGCCTGGGCGGCGGGCGGCGTGTTGCCGGACTTGTCGTTCAGGACCGAGCGCTGCTCGCCGAGGCTCGTCGTCGAGATCTTCTGCGGCGTCGCCGGAACGGGCTTCGTGACGTCCCGTGCTCCCGAGACGTCCTGCGTGACGACGCCCAGGTCGCCGAAGATGATGTCGTCGTCGTTGCCCACCGTGTTCGTGGTTGCGTACGTCGCGCTGCCGGGGCCTTCGCCAAAGAGCAGGTCGTTACCGGCGGCAAGCAGATCCTTGTTCTTGAACTGCGCGGCCGGGTAGCCCGCGGGGCCGTTGCCGACGACCGCGACGGTGAGCAAGCGGGTGATCAGATCGACGTTGAACCCGGAATCGCCGTAGATGTGATCCTGGCCACGCTGACCGAGGATGGTGTCGTCGCCCGATCCGCCCGCAAGTTGGTCGCCGGTCTGGCTGCCGATGATCGTGTCGTTGCCGGCGCCACCGTAGATCGTCAGGCCGATCGGGCGCAACGCGCCGGTCGGGTCAGTCACATCGAGCAGGTGTGCGTCGATGACGTCGTTGCCGCTGTACTGGAATGGGTTTGCGAGCGGGAAGACGAAGAACGGCGCGCTGTTGCCGAGGCGGTTCAACGTCCGCAGGTCCTTGACCTGGTTCGGCAGGGTGGCGCCACTGGCGACCGGGAAGAGCGGGCCGCTCGGGAAGTCGGCGACGCTGATCGCCAGGTTGAGGACGATCTGCGTCTTCGTGATCGACTTGATGATGCCGACGTACTGCGAGACCGCCTTCACAGCCATCGACTGGTTCGGGTACGGCGTCAACTGCGGGCCGCCCAGCTCGAGCTCCGTGTTCGCGCCGTAGCTTGAGTTGCCGAAGCCCTTCACGTTCCACGTGCCGAGCAGTCCGTCGATCGTCACCTGCTGGCCGATCTGGAAGCCGTCGGTGACCCACGAGCCGGTATGGCGACGCAGGCGGTCGCTGAGGATGTCGTACTCGATCCCGGGGGCCGAGGATGCAGTGATCGTCGGCGGGCCGAGCGCCAGCTCGTTGCCCACGGCGAAGCCGTCACTGCGGAAGTCGCAGGCACCGGTGTACGGGCCGTTCGGCTGGACGGTGCAGCCGGCCGAGTAGCTGATGTAGCCCGTGTACGAGTCGCCCGAGCGCGCCAGGTCGACGGTTGCGCCCTCGATGTGCGGCATCGGCTTCGGCCCGAAGTTATGGAGCGATTGGGTGTGCGGGTCGCCGCCGTACCAGACGCCGTCCTGCGAGGTGTCGCCGTAGATCACGAGCGGCGCATAGTTGTCGTACGGCTGGCCCGGGCCGGCGCCGACCGGCAGCACCGTCACCGTGACCGGCCCGGCAGGCGTCCCGACGGTGCCGCCCGAGACGGTGAGGGTCGTGCCGTCGAGGCTGATGTCGGCGACCGTGTAGATCCCGGACAGGCCCCCGCCGAGAATCACCTGCTGGCCGACCGCGAAGCCGTCCGTCTTCCACGAGCCGTCCGTGCGGACAATCGTGGTCGTCGTCGGGGTCGTCACCGTGCCGTTGAAGCTCGGCCCGGTGAGCGTGATCGCGTCGCCGCCGATCCGGACGAGCGCGATCGTTCCGCTGGTGATCGGGCTCACCGGACTCGGGATGAGGCCATCGGTCAGCGTCAGCGTCAGTAGCTGGCTGAGCGGGTTGTAGACGAGGCTCGAGATCGTGCGCGGGCCGTTGTTCACGCCCGAGACCCACACCTGCTGGCCCACGTTGAGGCCCGAGGCTGTGAGGACGGACGGGCTGACGGTGAGCGAGACGGTGCCGCCGTCGCCGCTGCCGGTCAGCGTCAGGTCGCCGATGAGGCGGTAGCGGCTCGCGAGCGACACGGTGCCGAGAAGCGTGGTCGCGCCGGTGAACGCCGCGCCATCCACGAGCAGGATCGCACCGTCGAGCGGCAGCCCGTCCGCGTTCAGGCCGACGCCGTTCGCGTAGCCCACGATCGTCCGCACGCCCTGGCCCGGCACGAACACCTGCTGGCCGACCGCGAAGCCGAGGCTCTGCCACGCCTGGCCGTTCGTCAAGAGGATGCCGTTGTACGGCCCGGAGCCGCTGCCAAGGCCAAGGCCGGTCGAGAGCGTGAAGGTGCTCGTCACCGCGAGGAAGTCCGAGACAGCGACCTCACCGTTGACTGTCTGCGTGGCAACGGACCTGACCGGGCCGCCGTCGAGCAGCATCGTCGAGCCGGCGCCGTAGGAGCTCGCCGCGAAGCCTGTGACCGTGTAGGAGCTGCCGTCCGGGAGCGTGATCCGCTGGCCGACCTGGAATCCGTAGCGCGTCCAGGCCAGACCGTCGGTGCGCGTGACCTGAGCCTGGGCGCCGCCAAGGCCGGTGACCTCGAACGTGCCGTCGACCTCGAGCAGCGCGTTGCCGCCACCGTGCACGGCCGTGATGCCGCCGTGGTGCGCCAGCTGCTCGCCGTCGCGGGAGCCCGTGATCGGGTTGAAGTCCGGGCCGGGCTGCAGCGTGCTCTGGATCGATAGGTGGTCGTTGCCTGCTCCGAGCATGATGTTCACGACCTCGATCGTCGAGAAGTTCTTGTCGTTCGTGAAGTTGTGAGTGATCGGGTCGATCGTGATCGAGCCGTAGCTGATCCCGCCCGGGTAGATGCCCGGCTCGTTGAACGGGTGCTTGCAGACCTGCGGGGTGCCTGAGCAGAGCAGGTTTGTGAAGTCGAGCGCCGGCCCCATGTTCAGCCCGGTCAGCGCCGTCGAGGTGAGGTTGCCCGTGAGGTCTTCCTTGCTCCCGTCGTCATAGATGTTGAGGGTGTCGATCTGCTGCCATTCGGGCGGCTGCGCGGCGACGCGGAAGGGCGGCGCATTGCCTTCACCCGGCAGTACGACGGCGGCGTGCACGGAACGGTCGGCGGAGGTCGTCCCACCCTCGACCGCGAGCGGGCCGCGGATGCCGCTCAGCAGGTGCGGCTGCTTGCCGAAGGTGCGGAGGTTCTGGCGGCCGGGCGCGATCTCGAAGAACGGATCGGCCGCAACCGTGACGTTGATCGGCACGTACCAGTCGCCGCAGGTCGCATCGGGGCACGTCCTCGGCAGGTTCGTCGCGCTCGGCGGCAGGAAGTGCGCGACGGCGGCCCACTGGAGCACCGCCAGGGTCGCCGTGCCGGAGCCGATCAGCGTGTCGGGCGCGTACGCGCTCACGAGCGTCGTGCTGGTCAGCGAGATCTTGTCGGTCTTGGTCGCATCGGTGCCGGTGATCATTTCGATCTTGTAGAGGCACTTGCCCGGCGTCGAGTGCGTGTTGTTGTCGTTGCAGCCGAAGTCGGTGCCGTCCGGCAGCGTCAGCTGGATCAGCTGGCCCTCGAGGAAGCCGCTGTCAAGCCAGCTCGAGCCGTCCGTGCGGATGAGCGTCCCGGTCGCCTTGGTGATCACGGCGTTTGCGTAGGCGCCGTCGGTCGGGCCGGAAGCGAGCGTCAAGGTCTTGTCGGAGACACTCATGATCGTGTACGGCCCGTTCGCGCCGATGCGGATCCGCGTGCCGACGAGGAAGCTGTCGTCGATGAAGCTGCCGGTGAGGCGCGTCACGGTCGTGCCGCCGCCGCTGACGTTCAGGTCGCCGGTGAAGAGCGTCTGGCCGACACCGCTTGCGTCGTAGGCGATCGAGCCCTGGTAGACGCCCTTGTCCTGCAGGATCGCGATGATCACGCCGTTGAACGTGCCGTTGGTCGCGCCGCCAAGGGTTGTCCCTGGCAGCGGCGGGGCCTGCGTCACCGTCAGCTTGCCGATGTCGAGATCGGTGATGACGTAGTCGCCGTCGGCGCCGGTGAGCGTGCCGGACAGGCGGATCCGCATGCCCTTCTGGAAGCCCTCGTCGAGGAAGCTGCTGGTGTCGGAGCCGTTTGCGCGGGTGATCGTGGCGGTCCCGGTGTTGCCGTCAACCTTGACGTTCCCCTTGAACGCCTGCGAAGCCTGCAGCCCGCCGATCCGCTCGAGGAGGACGCGGAGCGCATCGGCCGGGCTGAGCGCCGACAGGTCGATGTCGGTCTGGCCGTCGGTGATCAGCGCGATCGAGACCCCGGCCGTGGGCTGGCTGTCGAGGCGTAGCTTGTAGGTCTCGTCGGGGAAGCCCGGGATGGTGCAGGCAGCGTTGCCGCACGCGGCGACGACCGTCGAGCCGTCGCTCGGCAGGACGAAGACGCCTGCGTTCTCGTCGTCGATGATGAGTGCGTCGACGCGCTCGACGATCTGGGGGCCGCTGCCGCCTTCGGCACCGGTCAGGTACTTCGGGTCGGTCGTCAGCAGCTTGTCGATCTTGTGCGTGATCGTCGTGCTGTGCGGATCTTCCTTCGCGAAGTCGTTGCGGCCGTGGACGCTCACGATCACCGGCACGAACCAGTTGGTCGTGTCGAAGGTGACCGTGTAGGTCGTCCCGTTGGCCGA
>JBAQHS010000146.1:0-15663 GCA_049288455.1 Gaiellaceae bacterium | reverse complement strand
GGGGTGGGCATGGCCCCTCCAGTCGATCGCCTTCGCGAGCGCGTAACCCGCGACGAGAGCGATGCCGACAACCGCCCATGGGCTGATTCCGCCGGATTGGTTCGGGCGCGCGATCTGCGACCCTGCTGGGGCGCGCGGAGGCGTGCCTGCGGGCTCGCCGGTCGGCGCAGCCTTTGCTCGCGCCTTGATCAAGCTTGGCTTGAGCTTGCGAAGGAAGTCGGGGTCGCCTGCGAACGCGCGGCCGAGCTTGGCCCGTACGCCGCCGCTTCGTCGCGCGTCCCGCACGAAGGTCTCGAGCTTGCCTGCTGCGGCCTCGACCACATGGTCGCCCTTGCTCACCGCCCGAGCGCTCATCTCTTCGTCGGCGGCTCTTCGCCGGTGGCAACGCGCCAGATCCTCGACGCAAGACGGCGGGCCGCCATCGTCGAGGCGGCGCCCAGACCGGCGTAGAGACCCGTCCACATCACTTTGCGAAGCATGGAAAGCGGATTGCCGAAGCGCGGCCCGCCTAAACGTGTCACCCGAGCGGTCGATGAGTCATGCTCGCTCCATGCAACGCGGGGTCGAGCGTCACCTGTCGAAGGCCGAGCGGCAGAGACTGGTTGCGAGCCTCGTCGAGCGGATGCGCCTCGGGACGCAACAGGAGCTCCTGGACGCGCTCGAGAGCGTGGGCTGCCAGGTGACCCAGGCGACGGTCTCACGAGACATCCGTGAGTTGGCACTCGAGAAGATGCGCGATCCGCTGGGCGGCTTGCGCTACATGCTCCCGAATCGCGAGCGGCGCATCGACCCGCGCGAGACGCTCACCTCGCTGCTCGCTCAGTTCGGCCGTGACGCGATTGCTGCGCAGAACGTTGTCGTCGTACGGGCCGAGATCGGATCGGCGCCCGCGATCGCCCGGGCACTCGACCGGCTCGAGCATCCGCTTGTCATCGGCACGATCGCGGGGGACGACACATGCCTCGTGATTGCCGCCGATTCGAAGCGCGCACGCGAGCTCGCGCGCGACCTCGCCGCCGCACTCGCGTAACGCGAGCGCCGCTTTCGGCGTTAGGAGTCCGTAAGAGAGTTCTCAAGCCGTGTAAGACGCGGCCTCGTATCCGACTGCGTGGGAACAACGAGGTCATGACCATCGCAAGCAACAAAAGGAGCACCATGACCAGGTTTCTCATGCTCGCGGCGATCGTGGCCGCTGTGGTGACGGGAGGCGCCTCTGCGCGCACCGCCGCGGCCCCGGTGAATACGACGCCGCCCGACGTGTCGGGCTCACCAAAGGTGGGTGACGTCCTCACGGTTTCGAACGGCACGTGGACGGGCGCGCCGACCGGTTACGCCTACCACTGGCAGCGTTGCACGAGCTTGGCGTCGTGCACCAACATCGTCGGCGCTACGGCGCAGACCTACACGCTGCGCGCGGCGGACGCCGGCAACACGCTCCGCGCCGTCGTCGCTGCGACAAATGCCGACGGCACGTCGACTGCCAACTCGAATCAGAGCGCGACAGTCGCCGCGAGTGGTGGCCCGGCCAGCACGCTTCGCCCGGCGATCCTCGGCGACGAGTTCGTGGGCGAGACACTGACGGCGACGAACGGCCGTTGGACCGGCAGTCCGACCTCGTTCGCCTACCAGTGGCTCCAGTGCGACTCGGGCGGAAACGGCTGCTTCCCGATCGCGGGGGCGACCGGCAAGACCTACAACGTCCGGTTCGCCGACGTGTACAGCACGCTTCGGGTTGCCGTGACGGCGAAGAACGCGATCGGCTCATCAGCGGCCGTGCGCTCGGCGGCGACCGGCCTCGTCCAGCCGGTGCAGCCGGTGACGGTGCCGGGCAACAAGGCCCCGACGCTCAAGTTCCTCTCGCTGAAGCGGCTCGGCATTCGTGTCTATGCCCGCTTCACCGTGTGCGATGACGGCGCAAAGGCCGTCTCCGTGATCGAGCGTGACTCCAAGGCAGGAACGCTCGCGTATGTCCGCAAGTACGCGGTCGTGCCGAACTCGTGCACGACGGCTACCCGCAGCTGGGTGCCCGCGTCGCGCTTCCGCACGAAGGGCCGCCTCGTGATCACGCTGCGCGCGGTCGACAAGTCGGGAGCGTCGAGCCGCTTCGTCAGCCGCTCGCTCGTCCGCAGCTAGCGCGATACACGAACGAGCTCAAAACGGGGCGGCCGAATCGGCCGCCCCTTTTTGCATCGGCGTTCGGATCAGCGCGCTCGGCGGCTGAGCAGCAAGTTCGTGTGCAGCGTTCCACCTTCACGGGCGCAGTGGGCGAGGATCTCATCGTCGGTGAGATCGAGAACCTCACGTTCCTCGGAATGCTGCGCGCGGATCGTGTAGCCGAGCGAGCGGTAGTAGTCGAGCAACGAGCGTGGGTCACTGCCGAAGGCTGTCGCCTCGTTGACGGAGAACTCGGTGGCGATCAGCGCGTCCGGTGAGGCAGCGAAAAGGTGTTCGGCGCCACGGAAGACCGCCTCCTCCGCACCTTGCACATCGATCTTCACGACATCGATGGGTGGGCGGAGCACCTCGAGCGCATCCAGCGCCACGGCTCGCACCGGCACGCTGTCGCGTCCGGGCGCGGCGAAGATCCTGTGGTCACCGCTGTTGCCGGTGGCGAGGTAGAGATCGAGGATCTGCGACGTGTCGGACACCGCCCAGGGGAAGCAGACGACGTTCGTGAGGTTGTTTCGCCAGACGTTCGCGAGCAGCAGCTCGTAGTTGCGCGGGTTCGGCTCGAACGCGACCACGAGTCCCCGCGGGCCGACGAGCCGCCCGGCCAGGCATGAGAAGTAGCCGACGTGCGCACCGAGATCAAGGAACGTCATGCCAGGCTTCAGATACGCGCCGAAGTACGAGGTGAGGCCGGGCTCCCATTCACCGACCGCGACGATGCCCGGCGTGATCACGGTGTCTCGTTCGTCGAGATAGAGCGTGCCGAAGCTCGTCTCGAACTCGATCGTGCCCGAGACGTCCGGAACGGGGCCGCGATGCTGGTCGGCGGCCGCGGCGAGCAGCGCGATGCGCGACATGCGCTGCGCGAGCCCCTGGCGCATCTTCCCGATCATCGGGCGGACGGTAGTCGGCCGGCCCACGGATGTGCCGCTTCCATCTGCGCGGCAAGCCGGAGGAGCACCGCCTCGCCCGCGGGCGGGCCGATCAGCTGCACGCCGACCGGCAAGCCGCCGACGACGTCGAACGGCACGGCAGCGGCCGGCTGGCCGGTGACGTTCACGATCGGCGTGAAGGGGGTGAACTGCCCGCCGCGCGCGAACTGCTCCCAGGGATCCGACGGCTCGAACACCCAGCCAACGGGCACGGGCAGCATGGCAAGGCCGGGGGTGAGGACGACATCGACGTCGTCCCAGAACGCGACGATTCGCCGTGCGGCGCGTTGCAGTGCGCCGACGGCGTGTGCGAAGACGACGCTCGACGTTTCGCGCGCGGTCCTCGCGAGCTCCTGATTGATCGGCATCAGCTGCGATTCGTCCCCTACCGGGTAGAGCGCCGGCGTCAGCTGCCAGAGCTTCGCGAACGCGGACAGCGCAGCCTCGTCGACCCACGGCGGCGTCGCTTCGACCACGTCATGTCCGAGGGCCTCGAGCGCGTTCGCGGCGGCCCGCGCGACCGCCGCGACCGCCGGGTCGACCGGATGCGGGACCGCGGGCTCGACGGTGAACGCGATACGCAGACGGCCCGGATCCGCTCCGACCTCCGCGAGAAACGGGCGCTCCGGAGGCGGCGCCCAGTGCGCGTCGCCCGGCTCGTAGCCCGCGAGCACGTCCAGGAACGCTGCGGCGTCGCGCACCGACACGGAGATCGGGCCGTTCTGGGAGAGCTCGAGCGAGCCGCTCACGAATGGCGCCGGCGATACCCGCCCGCGCGACGGCTTCAGCCCGAAGAGGCCGCAGCACGACGCCGGGATTCGGATGGAGCCGCCGCCGTCGGAGCCGTGCGCCAGCGGGAGCACGCCCGCGGCAACGGCCGACGCCGCACCCCCGGACGAACCTCCGGGCGTGCGCGAGGTGTCCCACGGATTGCGGCAGGCACCGTTCAGCTCGGACTCGGTGACGGCTGTGATTCCGAACTCGGGCGTGTTGCTCTTCCCGATCAGCACGAATCCCGCGTCCTTCATCCGTCGAACGACGGCGGCGTCCTTCGCGGGGACGTAGTCCGCGAAGGCGCGCGAGGAAAAGGTCGTGCGGATACCGGCGGTCTCGGTCAGATCCTTCACGAGCATCGGCACGCCCATGAACGGCCCGTCAGCGGGCACTGTCGCCCGCGCCTGTTCGAAGCAGTCGGTGACGAGGAAGTTCAGTTCGGGGTTTGCGGCTTCGGCGCGGCCGATCGCGGCGTCGAGCAGTTCCGTGGGAGAGACATCACCGCGCCGAACGGCCGCTGCCTGTTCCAGTGCGTCGATCAGCGTCGACCCGCGACGCCGAGCCATTCGAGCACGCGGCGAACGAGACCGACACGCTCGGTGTGCTCGACGGGAGGCGCCAGCACCGCTTCCACGCGCTTGAGCCGTGATGACCGCTCGGACGAGAGTGTCACCTGTTCAGGGGGCTCCTCGAACTCGCCGAGCGCATCGATCTGCGCCTGCGTCAAGCTCAGTCGCACGCGGCCCTCGACGATCTCGGCGATCTGCTCCGCGGCGACGTACTTCGGATGCTTGAACATCCCGCCCGAGATCGAAAGCCCGTCGAAGATGTCGGCGGTCGAGTCGCCGAGTACCTCCTCGACGCGCCCAGCCTTCTCCGCGTCGGCTGCGTCGACCTGCCAACCGGGCTCGATCAGCAACCAGGAAACCGGGTCGGCCATCTAGATCGTCTTCCCCTCGAGCAGCCAGACCGGCCCCTGGGTCGCAACGAGCTGCGAGTCCGAGAGCGCGCGCAGTACTTGCACCGAGCCGCGGATCGACTCTTCGTCGCAGCGTTCGAGACAGCGGCGAACCATCCCCGGGGCGGCGCCGTAGCCCGCCGTTTGTGCGACCCGGAACCGCATCGCAGCCCGGTGGCCGTCACGACGCGGGTTCATCTGGATGCAGAGCACCGCGGCCCGCTCGACGTAATCCGACGACAGCAGCTCGAGCTCGCAGAAGAGGTCGCTCCAGTCGGCGGGCAACCCGGCGACCGCGGTGTCCCACGACTGGACGAGCGACACGAGGTCGCGTGCGAGGCGCGCTGGAACCGACTGTGAGCCTACTGCCACAAGCTTTCCGCCGAGGCGCGCGTCGTCGACACGTGCAAGGAGCCGGTTGATCCCGGTCGGCCCGGTCGCGCTGCCGTCGACCGCGACGGAGAGCCGCAGAACCGTCGGTTCCGCGCGGTACGGCTGGGCGGGGCCGAGCAGCGCGGCCGCCTGATCAGCGGCTTCGCGGTCGCGCAATTCGAGGCGCAACCCGGCTCCGGTCCAGCCTTCGGGCAACTCGGCT
The DNA here is from genome assembly GCA_049288455.1 of Gaiellaceae bacterium. Taxonomy (GTDB): domain Bacteria; phylum Actinomycetota; class Thermoleophilia; order Gaiellales; family Gaiellaceae; genus PALSA-600. Next base: position 10,235 of record JBAQHS010000146.1, on the reverse strand, counting down.
TGCACGGCACGCCATTGGCCGACGAGGCTCACGACGCAAAACGTACACTGCCGGAGCCGTGGCGAAGGTCGAGAAGAAACGCGCCCTGAATGAGGAGACGCTGCGGGAGTTCCTCCGCGAGATGCTCCTGATTCGTCGATTCGAAGAGCATGTCGAGGAGCGATTTCGCGCCGGCGAGCTGCCGGGCTTCCTGCACGTCGCGATCGGCCAGGAGGCCGTCGCGGTTGGCGTCTGCCAGGCGATGGAGGAGGGTGACGTCTTCGCCTCTACCCATCGCGCCCACGGGCATACCCTGGCGCGCGGCACGCACCCGAACGCCGTCATGGCTGAGCTGTACGGCAAGATCGAGGGCTGCTCGCACGGCTACGGCGGTTCGATGCACCTCTATGACGTCGAGCGCGGGAACATGGGCGCGAACGCCGTCATCGGCGGCGGCCTGCCGGCGGTCACCGGTGCGGGGCTCGCGTTCAAGTTGCGCGACGAGCCTCGCGTTGCGGTCGCCTTCTTCGGCGACGGAGCTACGAACATCGGGACGTTCCACGAATCGTTGAACCTGGCACAGCTGTGGAAGACGAAGACCGTGTTCGTCTGCGAGAACAACCACTGGGCCGAGTCGACGCCGGGGTGGCAGCACTCGCCGGTGTGGGACGACATGTCGAAGCGCGCGCTCGCGTACGACATGCGGTCGATCAAGGTCGACGGGCAAGACGTGCAGGCGGTGTACGAGGCTGCGCACGAGGCACTCGAGTTCGCACGCTCAGGCGAAGGCCCCGTCTTCATGGACATCGAGACGGCGCGTATGCACGGTCATTTCATCGGCGACCCGCAGGTGTATCGAACGAAGGAAGACCGCCAGGCGGCCGCCGACCGCGATCCGATCGTCGCGCTCCGGGAACGCCTCGGACTGGGCGACGACGAGTTCGAGTCATTCGACTCGGAGGCGAACGAGATCGTCGAGGCGGCGCTCGAGTTCGCGAAGAACGGCACCGATCCACAGCCCGAAGATGCCCTCAAGAACGTCTACGTCTGAGCCGCATGCCTGAGATGACCTACAGAGAGGCTGTTCGCGACGCGCTCGTCGAAGCGATGCGCGCCGACGACGACGTCTTCATCATGGGCGAGGACATCGCCGAGATGGGCGGTTCGATGGCGGTCACGCAAGGGCTGCTCGACGAATTCGGCCCGGAGCGGGTGCGCAACACGCCCATCTCCGAGATGGCGATCGTTGGAGCGGGCATCGGCGCGGCCATGGCGGGGATGCGCCCCGTCGTCGAGATCATGTACGAGGACTTCCTGACGCTTTCGCTCGAGCAGATCGTGAACCAGGCGGCCAAGCATCGCTACATGTCGGGCGGGCAGATCAAGGTGCCGCTGACGATTCGCACGCAGGGCGGCGCCGGCTGGTCGCCGGGTGCCCAGCACGCGCAGCAGCTCGAGGCGTGGCTCGTCCACATCCCCGGCCTGAAGGTCGTGTTCCCGTCGACGCCGGAAGACGTGCGCGGGCTGCTCACGACAGCGATCCGTGACGACAACCCGGTCGTCTTCTTCGAGCATCGGCTGCTCTACCCGGTGAAGGGCGAGGTTCCGGCCGAGATCGAGCCGATCCCGCTCGGTAAGGCCCGCACGATTCGCGAGGGAACCGATGTCACGGTGATCGCGATGGGCCCGCTCGTGCACCGCTCGGTCGAGGCTGCGAAGCTCGCCGAGGAGGATGGGATCTCGGTGGAGATCATCGACCCGCGGACGTTGCAGCCGCTCGACGAGGACGCACTCGTCGCCTCGGTGAAGAAGACGAACCGCGTCGTCGTCACCCACGAGGCTGTCACGCGCATGGGCTTCGGCGCCGAGGTCGCCGCGGTCCTGCAGTACAAGGCATTCGACTACCTCGACGCGCCGATCGAGCGCGTGGGCGCCAAGTTCGCGCCGCTCGCGTTCGCGCCGGTGATGGAGCAGTTCATCATTCCGCAGGTCGCCGACGTGCACGCGGCGATCAAACGCACCGTCGGCAAGGAGTAACGGTGGCAAACGAGGTCAAGCTGCCTCGTCTCGGGCAGGGAATGGAAGCCGGGACGATCACGAAGTGGCTGAAGTCCGAGGGTGACACGGTTGTGAAGGGGGAGCCGCTCTTCGAGATCGACACCGACAAGGTCACCCAGGAGGTCGAGGCCGACCATGCGGGCGTGCTGCTGAAGATCGAGCTCGCCTCAGGCGAGGCGCCGGTCGGCCAGACGATCGGATGGATCGGGGCGGAGGGCGAGGAGGTGCAGGCCGTCGAGGCGCCCGCAAAGACGGAGAAGGCCGCGCCGGAGGCCAAAGAGGCGTCAGAGACCAAACCCGTGTCTGACACCGCCGAACCCGTGTCCGACACAGCCGGCAGCGGCGATGCTGCGAGCGCCGCGAACGGGGGTCGCGTGAAGGCCTCGCCGCTTGCGCGGCGGATCGCGCGCGAGCGCGGGATCGACCTTCGCTCGCTGCGGGGCACCGGCCCCGACGGGCGGATCGTCGCGGAGGACGTCGAGCGCGGCCAGGTCGCGGCAGTGCAAACGCCGGCGGGCAGCGCCCCGATCCCGACCGGCGAGGTGGAATCGGTGCCGCTGACGAACATCCGCAAGACAATTGCGCGGCGGCTCACGGCGGCCTGGCAGGCGCCGGTCTTCCAGCTGACCGTCAGCGCGGACATGACGCGCGCCAACGACCTCGTCGCGCGCGCCCGCGAGCTGAACCCCGACGTCCGCGTCACGGTCACCGATCTCCTCACGAAGGTGTGCGCACAGGCGCTGATGCGGCACCGCGACGTGAACGTGCAATACGCAGACGACGCGCTCCTGAAGTTCCCGACCGCCAACGTCGGGATCGCCGTCGCGGCGCCGCAGGGCTTGGTCGTGCCGGTGATCCGCTCAGTCGAGCGCCTGGCGCTCGCGGAGGTCGCGACCGCGCGTGGTGAGATCGTCGGGCGCGCACGCGAGAACAAGCTGACAGCTCATGACCTCGAGGACGGGACATTCACAATCTCGAATCTCGGCATGTTCGGCATCGAGCAGTTCGTCGCGGTGATCAACCCGCCGCAAGCCGCGATCCTTGCGGTCGGCGCGACGGTCGATACACCCGTCGCCCGCGACGGCCAGGTCGTCGTGCGGCCGATGCTGACGATGACGCTGACTGTCGATCACCGTGCGGTCGACGGCGCCGCGGGCGCCGACTTCCTCCGCACCGTGAAGCAGTTCGTCGAAGAGCCCGCGCTCGCGTTGTAGCCATGCCCCGGGTCTGGTATCTCGTTCGAGACTTCGACCGGGGGCGTGACTTCTACAAGCGTCTGCTCGGCTTCGACGAGACGTACGTCGACTTCGACGACAAGTGGTCGAAGCTCGAGCACGGGAAGATGCTGATCGCACTCGGTGAGGGCGATCCGGTCGAAGCGGGTGTCGCGATCATCGACGTCGCCGACGTGCGGGCCGACGCTCGAAGGTTGCGCGGCGAGGGCGTCGAAGTCGGCGTCGTGGTCGAGCTCACCGGACAAATGCTCCTCGTCGACGTCTACGACCCGGATGGAAACCGAATCCAGCTCGCCGAGGTAATGGGGGAATGATCCGCCGAGGTTCGCACGCCGATGTGCCGTTCATGCGTTCGATGCTCCCGCATGCCTACGGCTGGCGGGTGAACGCTCTCGACGCCGAGATCCCGCTGACGCGATACGTCGACAACTGGGGGCGGCCGGGCGACGTCGCGCTCGTTGCCACCGAGACCGGGCACCGTGTGGGTGCCGCGTGGTTCCGTGTCTTTCGGACGGCCGAGCCCGGGTACGGCTTCGTCGACGAGGCGACGCCCGAGCTGACGATCTCGGTCGTTCCGTCGCGTCGCAAGCACGGTGTCGGCCAGGAGTTGCTGGACGCCCTGCTCGAGAAGGCGCGTGTGGAAGGGCATTCCTCGGTCTCACTGTCGGTGGAACAGGACTCGCCTGCAGTGAAGTTCTACGAGCGGAACGGCTTCGAGCGCACCGGCGACGCAGCCGGCGGTCTCGTGATGAAGCGCTCGCTCTAACCGGCCCAGATCGCTGCGGCCGGTTGAGCTTTCCGCCGCGAGTTGAAAGGCTCGGTATGTCGGTGATGCCGCCGGCAGCCCAGGTCAACTCGCCCGAAAGGGGACCACGCAATGCTCAAAGAATTCAGAGACTTCCTGCTGAAGGGGAATCTGATCGAACTGGCCGTCGCCTTCGTGATGGGCGTCGCCTTCGCCGCAGTCCTCAACTCGTTCGTCGCCGACATCGTTACGCCGATCATCGGCGCGATCGTCGGCAAGACCGACTTCAGCAACCTCACCTTCACGATCCATCACTCGCTGTTCAAGTACGGCTCGTTCATCACCGCCCTGATCCAGTTCGTCTCGATCGGCGTCGCGGTCTTCTTCTTCATCGTCAAGCCGACGCAGGCGCTCCTTGCCCGCAGAACGGACCGCGTTGCCGAGGAAGAGGCACCGAGCGACGATGAACGCCGCCACCAGGAGCTTCTGAGCGCACTCCGCGCTCGCTAGAGGGTTGCGCGCAGCGATGTAAGCCAGTCCCGCACCTCGGCGAGGAACTGCGGGTCGAGCGTGTGCGGGAGCGGATACTCGCGGTAGAGCACCTCGCCGCCCGCCTGCTCGAGCATGGCGCGCGCGGCGCGGCTGAACTCGACGCTGATCACAGGGTCGAGCGTGCCGTGCCCGATTGCGACCGGCGGGAGCGGCCGCTCGAGGTCGGGCTCCAACCCTTCGACCTGTGGGATAAAGCCGGAGAATGCCGCAATCGCGGCGGGCCGCGGACGGCCGATGCCAAGGCCGAGCGCGTACGACATCACCGCTCCTTGCGAGAACCCGCCGAGCACGATGTGCTCGTACGGGAGCGAGTCGAGCCACTCGGCTGCCTCGGCGTATGACGCCGCGAAGGTCGCCTGATCGGGATAGCCGACACGCGGGACGACGTACCAGTGTGCGCCGCCGGGCGGCAACGACAGCGGGCCGCGTGGGGTGAAGCCGTCGAGCTCACGCGCCGGATCGAGCACGTCGAGCAGCGGAAAGAGGTCGTGCTCGTCGGCGCCGCGGCCGTGCAGCAGCACGAGCGCGCCTTTCGCGACGCTCGCCGCCGGGCGCTCCCGGACGATCATCGCCGGTCGAGCCGCGGGTTCGGCAACGGTGTCAGCACCTTCTCGACCTGGTCGCGGTACTGCTCGTAGTTCGGCGGCAGGGAGAGCTTCTCGCCCAGTGACTCGAGCGGCTCGTCGGCGGTGAACCCAGGCCCGAGTGTTGCGATCTCGAAGAGCACACCACTCGGCTCGCGGAAGTAGATCGACTTGAAGTAGAAGCGGTCGATCACCGGCGTCGGCTGCCCGCCGCCCTCGCTCACCCGCTGCCGCCAGGCCTCGTGCTCGGCGGGTGTCGAGGCCCACGCGACGTGGTGGACGGTGCCCGCTGCTTGCAAGCCACCCTGCTCCGGCGGGGCGTCGTAGATGTAGAAGCCGCTGCGCTTGTCGCCGCGCGCGGTCCAGCGAGGCTCGAACCCCAGGGTTTCGAGCAGCTTCGTGCTCCGCTCGGGCTGCGATGCGTATGCGCGCACGCCGGCGAAGCCACGAATGCGGTGCTCCTCCGGAATGTCGGCTGCCTCGGCCAGCAGCGGCTCGTCACCCGAGTCGTCGACGAGCAGTTCCAGCGAGAGCCCCTCGTTATCGACGAACACGAGCGAGCCTTCGACCCGCTCGCCGCCGACGCGGCCATGCCAGAAGTCCAGCGCCTCCTCGGAGGCAACGCGGAAGCACACGCGATGGACCATGCCGTCTCCCGCTCGGCCCGGTGGCGCCCCCGGATACTCGAAGAAGGTGATGTCGGAGCCCGCCGATCCGCGCTCGTCCGCGTAGAAGAGGTGGTACACGGTCGGGTCGTCCTGATTGACGGTCTTCTTCACCATCCGGAGACCGAGCGTGCCCACGTAGTACTCGACGTTTGCCGGCGCGTCGCCGGTGATGCAGGTGATGTGGTGGACTCCTTCGAGCTTCATGGCCGTAGCATGCCGGAATGCGTGCCGCCGTCATCGCCGATGGGCGCCTGCGGATCGAGGAGCGGCCTGATCCGATCGCCGGCGAGGGCGAGATCGTGATCCGGGTGCGGGCGACCGGTGTGAACGGCGCCGACGTGATGCAGCGCGCCGGCCGTTACCCGCCCCCGCCCGGCGCCCCGCCCGATATCCCGGGACTCGAGTGTGCCGGCGAGAACGTCGCAACCGGGGAGCACGTAATGGCGCTCCTCGCCGGTGGCGGCCACGCCGAGCTCGTCGCTGTGCATCACACGCACGTCATCCGCATCCCGCACGGCATCGACTGGCCGCAGGCCGGTGGCTTCGTCGAGGTATTCGCGACGGCACACGACGCGCTCTTCACGCAAGCGCACCTCAATTCCGGCGACCGGCTGCTCGTGAACGGCGCTGCCGGCGGCGTGGGTGTTGCGGCGGTGCAGCTCGGGGTGCGGGTTGGCGCCGAGGTCACCGGCACCGTGCGTCATCACGCCGCGCAGGTGGAGGCGCTCGGCGCGACCACCGAGCCGGAGGGTGAGTACGACGTGATCCTGGAGCTCGTGGGCGGCGAGAATCTGAGCGTGAATCTCGACCGGCTCGCCCCACGGGGGCGGATCGTCGTGATCGGCACAGGCGCCGGCTCGAAGGCGACGGTCGATTTCGGGCTCCTGATGCGCAAGTGCGGCCGGATCTCGAGCTCGACGCTCCGGCCGCGTGCGCGTGAGGAGAAGGAGGACGTGCTCCGGCGGCTCGAAGGACACGCTCTGCCGCTGCTCGCACGCGGTGAGATCGTCGTGCCCGTCGAGACGACGTTCCCGCTCGAGCAGGCGAATGAAGCCTACGACCGCTTCACCGCAGGCGGCAAGTTCGGGAAGATCGTCATCACGCCCTAACCCGCTCGGTCGATGGTGACAGACCGGCGCGAAGGGCCACCTCGGTACCATCGCGGCCGGAAACTTCAAGAACCTGAGGAGCTGAGATGGAAGTCGATGTTGCCGTTCTGGGCGGAGGCCCCGGTGGCTATACCGCCGCGATCCGCGCGGCCCAGCTGGGCGCGAAGGTCGCGTGCATCGAGAAGGAGCCCGAGCTCGGCGGCACCTGCCTGCGCGTCGGGTGCATCCCGACGAAGGCGTGGGTGCAGACCGCCCACTTCCTGCACCAGGCGAACGAGAACTTCGCGAAGCTCGGCGTGAAGGTCGGCGGGGCCGAGCTCGACTTCGCGGCTGCCAACGAGTGGAAGACCGGCGTCGTGAAGCAGATGACCGGCGGGGTCGCGGGCCTCTTCAAGGCGAACGGCGTCGAGTGGGTGAAGGGCGCGGGGAAGTTCAAGGATGCGAACACGATCTCCGTCGAAGGCGGGGAGGACGTGACGTTCCGCTCCGCGGTCGTCGCGACCGGGTCGTTCCCCCTGCGGCCGCCGATCCCCGGCCTCGAGTCGGATCTCTGCGTCGATTCGACGGGCCTGCTTGCGCAGACCGAGGTGCCGAAGCGCCTCGTCATCCTCGGTGGCGGGATCATCGGCTCGGAGTTCGCGTCGATCCTCAACCGGTTCGGCTCCGAGGTGACGATCGTCGAGATGCTCGACACGCTGATCCCGCAAGAGGACGCAGATGCAGCGAAGGAGCTCGCGAAGGCATTCGGCAAGCGCGGCATCGCGCTGCAGCTTGGCAAGCAGTGCACCAAGGTCGAGCAGCAGGGAAATGCGCTCACCGTGTACTTCGGCGACGGAGAGTCCGTCGAATGCGATCTGATGCTCGTGGCGGTCGGCCGCGGTCCGCTCGTCGAGGGCATCGGCCTCGAAGCCGCAGGCGTCGAGTTCGACAAGCGCAAGGGCATCGCGACCGACGAGCATCGGCGCACGAAGGTGCCGCACATCTACGCAGTCGGAGACTGCGCCGGTTACTGGCAGCTTGCGCATACCGCGTTCCGTGAAGGCGAGGTCGCGGCCGAGAATGCGTGCGGCCTGGATGCGATCGTCGACAACCGCGCAGTGCCGCGGCCGATCTACACCGACCCTGAGATCGCCGGCGTCGGCCTCACCGAGGAGCAGGCCCGTGCTCAGTACGGCGACGATGTCGCGGTCGGCGTCTTCCCGTGGGTCGCGAACGCGCGTGCTGTGATGCAGGCCGAGACCGTCGGGTGGGTGAAGTCGATCCACGAGACCAAGTACGGCGAGCTGCTCGGCATGATCATGGTCGGCCCGCACGTCACCGACTTGATCGAGGCAGGCACCGTGGCGATCGACGCGGAGTCGACGGTCGAGACTGTTGCCGACGGCATGGCCGCTCATCCGACGCTGAGCGAGGCGATCAAGGAAGCCGGTCTCGTCGCGCTCGGCCGTGCGATCCATCTGCCGAACAAGAAGCGCGCGGCAGCGAAGACGTAGTCCTGGTCCTCAGGCGGCGCGCGTGGCTGTGACCGGCGTCACGACGTCGGAATCGGTCACAGCGCGCACGCCGGGGACGAACGCAACGGCAAGGCTCGAGAGCACCGTGAGCGCGGCTGCACCGAGCAGCGTCGCCTCGACGCCCAGCGGCTTCGAGATCAGCGGGAAGGCGACGAACCCGATCGGCATGAAGACGAACGACACGAGGATGTCGTACGAGCGCACGCGCGCGAACACGGCTTCGGGAATGCGCCGCTGCAGGGTCGTGTCCCAGTAGGTGTTGCTGAGCGCGATCGACGCCATGCCCGCAGCCCACGCGACCGCGATTGCCGCGACCGGCAGCGCAGGTCCGAGCGCGGCGATGGGAACGCCGATCAGCATCGTTGCGAGGAAGCCAAAACTGAGCGGCCGGCGCGGATGCAGACGCACGGAGGCGAGGCTGCCGACGATCGCGCCGATCGCGCCGCAGGCCGACACGATTCCCCAGTTGCGCGCGCCGCCGAGGTGGTCGCGGAAGATGATCGGGCCGAGCACGATGAAGGACGCCACGCAGAAGTTGGTGATCGCGAAGCCGATGATCGGCGCGCTCACCCACGACCGCGAAGTCACCTCACGGAAGCCCTCGTGGAGCTCGCGTAGGAAGTGGCTGCGGGCTGCACGTGCGTGCGCAGGCAGTCGCAGTTGCAACAGGAAGAATGCGCTCGCGACGAAGCTGAGTGCGTCGATCGCGAACACCCAGCCTGTCCCGGCGATCGCGACGAGCACACCGGAAACCGCAGGCCCGAAGACGTTCATCGCGCTGCGCGAGAGGCCGAGCAGTGCATTGGCCGACTGGAGGTTGCCGGGCGAGATCGTGCGCGGGACGAGCCCATCCGACGCGGGGCCGAAGAATGCGGAGGCGGCACCGAAGAGCGCTCCCGTGATGAAGAAGAGCGGCAGCGTCATCTGATGCGTCAGCAGCATCGTCGCGGTGAACGCCTCGACGGCCGCGCGCACGCCGTCGCACGCGAGCATCACCGCGCGCCGCGGTAGACGGTCGGCGACGACGCCGCCGATCAGCGTGAACCCGACCCGCGAGGCGGTGAATGCGGCGAGCACGCCGCCGAGCGCCACCTGCGAGCTGTTGACCGAGAGCACGGCGAACGCAAGCGCAACCGGGACGAGCGCATCCCCGACCGCCGAGGAGATGCGGCCGAGCCAGAGCAGCCGGAACTGGCGCTCTTGCAGCGGTGCGAAAGCGATTCTCAGACCCACCCAGTCGCACCTTAACCCGTATCCCGGAGGCAATCCAGGGGGTTTTCCCGAGGCAATGGTGGTGCTTGGAGCGACGCGTCTCCGCGTCCCGGTGGTCGCATCGCCGTCAGGGCAGTCGCGCCCCAATTGTAAAGCTTCCGTAAGGGCGATTCGGCGCCCGCGCAAGTTTTCTGGGCGGTGCGTGTCTCAACCACTGGACGTGCCCTCGTCCCGCTGGGGAACTTCGCCCGCCCGCAAGGTTTCCCGGCATGCTCAGTTGGGCCCCGCCCTTGCCGCAGAGGGCGGGGCCCTCTTTTCGGTTTGCTGCGGGCGCCCGTGGGGGTAGAGTCGTGGCATGGGTGTGTTCAATCGTCGCAACGCAGCAGTCGGCTGGATGGCGTGGGCCGTCGGCAAGCGGGTGCTGAAGAAGAAGGCGAAGGGCGCCGTGCCGGCGATCGACGCCGAGTCGAAGAAGCCGAACAAGAGCGCGATCGCCCTGACCGTCGCGGGCGCCGTCGGCCTGCTGACCTTCTGGCGCAAGCGCTCCGGCGACGACGAAACCCCGCCGTCGGCCTGACG
>JBAQHS010000145.1:0-3003 GCA_049288455.1 Gaiellaceae bacterium | reverse complement strand
CGCAAAGCGGCGGGACGCGTTCTGCATCCCGCCCAGATAGACGCGTGCTATTACCGAGCGTTTGAGCCGATCGGGCATGGACGTATGCGCGGCCTTGCTAGGCGGCGTCGATGAGCGAGTCGCTAGCTGACGTGCCTACACAGGTTGTGAACGGCTGAGGGTTCTATCCGGCCCTCCTTCGAGGCTGTGGGTCTGCCAGGACTCACTCTCGAAGGAGGGCTCGGATGTCGTTTCACCGTAACGCGAAGCTCGGATTGGCTGGTCGCTACGCGCTCGTCTGCGCGGTCGCGGAGGGGATGACGCTGAAGCAGGCCGCGGCGGCCTTCGGCGTGTCGCCGGCGACTGCGCATCGTTGGTGGCACCGCTGACAGCGGGGCGAGCGCCGAGGCGCGGGCGACGCTGGCGTGCCTGTTCGATCGCTCGAGCCGTCCGCACCGCTCGCCCAGGCAGCTCGCGCCCGAGCTCGCCGAGGCGATCTGCGCTTGCCGCCGTAAGACGGGCTGGGGGCCTCGGCTTGTTGCCGGCGCGACCGGCTTCTGCCACTCGACCGTCTGGAAAGTGCTCCACCGGGCGGGGCTCTCGCGGCCGCCGCGGCCGCCACGCGAGCCGGCGAACCGCTACGAGTGGCCGTGCCCCGGCGACCTGTTGCACATGGACGTCAGCGAGTACGCGCGCTTCGAGCGACCCGGTCACCGCGTCACCGGCGATCGCACCAGCCAGGAGCGCCACCACCACGACGGCGTCGATTACGTGCACGCGATCGTCGACGACCACTCCCGCCTGGCCTACGCGGAGATCCACCCCGACCAGCGCGCTGCGACCGCCGCCTGCTTCCTCGAACGCGCGCTCCGCTTCTTCGCCGAGCACGGGATCGTCGCGCAACGGCTAATGACCGACAACGCCTGGATCTACGTCAAGGGTCGCGACCTGCGGCAGCTGCTCGACCGCAACGAGATCCGGCACCTCACAACCAAGCCCTACCGGCCCCGCACCAACGGCAAGGTCGAACGCTTCCACCAGACAATGCAACGCGAGTGGGCCTACGGACTCGTCTACCGCTCACATCGCGAACGCACGGCCGCCCTGCCACACTGGCTCGACCACTACAACACGCGGCGACCACACAGCTCACTCGGAGGCCAACCCCCGATCAGCCGCGTTCACAACGTCCGTGGGCAGGACATCTAGCGACTCGGTTTACGCGGGGCGGTTCCGCAGGATGTGCGCCACCATCCCGCCCGCGAAGAGCGCGACCCCGGCGAAGAGCCACGGCAGCGGGTTCAGGTGGTGATCGCACCCGCTCGCGGTCGCCGTCTGCCAGCAGGTTGTGCCAGGCCCGGCACGCTGCAACCAGGCGATGAAGACGAGCAGGACGCCGATGCCGCTCAGGAGCCCGAACGCCGAACGGCTGACTGCCGGTCGTGACGCCAGCACGTACGCCACTACGGCGAACGGCGCCACCACGAACACGCCGACCACGAAGAAGCCAAGGGCAGCTGCGCCACCAAGCACAGCCCAAGCCCAGAACCAGCGGCAACCTGCGAGATGAACTCGTGGCGCTCGAGTGAGGGAGGCGGAGCCGGGCATCGCGTTGTGCCGCCAAGAATACGCCCGCGAACTCGCTGCCCGACGCAAGGGCCGCAACCTGGTTCCTAGGCGGACGCGTCGAGGTCGCTGACGAGCTGCTCGACACGGTCGTGGATGTCGTCGCGAATCTCCCGAACCTCCGCGATCGGGCGGTTCTTCGGATCGGGCAGGTTCCAGTAGATCCGTTTCGTCCCCGGCGGGGTCACGGGGCAGGCTTCCTCGCCGCAGGTCGAGACGACCGCATCGACACGCGCCACTTCAGCGGCATCGATCTTTCGCGGGACGTGATCCGATGCGTCGAGGCCGATCTCGCTCAGCGCCTCGACCACCAGCGGGTGCGGCGCCTCGCCGGGCTCGCTTCCGGCTGACCTCGCATGATGCCGCCCCGCCGCGAGGCTGTTGAAGATCCGCTCGGCCATCACCGAGCGACCGGAGTTGGCGACGCAGATGAAGAGGACCTCGCTCAAGCCGTGTCACGCCTCGCTTCGTCGCGAACGAACTGGTAGGCGAGCGCGCCGAGCGATGCACCGACAAGCGGTGCGGCGATGTAGAGCCAGAGCGCGTGCAGGTTGCCCGAGACGAACGCCGGGGCCACGGAGCGAGCGGGATTCATCGACGCTCCGGTGATCGGCCCGCCGAACATTGCGTCGAGGCCGATCGTCCCGCCGATCGCGATCGCCGCTGCCTCGCCGACCGCGCGCGTATCGGTCGCGACCGCAAGGATCACGAACAAGAGGAAGAAGGTCAGGATCGCCTCCCAGAGGAACGCCTGTCCCTGCGACCCCGAGGGCAGGGTTGCGCCCACGTCCGCGCGGTTTCCGAGCGACGCGCGGAGAAGAGCGGCCGCGGCGAACGCGCCGACGAGCTGCGCCGCCCAGTAGGCGATCGCGCGATGCCATGGGAAGTGCCGGGTCAGCGCGAAGGCGAAGGTGACCGACGGGTTGAAGTGCGCGCCGGAGATGTGGCCGACGGCATAGATGCCGAACATGATCACGAGTCCGAAGCTGATCGCGACACCGATGTGCCCGAGCTCGTGAGTCTTCTGATCGACCATGATCGCCCCGCAGCCGGCAAAGACGAGCGCGAAGGTGCCGATCGCTTCGGCGACAAGCGGACGCAGAGTCTCGCGGGTCATACCGCGGTCGCCAGTCCGGCCGGCTCCGCGACCAGTGCGGCGACCTGACGGAGCGCGCCCGGGACGAGTGAGTAGTAGGAGTAGCGGCCCCGCCGCTCGCGCATGATGATCCCGGCCTCGACGAGCTGGCGTAGGTGGTAGCTCACATTCGGCTGGGCCAGGTCGAGCGCAGCGGTGAACTCACACACGCAGATCGGCGCGGCGTCGGCGCGCACCAGCATGTTCAAGATCCTGAGCCGGTGCCTGTCGGCGATCGCCGCGAGCACCGACTCGAGCTCGGC
>JBAQHS010000144.1:0-1682 GCA_049288455.1 Gaiellaceae bacterium | reverse complement strand
GGGCCGGTGTGGGCGGCACCCGCGACGCCGCGGTGGACGCCCGCGAGTGTCACCGCACTGCCGCCTCCTGGCAGCCGCATCACGCCGGCCACCTCGGCGACCGTGCCGACGGTCGCGTACTCGCCCTCATGCAGCGGCACGAGGAACACGCGCTCTGCGTCACCGACCTCGACGGTCAACGTGACCGACATGTTCGGGAAGACGACGCTGTCTTCCAGGGGAATCAGCAGCAAATTCGACAAATTTCGGCTCTCCTCAGAGTTCGGAACGGCCCGGCCGAGACCAGGCAGGTTCAATCGGTGAAGCAACTACAACGATTGAAGTTAGTGTGCCATTCCGCGGAGACCTGCCGCGGCCGGCGGTTCGCCTCGGGCCGCCGCATCTAGATTTCGGGGATGGCCCGATTCGCGCTCGCCGCGTCTTGTCTCGCGCTGTTGGCCGTCGGCTCCGCGTCGGCGGACGGGGGATCCGGGACCTACACCTCGGCGGCGAGCACCTACTACTTCAACCTCTTCAACGGCGGGGCGACGGCGTGGCAGTACTTCGTCGTCGTCGGGACCCCGGAGACGCGATTCGTGGGCGGTGGGACCTCGAACGAGGGCTCTGCTCGCTGCGTTCCGGAGCAGCCGGACGGGCTGGCGAACGAGATGGAGTGCGGGCCGATGTCCGCCACCGTCCTCCCGCCGAATGGGCACCTCGGCTTCGTGGCCATCCTGAGCGCCGCCCCGCCGTGTGGCGAGCCGTTCCAGCTCTACGCGAGCTCGACTGGGACGCTGCCGTTCGACCGCGTCGGTGATGCCACCTTCGCAGGCAGCTGCGCGGCCAGACAGCCGAGGGCAACGACGCCGCCGAGTCTTCATGGCGTGCCCGCGGTGGGCCGCACGCTGACCGCGACGGCACCGACCTGGAGCGTGCAGCCGACGAGAGTGTCCTTTCAATGGCAGCTCTGCTCGGCTCAGGGTTGCGTTCGGATCAAGGGCGCCACCCGGCTAACGTTGCGGCTGACGGGGAGGATGGCACGGCACAGCGTTCGCATCACCTCGGTCGCGACCTTCGACGGTCGCACGGTCGAGAGCTTCTCGAAGCGGATCACCGTCCGCGCCTGAGTGCCGGCTTGGTGGTCCCCTGGGCGTACGTTCGGGCCGTTTATCGACCCGTTCGCTCCGCCCGTCGATTGATGTGTTGCCATCGATCGCGAGAGGCGCGATAAGGAACCTCGATGTCGACCGCGCCCTTGTACGACACCATCGGAGCCACCTACGGCGTGACGCGGCGCACCGAGCCGCGGATCGCCGCACAGGTATGGGCTGCGCTCGGCGATGCGCAGACCGTGCTGAACGTCGGGGCCGGCACCGGCTCCTATGAGCCCTCCGACCGTGACGTAACGGCGGTGGAGCCTTCGGCAGTCATGCGCGCGCAGCGCCCCGCAGGCGCGGCACGGTGCGTGGTTGCCCAAGCGGAGTGCCTTCCGTTCGCAGACCAATCCTTCGACGCCGCGATGGCCTTTGCCACGGTTCATCACTGGGAGGACCCGCTTGCCGGGCTGCGCGAGATGCAGCGCGTGGCTCGCCGCGTGGTGGTGTTCACGTGCGACACCAACGAGCGGAGCTGGCGTCGTCGATTCTGGCTGACTCGTGACTACCTCCCCGAAGTCGCTGCACACCCTGTCGGCCTCGCCACCG
>JBAQHS010000143.1:0-25955 GCA_049288455.1 Gaiellaceae bacterium | reverse complement strand
GAGCCTGAGGGAACAGGGCGTGGCTAGATCCCCCGGGTTGAGCGTTCGGCTCAAGCTGACGCTCAGCTACGCCGGCTTCGTGATGCTCGCAGGCGCGGTGCTGCTCACCGCCGGGTACTTCTCCCTTTCGCGTGGTGTGCACCCAGGCGTGATCTTCATGGTGCGCAGCCACGCCGACCTGCTGCGCGATTTCGCCCCGATCGCGGCGACCGTGATGACGTTCCTGCTCGTCTTCGGGCTGGTGGGAGGGTGGCTTCTCGCCGGCCGCATGCTCGCTCCTCTGACGCGCATCACCGACGCCACCCGCATGGCCGCCGACGGCTCGCTCTCGCACCGGATCGAGTTGGAAGGGCGGCAGGACGAGTTCCGCGGCCTCGCCGACGCCTTCGACACCATGCTCGCCCGGCTCGAAGCACTGATCGCCGAACAGCAGAGATTCGCAGCGAACGCCTCCCACGAATTGCGCACCCCGCTCGCAATCACGCAGACACTTCTCGACGTCGCCCGCAACGATCCGAAACGCGACACCGGCGAACTCGTCGACCGCCTCCACGCCGCCAACACCCGAGCGATCGACCTCACGGAAGCACTGCTCCTGCTCAGCCGCGCCGACCAGCGGTCTTTCACCCGACAGGAAGTCGACCTGTCGCTCATAGCGGAAGAAGCCACGGAAACACTGCTCCCCCTTGCAGAGAAACGCGGCGTCACCATCGAGACCTCCGGCGACCTGACCTCCACCACCGGCTCACACGCGCTCTTGCTGCAGTTGGGCACGAACCTCGTGCAGAACGCGATCGTCCACAATCTGCCCGAACGGGGCACGGTGTGGGTCACCACGAGCCTTCACTCGAAGAGCGCAGTACTCACCGTCGAGAACACCGGCGACAAGCTTGCGCCACAGCTCGTTGCCACGCTTGCCGAGCCGTTTCAGCGCGGCACCAAACGCATCCGCACCGATCACGCGGGTGTCGGCCTCGGCCTGGCGATCGTCAAGAGCATCACCCATGCCCACGATGGAACCCTCACCCTCACCCCGCGCGCCGCGGGCGGGCTCCGCGTCAGGGTGCAACTACCCGCCGCGCCACTGCACGCCGGCAGCTGACGATCACGGGATTGCAGCGTGTTCGTGGTGAGTTCGTCTCGGAACCGGTTGTCGTCGGCGCGCCGGTCAGACTGACCCTCATGAAATGGCCGTGATTTCCCGCGGCGACCAGCGGAGGAATCCGGATGCCGGGCGTGCTCCGTGAGCTCAACCTGGCCTCACGATGCTCGTTCCAAGGCGCCGAGATGACGCGCTCCAAAGCACCGATGATCGCCGCGAAGCCGACTCTCCAGATCGGGCTGACGCGGTCACCGGACGGGTCGATCGACCCGGGGTGTATCTGACAAACGACATCTTCCTCTATCGCGTGGTGGGACTTACCGGCGAAGCGTGTGACGTAGTCGAAGTTGAGGACTGCTACCGGCTCGATGTCGTGCGCGTTCCCGCGAGAGAACTGCGTGCGCGTGGCCTTCGACTCGTGATGCCCGCATCGTCCGACGATTGAGGCAGAACGGCATCCCGGAAGCCGGGGCTCTCCTCGTGTCGGGCTGCCAAGCTTTCCCGGGGCGCGTCTGATCATCCAGGAAACCTCTTCTCCCCGCTGATTGCATCCGCCGTCTCGTCGGCGGAAGATTCGGCATATGCGCGTGCAACCAGCCGGCTCGGTCACGCTCGTCTTCACCGACATCGAGGGTTCGACGCGTCTCCTCCGCGAACTCGGGGACGAGCCCTACCGTGACGCACTCGCGGAGCATCGCCGGGTCGTTCGCGAGGCGTTCGCGTCGGGCTACGAGGTCGACGAGGAGGGCGATGCCTTCTTCTATGCGTTCGCGAGCGCGGCCTTGGCGGTCTCAGCCGTGGAGCAAGCGATGCACGCGCTTCGGCAAGGGCCGATCCGAATCCGGGTCGGCGTGCACACGGGCGAGCCGATCGTCGACCCGCCGAAGTACATCGGGCTTGACGTGCACCGCGCAGCGCGCGTGATGGCAGCAGCCCACGGCGGCCAAGTCCTGCTGAGCGCGTCGACGCACGCACTGCTCGACGGCGGCGTGCTGGTGCGCGACCTCGGCGACCACCGGCTCAAGGACCTGTCCGGGCCGCAGCGGCTGTACCAGCTCGGCACGGACGAGTTTCCGCCGCTGAAGACGTTGCACCAGACGAACCTGCCGGTCGCCCCGACGCAACTGGTCGGGCGAGAGCGGGAGATCGACGAATTGCTCGAGCTGCTCCGTCGTGACGAGGTCTCGGTCGTCACGCTCACCGGTGCCGGCGGTGGGGGCAAGACGCGCCTGGCGATGCAGGTGGCGGCGGAAGCCACGGAGGACTACGTCGACGGCGTGTGGTTCGTGGGGCTGGCAGCGTTGACGGATGTGGATCTCGTTATCGCTGCGATCGCGCAGACGTTCGGGTTGCGTGAGGGCAGCGGCAGAACGTACCGCAACGTGCTCGGCGATTATCTGCGCTCGCGGCGCCTACTGGTCGTGCTCGACAACCTCGAGCAACTGGTCCCTGAGGTCGCGCCGGTGGTTGCGGACCTCGCGGCCGAATCGGGAGGCATCGACTTTCTCGCAACCAGTCGCGAGCCGCTCCGGATCGCGGCCGAGCGCGAGTACTCGGTGCCGCCCCTCGCTACGAACGAGGCAGTGGTCTTGTTCGCCGGCCGCGCGGCGCTCGATCTCGACGGCGAACGTGAGACTGTCACGGCGATCTGCGCACGCCTCGACGGCCTGCCGCTGGCGATCGAGCTGGCAGCGGCGCGCGTCAACGTGCTCCCACCGGCGAAGCTGCTCGAACGACTCGAACAGCGGCTGCCGTTGTTGACCTCTGGCGCGCGCGACGCCCCCGAACGGCAGCAAACATTGCGCGCGACGATCGCTTGGAGCTACGACCTGCTCGACGAGCACGAGCAGCAACTGTTCGCACGCCTCGCGGTCTTCGCGGGCAGCTGTACGCTCGAGGCGGCGGAGGCCGTGTGTCTCGCCGGTATCGACACCGTCGGCTCGCTGCTCGACAAGAACTTGCTCCGCCGCGCGGAGTTGCGTTACGGAATGCTGGAGACGATCCGCGAGTTCGCGCTCGAGCGACTCGACGAGCTACCCGACGCCGAGGGGATCCGGCGGCGACACGCCGACTACTTCCTCGCGGTCGCACTCGAGGCTCAGCCGGAGCTCGTTCGGCGCGATCAGCGCGAGTTCCTCGACAGGCTCGAGGCAGACCACGACAACCTGCGCGCCGCGCTTGCGTGGCTGCTCGAGCACGATCCCGAGAACGCACTCAGGCTGGCGTACGCGCTGATCCTCTTCTGGTACACGCGGGGCCACGTGCGCGAAGGACGCGATGGCGTGGTCGCGGCCTTGGGCGAGACTTCAGCGACGCCGAGCGCGACCCGTGCCGGAGCACTCGACTGGGCGGCATATCTCTCTCGAGAGCTCGGGGAAGAGAACCGTGCGCTTGCGGAGCAGGCCGTCGCGTGCGGACGGAAGGCTGACGCTGCAGCGCCGGTCGCGCTGGCGCTCAGCCACCTCGTGTTCGTGCTCGGAGATGATCAGTTCGACGAGGGCTTGGCGTTACTCGAAGAAGCCCGGGTGCTCGCCGAGCAGGCAGGAGATCCGTTCGTCCTCGGCACGGTCTTGAACAACCTCGGCGTGTGGAGCCACCAGCGGGACAACGAGCGGGCGCGCGCGCTTTACGAGGAGAGCTACCGCATCCGCGCAGAGATGGGCGATGTCTCACGCACAGCGTTGTCGCTGAGCAACCTCGCCGGGGCGTTGTTCGAGGCCGGAGACGTGAGCCGGGCGCGTGACTGCGCAACGCAGGCACTGGCGCTCGCGCGCGATGTCGGCGATCGGCGGCACATGCATGCGGCGCTCGAGAATCTGGGCTGGATGACGCTTGCCGACGGTCAGTTCGCTGACGCGCACGCACTGTTCAAAGAAGCGCTCACACACGCACAGGCGATCGCGAACACGACGAGCGCACTGTCCACGCTTTGCGGCCTAGCGGTTGTCGCTGCCGCCACCGGCGACAACCGCCGCGCGGCGCGGCTGGCCGGCGCCGCCGAGCGCGACGTTCGAGACGTCTACATGAGCGACCCGAGGACGTGGCGAACGATCGAAGAGCACGTCGCAGCCGCCAAGGCACGGACCGATCCTGACGAGTGGTACGAAGCATGGGCGGCCGGTACCGCACTGACGATCGAGGAGGCAACGGCTGAGGTCCTCGAGCTATAGGGGGCCCCACCGCGAATAGCTAGATAGCTATATTCCACTGCAACACGAGTGGAGGGAGTGATATGACGAAGAAGCGCATTGGCCCGGCGGGCACGCCGTACTCGCCGGGGCTCGACCTTGGCGACTGGGTCGTCCTTGCCGGCCAGGGCGGCGCCGACCCGGCGACCAACGAGCTACCCGAAGGCATCGAGGCGCAGGCGGAACAGGCATTTCGGAACGTCGAGACGCTCCTCCAGGAGGCAGGTCTCTCGCTTGGCGACGTCGTCTCGTGCCTCGTCCACCTCAGCGACCTCTCGCTCTTCCAGCGCTACAACGCGGTCTGGGAGCGCGTCTTCGCGAACGAGCCGCGGCCTGTTCGCACCACTGTCGGCGGTGCGCTCCTCAACGGGATGCTGATCGAGGTCACCGCAGTCGCCCGACGGGCATGAGCATGCTCGAGGCCACCCTCACCGGCGATCTCCATCCCTACTACGTCATCGACGTCTTCACCGACACGCCGCTCGAGGGCAACCAGCTCGGCGTGTTCCCGGACGGGCAGCCGTTCTCCGACGAGCAGATGCAGCGGATCGCGCGCGAGCTGAATCTCTCCGAGACGGTGTTCCTGCTCCCGCCCGAAAACGGCGGCGACGCGCGCATGCGGATCTTCACCCCGGTAGCCGAGCTGCCGTTCGCGGGGCACCCGATTCTCGGGACGGCCTTCTTCGTCGGCGAGAATCTCGACGGCGACGAGGTGCGCCTCGAGACGCGCAAGGGCCTCGTCCCGCTACAGCTCCAGCGGGCGGCCGGCCGAATCGTCTTCGGTTGGATGAAGCAGCCGCCGTTCAGCTCGCAGCCGTACGAGCGAGCGGAGGAACTGCTCGCCGCGCTCGGCGTCGCGGAGTCGTTGCTCCCCGTCGAGGTCTACGAGAACGGCCCACGCCATGTCTATGTGCGCCTTCCCGACGAGGACGCGGTCGCCGCCCTTCGGCCCGACCTCGCCGCACTCGCCGGACACGACCGCGTGGGCGCGAACTGCTTTGCCGGCTCCGGCGCGGAGTGGAAGACGCGGATGTTCATTCCATCATTCGGCGTCGCCGAGGACCCGGCCACGGGTTCGGCCGCAGGTCCGCTCGCGGTGCACCTCGGCCGGCACGGCGTCGTCCCGTGGGGGACCGAGATCGAGATCCGCCAGGGCGCCGAGATCGGGCGGCCGTCGGTACTCCACGCCCGCGCACGCGCGGTGGACAAGGCGGAGGTCGGGGGGAAGGCTGTCATCGTCGCGCAGGGGCACTACCGGGTGTCGTGACGTTCGACTCGGAGACATTCGGCGCGCTCGCGAGCCCGAAACGGCTGCAGATCCTGGAGTGGCTCAAGGACCCGGAGGCGCAGTTCCCGCCACAGCGCGACGGTGACCTCGTGAAGGACGGCGTGTGCGTGATCTTCATCGCCAACAAGCTCGGCGTCGCGCAGCCGACGGCGACCGCGCACCTGAAAGCGCTCGCGCGCGCGGGCCTCGTCAGCTCGAAGCGGATGGCCGGGTGGACGTTCTACAAGCGCGACGAGAAGGCTATCGCAGCGCTCAAGCGCGAGATCCGCAGCGAGCTCTAGCGCGCGCGTTCACCGGGAGCGAGGAACGACTACTTCGTCACCATTTCGACGCCCGGCCGCAACCCCGATCGCCGGATCCCCGACGTAGCGTCTCGGCGTTTGTTTCCGTCGACTACAGAGGGAGAGCAGCTAGATGGGGAAGTTTTTCGCGCTCACCGCGGCGGCTTTGGCGGTCGCGATTGTGGCGACAACCGCGGCCGCTGGAAACCCGACGACCCTGACGCTCGCGGTCTACGGCGACTCGCCGTATGGCACGTCGAACCCCGACACCGCCGAGTTCCTCGCGACACCGAGCTTCATCAACTCGATCAACGACGACGCGAGCGTTCAAGCCGTCATCCACGTCGGCGACATCCACTCCGGTAGCCAGAAGTGCACGGTGGCCTACGACCAGTCGGTCTTCAACCTCTGGACTACGTTCAGGCAGCCGCTCGTGTACACGCCGGGTGACAACGAGTGGAGCGATTGCACGAAGCCGAAGGAGCTGCCGGGAAGCGATTTCAGCGCCGACCCGCAGATGCCGCTGACCCAGCTCGACGCCGTGCGATCGATCTTCTTCGCGCATCCCGGCCAGACTCTCGGCCAGAGCCCGATGCAGGTCATCTCGCAGGCGAACGCGTTCGACCCCGCACACTCGGGCGACGCGCAGTACGTCGAGAACGTCATGTGGGAGCAGTCGAAGACCGTGTTCGTGACGGTGAACATCCCCGGCGGCTCGAACAACGACATCGACCCGTGGTTCAGCCAAGCAAACCCGAACCCGGCGCAGCCGGCCGAGATGGCACGTCGCACCGCGGCCGACGTCCGCTGGCTCGACGCAGCCTTCGCGAAGGCTGAGGCAGACAACGCCCACAGCGTCGTGATCGTCGGCCAGTCCGACATGTGGGACACAAGCGACGCAGCCTCGCACCAGACGAACTACGAGCCGATCATCGCCGCGATCGCCTCGGACGCGAGCAGCTATGGGAAGCCGGTGCTCTACCTCAACGGCGACTCGCACGTCTACCGCTCCGACAACCCGCTCCAGCAGAACTCCACGTGCTACACGGAATCGGCTGCGTGCACCGGCGATGCCTGGAACCAGCATCCGTACTACGACGTGCCGAACTTCCACCGCATCGTCGTCCACGGATCGACCTTCCCGCTCGAGTGGCTGAAGCTCACGATCGACCCACGCGCGGCCTGGGAGAACACCTCGACCCCGACCTCTTGGGGCCCGTTCGGCTGGCAGCGAGAGACGCAGCAGAACGCCTCGAGCTGAGCTCATCGGCGCCGCGAGATTCCAGGTGGCCGCCGGCGTCGTGCCGGCGGCCACCGAGCCTTTTGAACCAGGATGACGAGTTTGCTCGGAAGCGGGACGAGCGCAGAAACTCTGCAACCTGGTTCAACCCCAGAACCAGGTTGCGGACGCGTTGGGCTCGGACCCGTCGAGATCAGCCGCCGATCGACAGCGCGGCCGCGTACTCCTCGTCACTCACGTGCTCACCCCAGGTCGCGGGGATGCCGTCGTCGTCGACTTCGAGCATTGCGATGTGGGCCATGAAACGCGTCGCGGTGGCACCGTGCCAGTGCTCCTCGCCCGGTTCGAAGAACACGCGGTCGCCAGGGCGGATGACCTCGACCGGGCCGCCGCGGCGCTGCGCGAGCCCAACCCCCTCGAGGACGTAGATCGTCTGGCCGTTCGGATGGGTATGCCAGGCGGTCCGTGCGCCGGGCGTGAAGTGGACAAGGCTCGCGCTCAGGCGTGACGAGCCCGTCGGGGCGGCGACGAAGTCGAGATACACGTCCCCCGTGAACCAGTCGCTCGGCCCGCGATTCGTGTCCAGGCTGTTTCTCGTGAGTTCCACGTTGGCTCCTTCTCGTCAGTTCGGGGCTTACGCGGTCGAACCAGGCCGACCGCATACATCATCATGCTCGCGCGCGTTCGTCGCCTCGACACGCTCGGGTGCCGTCCAGTTCGCCAGCAGATCCAGCGACTCGGCGGATCTCGAGCCTGGTTCCGCGGTGTAGGCGAACATCGTCAGCTCCGACTCCGCTCGGAGAATCAGCGCCTCATACGTCAGCTCGAGCTCACCGACAATCGGATGGTGGAGGCGCTTGACGCCGGTGTCGTGGTAGCGGACGTTGTGCTTGGCCCAGCGGACCCGGAAGTCCTCGCTCTGCGTCGACAGCTCGCCGATCAGATCGGACAGGTCGCGGTCGTGCGGATTGCGGCCCGCTTCACCGCGGAGGATGGCGACGGAGTCATCGGCGACGCGCTCCCAGTCGACGAAGAATGTGATCGCCCGCGGGTCGAGGAAGGCGAACCGCGATGAGTTCACGGGGCGACGCGGGTTCGCGAACATCTCCGAGTAAAGAGCGAAGCCGAGCTGGGACGGCGGAAACGGTAGCGCTGCCAACCGATCGCTGATCTTCGCGGCTATGCGTACGAGGGTCTGGAGTGGGAGAATCCGCCGCATGGTCGCCGCCGCCGAGACGACTCTCTGATGAGCTCGCCGCAGAGCGGCATCTTCGCACTCGGCACGACTGCGCATGCGTACCTCGAGTTCGACGCGGTAGCGGAAACGGAGGCCGCCGAGATCGTTCGCGCCGTCGCGTCGCTGCGCGAGCCGAGGACGACGATGGGCGGCGTGAACCTCGTCGCGGGCTTCCGCCCCGAGCTCTGGCGCGACGCTGTCCCGGACGATGCCGTGACCGGTCTTGCGGGATTCGAGGAGATCGCCGGCCCGGACGGGTTTGTCATGCCGGCCACGCAACATGACGCCGTGCTCTGGCTCTCGGGCGGCGCGTACGACGTCGTGTTCGACGTCGCCCGCATGGCAATGACGGAGCTGCGGGAGACCGCGGCGATCGCTGACGAGACGTCGAGCTGGCCGTACCGCCACGACCTCGACCTGACCGGCTTCATCGACGGGACCGAGAACCCGACGCTGATCGATGCACCGGAGCTCATCCTCGTCCCCGACGGCCAACCCGGCGCGGGCGGCACGATCCTCCTCCTCCAGAAGTGGGAGCACGATGCGACCGCATGGGAATCTCTGCCGGTCGAACAGCAGGAGCTCGTGATCGGCCGCCGCAAGTCGGACAGCGTCGAGCTCGAAGACAAGCCCCCCGACTCGCACGTTGCGAGCACCGACCAGGACCGGTTCGGGAAGATCTTCCGGCGCAACACCCCGTATGGGTCAGTCACAAACCACGGAACGATGTTCGTCGGGTTCGCCGCCGAGCAGCGACCGCTTGCCGAGATGCTCGAGAGCATGGCGGGCCTCACGGTCGGCCGCCGTGACGCACTCACCTATTTCTCGCGCCCACTGACGGGCGCGTACTACTTCGTCCCCTCGACGGACGCTCTCCGGCGCCTCGCTCCGGCCGACCGGTAGGCGGCAAGCGGCCACACCCACCTGATCTCCCGTGCGTGCCGTCCTGATCAGCCGCTTTGGCGGCGCCGAGGTGCTGGAGCTGGTGGAGGTTCCGGACCCGGTTCCCGGCCCGCGCGAGGTTCGGATCGCTGTCCACGCGGCCGCCGTCAACCCGGTCGATGTTGGGAACCGCGCCGACGGCACCTGGGCGGCTCTGCGCCTGCCGGCGATCATCGGTTCCGACTTCTCGGGGGTCGTCGACTCCGTCGGAGCAGACGTCAGCGAATGGTCTCCCGGCGACGAGGTGTTCGGCGCTGCCCCGTTTCGCGAGGGTCGACACGGCAGCTACGCCGAGTTCCACGTCGCCGATGCCGAGACGATCGCGCGCAAGCCGGCGAATCTCTCGCACGTCGACGCGGCGGCGGTTCCACTCGCCGGCGGAACTGCGCACTCGGTGATCAATCGTCGCCTCCGTGTCGAGCCCGGTGAACGTGTGCTGATCCACGGCGCCGGCGGCGGAGTCGGCCTCTTCGCCGTCCAGCTCGTCGCGGCGGCCGGTGCGACGGCGATCGCGCTTGCAAGCCGACGTCACCACGAGCTCCTGCGTCACCTCGGCGCAACCGCGGCGTTCGACTACCGCGAGAGCGATGCCGTCGCGACGGCGCAGCAGCACGCCGGCGGAGAGTTCGACGCCGTCGCCGATCTCGTCGGCGGCACGTGCCTCGCCAGTAGCCTCGAGTCGATTCGCGAGGGCGGACGCGCCGCGACAATCGTTGAGCTGACCGGCGACCTCGACCTTGCCCTCGACAGGAACATCACCCTGCACGGGGTGCTGCTCGACCGCGCCGACCGCAGCCTGTTCGATGAATTGCGCGCCGCGATCGAAACCGGAGAGGTCAGGCCCGTCGTGAGCGCGGTGTTTCCCCTCGAGCAGGTCGCGGAGGCGCACACGCTGCTCGAGGCGGGGCACGTCCAGGGCAAGATCGTCCTCGCAATTCGCGCCTAGAGGCACATGGCGAAACGCACGTTGTACGCTCGCCTTCATCGAGTCGTGCACCTGCAGCGAGGAGAGAGGCGATGACCACGAATCCGAACAAGGCACTCTGGGAGAAGGGCGACTTCGGTCGCATTGCGGCCAGCATGCGGGAGAGCGGCGAGGCGTTCGTCGCGACGCTTCAAATCACTGACGGGCTCGACGTCCTCGACCTCGGTTGCGGCGACGGCACCACCGCCCTGCCGGCCGCGGAGCTTGGGGCGAACGTCCTCGGTGTCGACATTGCCAGCAACCTCGTCGAGGCCGGGAGCGCGCGAGCACAAGCCCTCGGTCTCACCAACTGCACGTTCCAGGTGGGTGATGCGTCCGATCTGAGCGAGCTCGAGGACGACAGCTTCGACCTCGTCGTCAGCATGTTCGGCGCGATGTTCGCTCCGAGGCCGTTCGACGTGGCCAAGGAGGTCGTTCGTGTGAAACGCCCGGGCGGCCGGATCGTGATGGGGAACTGGATCCCCAACGACCCGACGCTCGTCGCGCAGATCCTGAAGATCAGCTCCGCCTACTCCCCACCACCTCCCGAAGGCTTCGTCAGCCCGATGACGTGGGGCGTCGAGGACCACGTGGTCGAGCGATTCACCGGCGCGGGCGTGCCCGCCGAGCAGATCTCGTTCGAGCGCGATACCTACACGTTCAACTTCCCGGGCACACCATCTGCGCTTGTCGGCGTGTTCAGGACGTACTACGGACCGACCATGAATGCGTTCGACGCCGCCGAAGCCGACGGCCGCGAGGCCGATCTGAAGGCCGAGCTGGATGACCTCTTCGCCAGTCAGAACACGAGCGGGAGCGAGGAGGTCACCTCCATCCCCGCAACCTTCCTGCGCGTCACGGTGACGGTCTGAGCGAGGACTGGCGTCTCCGCTAGCGCCTCGGCGGATGCGAGCCTGTCGCCGCCGCGGGATCCTCGTTCCACACCCAAACCCGATTGGAGGGGAACGATGACCGTAGTCGGTTCAGAATGGACGACCATCTCGGACTACGAGGCGCAGCAGGTCGAGCGTGCAAACGCGACCGACGCGACCCCCGTGGCCTTTGTTCACGGCCTCTGGCTGCTGCCGTCGAGCTGGGAGCGCTGGGTTGAGTTCTTCGAGGAGGCGGGCTACGTGGCGCTGACTCCGGGCTGGCCTGACGACCCGGAGACCGTCGCCGAGGCGCAGGCGCACCCCGAGGTCCTCGCCAAGAAGGGGATCCGGGAAATCGCCGACTATCAGGAAGGCATCATCCGCAGGCTCGAGCGGAAGCCGGTCGTGATCGGCCATTCGTTCGGTGGCCTGCTGACGGAGATCCTCGCGGGGCGCGGCCTGGCTGCGGCGTCAGTAGCGATCAGCCCGGCGCCGTTCCGCGGCGTGCTGCCGCTCCCCGTCGCGGCGCTGCGGACAACGAGCGTGGCGATCCGGAACCCCGCGAACTGGAATCGCGCCGTACCGCTCACGTACGAGCAGTTCCGCTACAGCTTCGCGAACGTCGTCGACGAAGACGAAGCGAAAGAGCTCTACCTCGGTTACTCGGTCCCCGGCGCCGGCGAGCCGCTCTTCCAGGCCGCGGCCGCGAACCTGAACCCGTGGTCGGAGGCGAAAGTCGACACGAAGAACCCCGAGCGCGGGCCCATGCTGATCATCTCGGCCGACAACGATCACACGGTTCCGTGGGCGATCGCGAACGCGTCGTACAAGAGGGAGAAGCGGAACGACGGCGTGACGGAGATCGTGAAGATGGAGGGTCGTGGGCATACGCTCACGATCGACAAGGGCTGGCGCGAGGTGGCGGAGACTGCGCTCGCATTCGTCAAGCGATTCACGTAAACCATGCCTGACTGAATCGGAGAGGAACAAGGAGGACGCCATGGCATCTGTCGTACAGGAAACGCACCAGAAGCAGCTCCGGATGCTGCGCGCCTCCCTGCCCACCACGGGCTCGTGATGTCGTTCGTCTCACGTGGCTTCCGCGGTCGCCGGCGAGAGGACGCAGACTCTGCGCGGGTCCCACCGGGGCAGTACGTCACTGCCGATTTCCCCGTCCTCTCCGCCGGGCCGACCGAGCACACGTCACTCGACCGCTGGGACTTCTCGCTCGTCGGAGAGCTGGACGAGTCCCGCGGCTGGACCTGGGAGGAGTTCCGGAGGTTGCCGAGTCAGGAGATCACTGTCGACATCCACTGCGTGACAAAGTGGTCGAAGCTCGACACTGTCTGGCGAGGCGTCTCCGTCGACACGCTGCTCGACGGAGTCGAGACGTCAGCTGAGCACGTGATTCAGTACTCGGACGGTGGTTACACGACGAACCTGCCACTCGACGACGTCACGGGCGGAAAAGCGTGGCTCGTCTACGAGTTCGGCGGCGAGCCGCTCGACCCAGAGCACGGCGGCCCGGTGCGCATGCTCGTCCCACACCTCTACTTCTGGAAGAGCGCGAAGTGGGTGCGCGGGCTACGGCTGCAGGCGACCGACGAGCCTGGCTTCTGGGAGACGAACGGCTACCACAACTACGGCGACCCGTGGAAGGAGCAGCGCTACTGGGGCGACTGACGTGGGAACTTGCGGAGGTCGTCGCGACGAGGGCGGAGACGCCACGCGTGAAGACACTCGTCTTCGACGTCCCGGGGTGGCCCGGCCATCAAGCCGGGCAGCACGTCGACGTTCGATTGACAGCCGACGACGGCTACCAGACGGAGCGCAGCTACTCGATCGCCTCGGTGGCGGACGGCACCCGCGTCGAACTGACGATCGAGCGCCTCGAGGACGGCGAGGTCTCGCCGTACCTGACCGACGAGCTCCGGCCCGGCGACAAGATCGAGCTGCGCGGGCCGATCGGCGGGTACTTCGTCTGGCAGGCGCCGAGAGGCGGCCCGCTCCTCCTCGTCGCCGGCGGCTCGGGCATCGCGCCGCTGATGGCGATCGTCCGCGCACGTGCCGCAGCCGGCAGCGATGTGGAGACGCGACTCCTGTTCTCGTCGCGCAGCTGGGACGACATCATCTACCGCGACGAGCTCGAGCGGCTGCAGGGCAACGGTCTCTCCGTGGTTCAGACGCTGACGCGGTCGCGGCCTCCGGGCTGGACTGGCTATGCACGTCGCGTCGACACCGAGATGCTGATGGAGGTCGGACCGGCCCCGGACCGGCGACCGCTCGTCTACATCTGCGGCCCGACGCCGTTCGTCGAGGCGGTCGCGGAGGCGCTCGTCGAAATCGGGCACGAGCCGCAACGGATCAAAACCGAACGCTTCGGAGCCACAGGAGGCTGAGATGGACCGACTGATGCTCGACGGAAACGCGATCGCAGGGCTCCTGCAAGAAGTCTTCGGCGGCGAAATGACAACTGCCGTCGAGACCTGCGACTCGTGCGGCGCAGCCGAGCCACTCGGCGCCGTTCACGTCTACCGTGGCGCCGGGATGGTCCTGCGCTGCCCGCATTGCAACGACGTGCTCGCAAAGATCGTCAAGGATGGTGAGCGGGCCTGGATCGACTTCCGTCGAATTCGAACGCTGGAAGTCTCTGTGTCGTAGAGCTACGCCGGCGGGAGCTGCGGCAGCGTGCGCGGAAGGCCGAAGCGCGGCAGCACGTTGCTGTCGTCGAACCACGTGATCGCTGAGATCTCGTTGCCCTCGAGCGTCAGCACGAGCATCGCGTAGGCGCGCAGGATGCCCGTGTCGGGAACCGGGACGTAGCAGCCGAACGCGGGCTGCGAGTTGGCGCGGGTCGGCACGAGCCGCATCGGCGCCCCCCGCCGCTCGTCGGCGCCGCGCAGGAACACGCCGATCGCAGGTCGCCCCTGGTAGGCGTGCGGTAGCGGCGGCATCGTCAGCCAGGCGTCATCGGCCAGGAGCGTCAACATGCCTTCGATGTCGCCGTTCTCGACCGTCTCGACGAAGCTGCCGACAAGCTCACGCTCGATCAGCGAGCTCGGCAGCGGCGCGCGGTCGCGCCCCGTCGCGGGCAGACGCGACTCGAACGCTGCGCGCGCGCGGCGGAGCAGACTGTTCACCGCCGTCTCCGTCGTCTCGAGCATCTCGGCGACCTCACCGGCGCGGTAGCCGAGGACGTCGCGCAGCACGAGCACCGCGCGCTGCTGCGGCGGCAGATGCTGGAGGCCGGTGACGAAGGCCAGCGCGATCCCTTCCCTCAACTCGTAGCGCGCCTCCGGGCCGGGCGCCTCGTCCGGGATTCCTTCGAGGAGGAGGTCCGGGTACGGCTCGAGCCACAGCGGCTCGTTCCAGCGAGTCGGCTCGGGTAACTGCGGCGCCTCCGCCGGGCGCCGGCGGTTCGCCCGCAGCGCATCGAGCGAACGGTTGGTTGCGATCCGGTAGAGCCACGCTCGCAGTGACGCTCGCTCCTCGAACCGAGGAAGGCTCCGCCACGCGGCGAGCAGCGTCTCCTGGAGCATGTCTTCCGCTTCCTGGACCGAGCCGACGATCCGGTAGATGTGCAGCTGGAGCTCACGCCGGAAGGGGTCGGTCAGTTCGCGGAACGCGTCCTCGTCCCCACTCCGGGCACGGGCGAGTGTCGCCTCGGTCACGGCCGCATCCTCGCACCAACTCCGCCGATCACGTGCATACGGGTCATGACGCAGGCGCAGCTCGAAACTCGCCGCCCAGTTTTCGTCGTAGGGGACGCCTCATCACACGAAGCGACAACTCCACTGAAAGGAGAACCGGGATGGGAAGAATCGTGGTCAGCGAGAACGTCTCGCTCGACGGGGTGATGGGGGACCCGACCGGCGAGGAGGGCTCCACGCACGGTGGCTGGTTCCAGCAGTTCCTGAACGGAGACGGCGAGGCGTGGAGCGAGTTCTGTCTCGAGCAGGCCCGCGGGGGGACGGCAATCCTCCTCGGCCGGCGAAGCGACGAGTACTTCGGCTCGCGCTGGAACTCGCGCGAGGGCGAGTGGGCGGACAGGCTCAACGGCCTCCCCAAGTACGTCATCTCCTCGACGCTCGAGGAGCCCGTCTGGATCAACTCGACGGTGCTGAAGGGTGACGTCGTGAGCGACGTCTCGAAGTTGAAGCAGCAACTCGATGGGGAGATCCTCTGTTTCGCGAGCCGTCAGCTCGCGCGGACACTGCTCAAGCATGGCCTGGTCGACGAGGTGCGGCTCATCGTGTACCCGGCCGTCCTCGGTGTAGGCGAGCGCCTGTTCGACGAGACGAGTGACAAGACGTCGCTGCGCCGTCTGGAGAGCCGGACGATCGGCGGCGGCCTCGCGTACTTGAGCTACGAGGTCAGCCGCGCAGCCTGACGCTCGACGGTGAGACAAGGCAGGCAGGCCCCGACCGGTTGTCCGGGCCTGCCTGTCGGTCTCCTCGGCCGGTAGTGCGGATCTTCGATTTCCTCGTTCGATCAGTCGTCTACCCGGCGACGGACTGGCTGAGCCAGTCCTCGAAGCGGGTCGGGGCAATCCGCGCGTTGCTGCCCGGGGTGAGCGAGTGGTCGTCGAGCTCTGCGCCGAAGTACCGGGCGTGGGCGTCGGGCATCACAGGGCGAGGGTCGTTGTTCGCGCTGAGAACGCGCCGGGCGAGCTCGTCGAGCCGGAACTGTTCTGGGCCGCCCAACTCCACGATGCCGTTCACCGGTTCGCTTTCGGCGACCTCGGCCAGTGCGGCGGCGACGTCGTCCGCCGACTCGGGTTGGACGTACACGGGCGCCAGGCGAATCGTGTCGCCGTCGGCCCCCGAATCGGCGATCCGGCCGATGAACTCGAAGAACTGCGTCGCGCGGAGGATCGAGTACGGCACGGACCCGGCTTTCACCAGCTCCTCCTGGGCGATCTTCGCCCGGAGATAGCCGCTCTGCGGAAGCCGGTCGGCGCCAACGACCGAAAGCGCGACGTGATGCTGCACGCCTGCCGCGACCTCCGCCGCCAGCATGTTCCGCGACGAGGTCTGGAAGAAGTCCAGCACCTCCGCGTCGTCCCACAGGGGCGCGTTTGCGACGTCGACGACGACCTGGGCACCCTCGAGCGCCTCGGCCAAACCCTCACCGGTGAGCGTGTTGACGCCCGTATCCGGCGACGCCGCGAGCGGCTCGTGGCCGTCTTCGCGCAGCTTCTCGACGAGCTTCGACCCGATGAGGCCGGTTCCGCCGATGACAACGACTTTCATCTCGTCCCCTTTCGCTGATCCGGATCCCGGCTCGACGCTGTGCCGACCGGGCTCTCCTTGTTCTTCGGCCGAGAATCGCCGCGGCGGGTGCGTCCTCGAATCCGCCGACACGCCAGCCTGGGCCGCCAGTCACATGAGTCGAGAGCGGCGGACATTCGCCTTCGGCCCTCGATGACTAGCGACTCGCGCTCGCGAATCGGCGGATGCGAGTGCTCCTTGGCGGCGGGATCCTCCCTCCATGCAAATGACTCGGCCCCTCCCCCAGCGAGATAATCGAACGCGCCGCGCCAGCTATGGCAAGCTCTTCCCCGATCTGCCGCCACTCGAGGCTGGACCGGGCCAGCTGAGCCGGCTCGGACGTCTGGGCGGCCCGTGCGATCTGGGCATCGCCTCCGGTGCGAGCAACGACGCCCGAGGGGACGCTGTCTGGCCGATCTTCGGACAGTTCATCGCCCATGACATCACCGCCGATCGATCGCCGATCGATCGACCTCGCCACTCGAACGAGATCACGAACTTCCGAGCACCGAGGGCCAACCTCGAGAGCGTGTTCGGGCCAGGGCCCGTGGATGCGCCCTACCTATACGAACGAGCCGATCCGGCGAAGCTCCTCCTCGCCGCCTCAGGCCTCGATGTGCCGCGGAATCACGAAGGCATCGCGCTCATCGGTGATGCTCGGAATGACTCTCACATCCTCATCAGCCAGATGCACGTTGCATTCGCGAAGCTTCACAACCGTGTCGTCGACCACCTTCGGCACGCCGGTGTCGACGAGTCCGACGTCTTCGAACAAGCGCGTCGTTCGACGATCTGGCACTACCAGCACATCATCCTGCGGGAGTTTCTCCCGCGGGTCATCGGTTCAAGCCTCGCATCCGAACTCCGCGAGGACGGCCCACGATTCTTCGACGTGAGCGCCGACGAACCGGGTCTCCCGTCGGAGTTTGCAGCGGCCGCCTACCGCTACGGGCATGCACAGATCCGTCAGCACTATCGGGTGAACACGCACTTCGGCCCCGTACCGCTCTTCCCCGATCTCGTCGGGTTTGGTCCCGTTGACCCCGAGCACGCGGTCGACTGGTCGCTGCACATCGGGGCGAGCGCCCAGCGGGCGAAGCGGATTGACATGCGCCTCCCCCGGACACTGATCGAGCTCCCTGCGGAGGTCTCCGGCGCGAGCCCCGAGAGCGAATACTCATCATTGGCTGCCCGAGACCTGGCGCGAGGCCCGATCGCCGGACTCGCCTCGGGCGAGGCGATCGCACGCGCGATGGGCATCACCCCCCTCGACGCCGAGGCGATCGGGCTCGCGCAACTCGGGTGG
The DNA here is from genome assembly GCA_049288455.1 of Gaiellaceae bacterium. Lineage (GTDB taxonomy): Bacteria > Actinomycetota > Thermoleophilia > Gaiellales > Gaiellaceae > PALSA-600. The sequence goes on along the minus strand of JBAQHS010000143.1, from coordinate 8,265 downwards.
CGCTACGAGACACCGCTTTGGCTCTACGTCCTGAAAGAGGCGGAGGCCCTGTGCGACGGCGAGCGGCTCGGCCCCGTCGCCGGACGAATCGTCGGGGAAGTGCTCGTCGGCATCATCGACAACGACCGGGAGTCCTTCCGGGCGCTCGAACGCGATTGGCAACCGTGGCTCGGCGCTGACGGCAGCTTCTCGCTCGCAGACGTGTTGCTGGCGGAGCAGCGAATCCCGCCGGCGGTTCCGCGCCCCGCCCACGATCGGCAGGCGAGCCGGTGCGCCGCGACGAGTGAGCTGCGCTGGCGTCCCGGCGGATCCGAGCACGAGCCCCGCCGCGTGATCCTCAACCAATGACAAACCAGCCGACGCCGATCCGGGCAGCGCCACATCGATCACGGTTGGCCCGCAGGGAGCGAGGACCTCCGGACCGCGGCGTAGAGATCGCGCTCGTCGCGGCGGGAAACTAGGCGGTGCTGAGGTGGGCCGCCGGAACGCGGCTGAGCTGGTTGCGCGAGGTGATCTCGAGCTTCAGGAAGACCTTGCGCAGGTGGTACTGCACCGTGCGGGGGCTGATGAACAGTTGCGCGCCGATCTCGGGGTTGGAGAGCCCATCTCTCGCGAGCCGAGCGATGTGTGCCTCCTGGGAGGTGAGCACACCGCGCGCGTCATCGGTGCGTTTGCGCACGGTTTCACCCGTGGCCAGGAGCTCGTGACGCGCTCGCTCGGCAAACCCGTCGGCCCCGATGCTGCTGAACAGCTCGTGTGCGGCTCGGAGCTGCTCGCGCGCGTCGATGCGCCGGTTCTCGCGACGTAGCCACTCGCCGTATCGCAGCCGGGCGCGGGCGAGGTGGACGACACCACGGCTGCGCGCGAGCCGCTCGACAGCCTCGCGGTAGAGGGACTCCGCATCCTCTCCGTCGCAAAGCAGCGCACGCGAGCCGGCCTCGACGCCGAGCGCCCAGTCGGTACCGCTCGCCCGAGTGCGTTCGCTCAGGCGGTCGAGCGCGGCAACGGCCTCGTCGGGTCGACCGACGCGGACGCCGGCCTCGATCAGCTCGATGAGGGCCAGACCGTACGCGATGACGTCCTCGTGCTCGCACGCCCGTTGCGCGGCCGCGAGGGCCTCGTCGTAATGCCCGTCGGCATTCTCCAGCAGCGCGGTGATCCACCAGAACAGGCCAAGCGCCGAGCCCTCGCCGCGCGCCATCGCGCTCGGCATGTCGTCGTCGGAGATTGCCTGCACTTGCGCTCGATCGCCGCGCGACGCAGCGAGCATCGACGCCGCATACTTGAGCGGAGCGATGCCGGTCGCCTGCGTTATCGCATCGACCTCGTCGATCAGCGCCGCGGCGTTGGCGAACTCCCCGGAGTGGACGTGGAACGCGGCAAGGAAGTTGGCCATCACCGGAAGCTGGTTGAGCGCACCGGTGTCGCGCGCGACGCGCACACCGCGCGTCGCGAGCACCTGCCAGAGCTCGTCGTCCCAGAGATCCTGAGCTAAGCGACACGCAAGCCACAGCCAACGCGCGTCCTGTGCAGTCAAGGGCTCGACGTCGCGGAACGCGACGAGCGCCTCCCGGAGCAGCGGCAGGCCGGCGGCATAGCCCTCGGTGAATCTGGTCGCGAGGCCGTCGAGGAGCAGGTCGATCGCGCGTGGTGGGTGCTGCGCCGCCGGTGCGGCCTGCGCGGCCTCGGCAGCCTCGCGGACATCCGGCTTGGTGCCGAGGCGACCGGTGTACATCGCCGCCGCGATCGCCTCGAGATATGTCTCCCGCGCCATCGCGGCGTCGAGCGGTTCGATGCGCCGGGCGGCATCGAGCAACAGGGCCGGAGTGTCGCCACCACGCGTACGAGCGAACGCGATCTCCGCGCGCAACCGCTCCAGCCGGGCGCGCTGAAGCTCGTCGAGCGGGGCGAGCTCGGCGGTCGCGAGCAACTCGAGCGCCGCGTCAGACGCCCCGGCATCGAACGTCGCCTGCGCGGCAGCCAAGGCCCGCCTGCCGCGTTCCGCCGGGCCGGGGGTTAGCTCCGTCGCGTGCGCCAGGAAGGCCGCGGCCGCCGCCGCGCCCCCACGGGCCTGCGCCCGGTCGGCCGAGCGCTCCAACTCGGCGGCCACCGCCTCGTCAACCCCGACCGCCGCATGAGCGCGATGCCACGCCCGGCGATCCGGATCGGTATCCGGATCGGTCGCCTCGGCCAACGCCAGATGCGCCGCCCGTCGTTCGGACGGAGCTGCCGCCCGGTAGATCGCCGATCGCACCAGTGGATGGCGGAAGCGGGCACGAGTTCCGATCTCTACGAGCTCCGCGTCTTCCGCCGGGGCGAGCGAGCTCTTCTCGAGACCGAGCCTGTCAGCGGCCCGCCAGACGAGCGTCGCATCACCGACCGGCTCAGCCGCGGCGAGCAGCAGGAGTCGCTGGGTTGCCTCGGGCAGCTCTCCGGCGCGCCGGAGATAGTGATCCTCGAGGTGCCGCGGAAGGTCGCTCGCGGGAAGCAGGCCAAAGCCGCCTGCGAGCTCCGCGGTACTCATGCTCCGCGGCAGATCGAGCAGGGCGAGCGGGTTGCCGCGGGTCTCGCCGACGATGCGGTCGCGGACGTGGTCGTCAAGCCGACCCGGCACGGCTCTCAGGAGCAGGGTGCGCGCATCCTCTTCCGGGAGGCCGTGCAGCACGAGCTCGGGGAGGCCGTCGAAGTCGTGCCCGGTATTCGGCTCGCGCACGTCGACCACGATCGTCACCGATTCCGCGAGCAGCCGCCGCGCGACAAAGCCGAGAATCATTCCCGAGGCGGCGTCGAGCCAATGAGCGTCCTCCACGAGACAGAGCAGCGGCTGCTCCTCGGCCGCGGCAGAGAGCAGGCCGAGCACGGCGAGCCCGACGAGGAATCGTTCCGGGATGTCGCCCGAGCCGAGACCCAAGGCGACATTGAGCGCGTCTCGCTGCGGCTGCGGCAGCGCGTCGAGCTGGTCGAGCACCGGCGCGCAGAGCTGATGGATACCGGCAAACGGCAGCTCCATTTCCGCCTCCGCACCCGTGACCTGCACCACACGAAATCCCGACGCCCGGTTGGCGGCGTACCGGAGCAGCGCCGTCTTTCCGATGCCCGCTTCGCCTCGGATGACGAGCACGGCGCTCTGCCCCTCGCGCACATTCGCCAGGAGCCGGTCTATCATCTCGCGCTCGCTGGTCCGGTCGAGAAACCCAGACGCATGAGTGGCGGCCATCTCGCAGGCAACGCTAACCGACCGGCGACGCCCGGCGCGACAAAAATGACAGGAGTGGTGGCCGCGCACGGCGCATCGGACCGGCAGAATCCCGTCAGGAGTGAGGCTATGAGAAGCCAGCCGCGACCGACACCACGCCTCGAACCTCTGCAGCCCTCATCGCTGCGCCTGCTCGTCACCGGGGGAAGCGGCGTGCTCGGCCGCGCCCTGAAGCCCTTCGCCGACGCCGCGGGCCACGAGCTCTCGATGCCGGCGCACGAGGAGCTCGACCTCTTCGACCCCTCCGCTGTCGCCGACGCCGTGAGCGACGTCGACGGCGTCCTGCACCTGGCGACGCGGATCCGCTCGATCGAGCAGGTCTCTGATCCGGACGCGTGGCGCGAAAACGATCGGCTACGTGCGGACGCGTCGCGGATCCTCGTCGACGCGGCGATCGCGGCCGGTGCGGCGGTCTACGTCCAGCCCACCGTCACTTTCGTCTACCCGGGGGACGGCCCGGCGTCCGAGGACACGCCGGTCGGCGAGGTCCTGCCGATCCTGCGTTCCGCCCTCGTTGCCGAACAGGAGGCTGAGCGCTTCGCGCGGGCCGGCGGACGCGGCGTCGTGTTGCGGTTCGGGCTGCTCGACGGCCCGGGCACCTGGTTCGACGAGCCGATGGGCGACTTTGGCGCGACGCTGCACGTCTCCGATGCCGGGCGCGCGCTCCTTTCGGCGCTAGCGCTACCGAGCGGCACCTACAACGTCTGCCGTGAAGGGGGGCGTGTCTCGACCGACCGCTTCACCCGGACCGCCGGCTGGCATCCGCGGCAATGAGCTCGCCGTGGTGCGTCCCAGGGCGTAGATTTTTGCCGTGACAGCCGCACAGACCACGGAGCTTCAGAGCCGCTGCGACCTGCTGCGGTCGCTGCACCGCCCGGGCGCTCCTCTCCTGCTTCCGAACGCCTGGGACGTGGCCACGGCGAGAGCCGTCGTTGCGGCCGGCTTTCCCGTGGTCGCAACGACGAGCGGCGGTGTGGCTGCCGCGCTCGGCTATGAGGACCACGAGGGTGCTCCGGCCGAGGAGATGCTCGCCGCAGCCGCGCGGATCGCACGAGGCGTCGACGCGCCGGTGACGGTCGACGCCGAGGCCGGCTACGGCCTCGAGCCGGCCGAGCTCGTGGCTGCGCTGCGGACCGTCGGAGCCGCCGGCTGCAACCTCGAGGACTCGGACCACGGCGCCGGCAGCCTCCGCGATCCCGACCGGCATGCGGATTGGCTCGCGGCGGTTCGTCAGGCCGCCTCGGACGACGGCTACCCACTCGTCATCAACGCCCGCGTCGACGTCTTCCTCGGCCCGTTCTTCGCGGGCGCAACCCCGGATGCCCTGGAGGAGCTCGTTCCCGAGGGCCTCCGGCGCGCGAATGCCTACCTCGAGGCGGGCGCCGACTGCGTCTACCCGATCGCCCTCTGGGAGACCGGCGCGCTGCGCCGCTTCACCTCGGACGTCAACGGCCCGGTGAACGTCACCCGCCTGCCGCAGACACCGTCGCTCGCTGAACTGGCCGCGCTCGGCGTGGCCCGGGTGAGCTGGGCAACCCTCCTGTATCGCGACGCCATGGCCCATTTCGAGGCCGAGCTCGCCTCGCTGCGGGACTGAGAACGCGCCGCGACTAGCGAGCTGCGCTGGCGTCCCGGCGGATGCGAGCACAGCCCCGCCGCGTGATCCTCAACCAATGACAAACCAGCCGACGCCGATCCGGGAGGACACATCATGGTGAGGTACTTCTACGCATGGCTACCCTTCGCCGCCGTATTCGGGACGGCCGTCATCCTGACGATCCCCTACCTGGCGCTGATCGCACTCGCCGCCGTCGTGCTCGCCGCGATCGCCGCGCTCGCCTGGGCGCTCATCGCCCTGCCGCTCCGGCTCGGCAGGACAATCAGTCACCACCGGCACCACACCCCCGCAACACCACGAACAGCGGCAGCCCGAACACTGCCGGCCGCTGCAACAGCGCTGGTCTTCGCCAATCCGCCCCGGAAGCACGGACAGCTGAGATGAGCACCATCACCGCCACCAGCCGCACTCGGGTCACTGACAACGACTTCGACGACGACTTTCGCGCCGCGGCTCGTTCGAGCCACGCGCTCTTCGTCATCCCACGCGAACGAGGAGACGGTTTCCAGGTGAGCATCCGCGGCCACATCCTCGATCTCGCCGATCCGCGCTCCGGCCACGAGCTCGCCCCAACGCCAGATGACCTCTTCATCGTTTCGATTGCCTCGCAATACGCGTGGTCTGCGCGGAGCTTCCTTCGCGACGCTGGGCTTCCCGACGAGGTGAGTGTCTCTGCGCAGTGGCGCACCCCCGGGGATCTGCGACTGCTGGCCGACATCAACCTGACGGTCACGGTGTCGCGCAGCGCCGAGGCAGTGACTGCCGCGCTCGGCGCCGCGCTCGAGAACAGCCTTGCAGCTCGATCTCCTGCAGAGCCCGTCGTCCACATCTCCTTGGAAGGAGCGACACGATGAAGCCGATAGTCAGCGACACAATCCTTCGCGAGACCGTTGTGAACGAACTCGCAGCCGACCCGGAAGTCGTCGCGAAGCACATTTCGGTGAACGCTCTTGATGGCGCAATCACGCTCGGTGGGCACGTCATGACGGTCCACGAGAAGCACGTCGCTGTGCGAGCGGCCGAGCGCATCGACGCCGTGAGGGCAGTCGCCGATGACATCGAGGTCAGATCTCCCTCCTTGCACGAACGTGCCGACGACGAGATCGCCGCGGAGATCGCGAAGGTGCGGAGCTGGAACACACAAGTCCCCGACTCGGTCGCAGTGCAAGTCCGCAACGCGCGCGTCATCCTCCATGGAGAGGTTGAGTCGGCATCCGAGCGAGACGCCGCGGAGAGCGCAGTCCGTCCGCTCACGGGCGTTCGTGTCGTGGACAACCTGATCACCGTCAAGCCGCCGACCGACCCGGTCGCCGCAAATGTCGAGCAGCGCGTGCAGGAAGCGATCGCGGGAATGGCCGATCTCAATGCCCGCTCCCTCTGGGTGACGATGACCGACGGCACCGCGCATCTCCACGGCCACGTTCCTACGCTGGCCGCGCTGCGAACCGTCCTGCATGCTGCCGAGACCGCCCCGGGAGTCACCGAGGTGGAGTGCGAGATCGATGTGGCGACGTAAGCCTGGTCTCGCCGAATGACCCGCTGCGGGGAGGAGCGGATTCGCACGGTGCAGGCGGTCTTCGTGTGCGCGTGAGCTCACGCATCCAGTAGGAGCCGCTGCAACAGCGCATCGACGCGCGCGAAGCCGCTCTTCGCTCCCTCCTCAACGCCGTACTGCATGGTTGTGTCGCGCTCCTCGGTCGTCGCGAAGCGCATCGTCTGCGTCAGCTTCGTCTGGTCACCGAGATCCTCGAACTCGAGCGTCTGCAGGTGGTTCTGGAACGTCTGCACGAGGCGCGCGGGCGCGTCGACCTCCCGGAACTCGCCCTCGACAACGCCGTAGGCGGTGCGGAAGCGGTAGCTGCCGCCGGAACGGACGTCCATCTCCTCGACGACCGTGCCGTCACCCCACCAGTCCGGGATCAGCGCGGGGTCGGTCCAGACGGAAAAGACGTGCGCGCGCGGTGCGTCGAAGATCCGCTCGACGCGGATCTCGAGCTCGCTCGGAGTGGTGACGGTGGTCTCGTTCACCTCAGGCCACTGCTTTCTTCACGAGCGCGCGGATCTTTGTCTCGTCGGCCGCCGTCAACTCCGTCAGCGCGAAGGCAACCGGCCACATGGAGCCCGCGTCGAGCTTTGCACGGTCGTTGAACCCGAGCATCGCGTAGCGCTCTTTGAACTTCCCCGCGTCGCGGAAGAAGCAGACGACCTTGCCGTCCTTGCCGGCATAGGCTGGCATCCCGTACCAGGTCTTCGGTGACAGGTCCGGGGCGGCGGCCTTGATCAGCTCATGGAGCCGCTTGGCGATTGCGCGGTCCTTCGGCGCCATCCCGGCGATCGCAGCACGCACGGCGGTCTCCCCATCCGTCTTTTCCTTCAGCTCTCGAGCCCGGGCTTTCATCGCGGCCTTTTCCTCGGCCGTGAATCCTTCGCTTCCCTTGGCGCTCTTCTTCGTGGTGCTCATCGTGCTCCTTTCGTTCGTTCGACAACCTGGGCGAACCGGTCGAGCCGTTGCAGCCACATGCTGATGCCCTCGAAGGCGTACGGCGCGAGCCTGCAGCGCCGGACACGGCCGACCTTCTCCGTCGTCATCAGCTGTGCCTCCTCGAGCAGCCGGATGTGCTTGCGCATGCCGGTCAGCGTCATCCCGAAGGGCTCGGCGAGCTCGCTGATTGTCGCGCTGCCCGCGCCGAGCCGTTCGAGGACGGCTCGGCGGGTCGGGTCGGCGAGCGCTGCGAACGCGCGGTCGACTGTCGTGGGATACTGAACCATTCGGTTCAGTATAGCAACGCGTCCGTCGAGAGTGGCCCCTGCCGGCACTCACGTGTCGGCGTTAGTCCGGGTACTCGTCCTTCCGCCATGCGCTGACCTCGGACGGTTGGGCCTTCGGCGTTCGCTCGAGCAGGGAGCTGAAGTACGGCGCGACGAACGCGTCGGGGGCCATCACCGTGTAGGTGTGGTAGACGGTGCCGTTCTCACGCGCGAACGCAATCCAGCTCGGGCCTTCACGCAGCCCGTCCTTGAGCTCGGCACCGATCTGGCGTGACCACTCCTGGAGCCAGTCGGGCGGGTTGTCGATCATCTCCTTGACCGGCGGAATCTGCTGCGCCTGCTCCTCGGTCATCGCGAGGCCGAAATCGAAGGCGAAGTCGGTGTTGAAGGTGGAGACGTAGGGGAACTGCCAGCCCATCCGCCGCTTGTAGGCAGTCAGCCGCTCGATCGGCGCCCGCGAGAAGCAGAGCAGGGTCACGTCACGATGATTGAGGTGAACGAGCGAGCCGTCGAGCCCGTCGCCCAGGTTCGTGCAGCCGGGGCAGGCTCCGAGTGTGTAGTCGGGGCCGAACATGATGTTGTAGGCGAGCAGCTGGGAGCGCCCGTCGAAGAGCTCGGCGAG
>JBAQHS010000142.1:0-6089 GCA_049288455.1 Gaiellaceae bacterium | reverse complement strand
GTCGCGACCGAGACGATCTGTGCCGGCGCGACGTCCATGAAGTCGATGTCCTTGGCAGCCGCGATGACGGCCTCGCCCTCGGACGAGCGACAGAGCACCTGGTCGTGCTCGAACTTGCCGCTCTTGTCGACCCGCTCCGAGGCCTGCGCGATCGTGTACTGCGCCTCCTCGGCTGCGTCGAGATAGAAGATCTCGTCGGTCACCTTGCCGTTCGTCACCTTCCGGTACGGCGTCTGGATGAAGCCGAACTCGCTGACGGTCGCCATCGACGCGAGGGAGCCGATCAGGCCGATGTTCGGGCCTTCCGGCGTCTCGATCGGGCACATCCGGCCGTAGTGGGTCGGGTGCACGTCGCGCACCTCGATCGGCGCGCGCTCGCGGGTCAGGCCGCCGGCACCGAGCGCCGACAGACGGCGACGGTGGGTGAGCCCGTCCAGGGAGTTGGTCTGCTGCATGAACTGCGACAGCTGCGACGACCCGAAGAACTCCTTCAGCGCGGCGACCACCGGCCGGATGTTGATGATCGTCTGCGGCGTGATCGTGTCGACGTCCTCGGTCGTCATGCGCTCGCGGACGACACGCTCCATGCGGTAGAGGCCGACGCGGAACGCCTCCTGGATCAGTTCACCGGTCGTGCGGAGCCGCCGGTTGCCGAAGTGCTCGTACTCGTCGAGCTCCTGGCGAATGGGATCGCGGTTCATGCTGATCCCGTCCGCCGCGTAGTCCTTCGACTCCTCGGTGAGGCCGATCGCGTGCGGCATCGCGACGAGCTTCTGGACGAGCGCGAGGATGTCCTGAGTGGTGAGGACGCGCGTCTCCTCAGGCACGTCGACGCCGAGCCGCTGGTTGAGCTTGTAGCGGCCGACCTTCGTCAGGTCGTAGCGCTTGGGATCGAAGAACAGCGACTTGAGCAGGTTGCGGGCGTTGTCGAGCGTCGGCGGCTCGCCCGGCCGCTGCTTCTTGAAGACCTCGATCAGCGCCTCTTCCTCGCGCGTCGTCGCGTCCTTGTCGAGCGTCTTCTCGATGAAGTGCGAGTTGTCGAAGAGCGCGAGGATCGCCTCGTTCGTCGAGGTGTCGAGCTTGAAGCCCGTCGTCGGATCCTCCGCCGGCAGAGCGCGCAGGAGCGTGGTGATCGGCAGCTTCCGCTTCCGGTCGATGCGCGCGTAGACGACGCCCTTCTTGTCGATCTCGAGCTCGAGCCACGAGCCGCGGCTCGGCATCAGGTTCGCGGTGAAGACCTGCTTCGTCGCGTCCTTCGGCTCCATCAGATAGGCGCCGGGAGAGCGAACGAGCTGCGTGACGATCACGCGCTCGGTGCCGTTGATGATGAACGTCCCCCACTCGGTCATCATCGGGAAGTCGCCCATGAACACGGTCTGCTCACGGATCTCGCCCGTGTCCTTGTTCACGAAGCGCACCGTCATCGAGAGCGGTGCCTGATAGGTGAGGTCTTTTTCGCGGCATTCCTGGATCGAGAACTGGGGCTCGCCGAAGCGGTACTCGCCGAATTCGACGGCAAGCGACCCGGTGTAGTCCTCGATCGGCGAAATGTCGTCGATCGTCTCCCGCAGGCCTTCGTTCAGGAACCAGTCGAACGACTCCGTCTGGATGTCGATCAGGTTCGGAAGGTCGAGGACGTGCTTGAGACGCGAGAACGACTTACGCGCGCGTGGCGCTGTGACCGACTTGGCCAAGGAGATACAGCCTCCCTTACTAGCGATGAAATGAGGGGCGAAAAGGTGTTACGGCGCAAAAGGGCGTGCAGAGGCGGGACATGTCCGGATGCCGGCGACAACCCTTCACCTCCGTGAAGGTGCCCTCCAGCCGCAAGGCACGCGGCGAGGGCCCGCTGGGCCGACTGGTTGGCCACAATACCAGGACCGGTGCGGGCGCCGCTACCCCGAGGCATAGCCGGCCCGCGGGCCAGCGACCGCCGGGGACGCCCGTCCGAAGCGGTTTCTCGCTCCATCTTCGCCGAAATCGCCTCCGACCGCCCGATTTGCGCGCAAATCGGCGCACTATTGGCCCACTTCCGTGACGACGGCTGCCGTCAAACGAGTCGGAGGGGGCGGTGGGGCTCGGAGAGAGGTCGCCGCGGCCGAGGCGGCGCGGCGGGCGGCGCCGGGCCGGCTCGGCCGGGTGACTTCTCCAACGTTCTCGCGTCCCTTTCGGCCGGGAAGCCGACAAGCGACAGGAACTTCACCCGTTCGAGTGGGAGGCGGGCGCCCACATCCGGTCGAAGCCGGAGGGGCGCCCGCCTGCAACCGGGCCTCGCGCTACTTGATCTCGACGGAGGCGCCTGCCTCCTCGAGCTGACCCTTGATCGTGTCGGCCTCATCCTGGGCCACGCCTTCCTTGACCGCCTGGGGCGCGGAGTCGACGAGGTCCTTGGCCTCCTTGAGGCCGAGCCCGGTGACGGCGCGGACGACCTTGATCACCTGGATCTTCTGCTGGCCGGCGCCGGTGAGGACGACGTCGAACGCCGTCTTCTCCTCGGCCGCGGCCTCGCCGCCACCGCCGCCACCGGCGGCCGCGACCGCGACGGGAGCAGCGGCGGTGATGCCCCACTCCTCCTCGATCTTGTTCTTCAGCTCGACCAACTCGAGGACGGTCATCGTCCCGAGCTGCTCGAAGACGGTGTCAACTGCAGCCATTTCTAGGCCTCCTGGTCTTCAGTGTCAGTGGTTTCCTGGGTTTCAGCACTATCGGCGTCGGCCACTTCGGCCTCAGCCTCGGCGGCGGGCGCCTCTTCAGCGACAGCCGCCTCTTCGGCAGCGGGCGCCTCCTCGGCGACGGACGCCGGGTCAGCGGCGGCCTCCGCCTCGGCAGGCGCGGGCTCGGCGGCGGATGTGTCCCCGCCGGCCTGCAGTTGCTCGATCCGGGCGTCGATCAGCCCGTAGAGGTTCTGCAACGGTGCGTTCAGCAGCGCGGCGATTGCGGAGAGCGGCGCGATGATCGCACCGAGCACCTGGCCACGCAGGACATCGAGCGGCGGGAGCTTCGCGAGCGCCTCGACGTTCGATGCAGAGATCTCGCGGCCTTGCATGACGCCGCCGCGAATCTCGAGGACCTTCGTCTCGCGTGCTGAATCTGCGAGTGCCTTGGCCACGGCGACCATGTCGCCGTCTGCCTCGATGAACGCGATCGCCGACGGCCCCTCGAGAAGCGCGAGCAGCGCATCTGCCCCGGCGGCCTGCGCGGCGCGGCGGGTGAGGGTGTTCTTCACGACCGACAGCCTGGCCCCGTTCTCCAGCAGACGACCGCGCAGAGCGTCGATCTGGGGCATGGTCAGGCCGCGGTAATCCGCGACGAACAGCGTCTCCGCCGTCCGGAGCTTCTCCGTCAACTCGGCGACGACACGTTCCTTGTCCTCTTTCTGCATTTCACCTCCATTGCCAAATCGGCCCCGCCTTGAGGGCGGGGCCGATTTGGCTAGAGGTGCTCTAGCGAAGGTTCGACACCGCCTCGGCTGGGCTTCCGCCCGCATTTCGGGGCTGCCAGCTGTCTCAGGCGACGGGCGTGTATACGGAAACGGTCAGACCGCTACTTCAACCTCACTCGAGGAACTCGTCTCAGCGAGTTCCTCAGCGATGTCGCGGGTGCGCGTCGGGTCGACGTGGATCCCCGGGCCCATCGTGGATGTGAGCGTGATCTTCTTGATGTAGCGCCCCTTCGACGCGGACGGCTTCGCCCGCACGATCTCCTCGATCAAGGCCGCGTAGTTCTCGACGAGCGCGCGCTCGTCGAAGCTCCGCTTGCCGATCGGAATGTGCACGTTCGCACCGCGGTCGGTGCGGTACTCGAGCTTGCCGGCCTTCGCGTCCTTGACCGCCTTCGCCACGTCGAACGTGACGGTGCCGGTCTTCGGGTTCGGCATCAGGCCGCGGGGCCCGAGCACGCGGCCGAGCCGGCCGACGTTGCCCATCTGGTCGGGCGTCGCGATCGCGACGTCGAAGTCGGTGAACCCTTCCTCGACGCGCTTCGCGAGGTCGGCGGAGCCGACGACGTCCGCCCCGGCCTCTTCGGCCTCGCGGGCCTTGTCGCCCTCGGCGAAGACGACGACCCGGGACTCACGGCCGGTGCCGTGCGGGAGCATCATCGTGCCGCGGAGCTGCTCGTCCGCGTGGCGAACGTTGAGCCCGAGGTTCAGGTGCACTTCGACGGTCTCGTCGAACTTGGCCGCCGGCGCGTCCTTCAGCAGACGGACGGCCTCGACGGGCGTGTAGAGCTGCTCGCGGTCGACCGACCCGCGCGATGTGATGTACCGCTTGCCGCGCGTTGGCATTACTTGTCCACCTCCACGCCCATGCTGCGGGCGGTTCCGGCGATCACGAGCATCGCCTGCTCGAGGTCGCGTGCGTTCAGATCCTGCATCTTCGTCTCCGCGATCGAGCGAAGCTGGTCGCGCGAGAGCCTGCCGACCTTGTTGCGGTTCGGCTCGGCCGAGCCCTTCTCGAGCCGCAGCGCCTCCTTGATCAGGACGGCCGCAGGCGGCGTCTTCGTGATGAAGTCGAAGCTGCGATCCTCGTAGACCGTGATCTCGACGGGGATCGTGCGCCCGTTCTCCTGCGCGGTCTGCGCGTTGAAGGCCTTGCAGAACTCCATGATGTTGACGCCGTGCTGGCCGAGCGCAGGGCCGACCGGTGGCGCAGGGTTCGCCTGTCCGCCGGGGATCTGGAGCTTGATGAGTGTCAGAACTTTCTTTGCCATGGTCTTCCTTTAGTCGAGCTTCTTGACCTGGTCGAAGCCGAGCTCGACCGGAACCTGGCGCTCGAAGATATCGACGAGCACCTTCAGCTTCTGCTGATCGGCGTTGACATCGACGATCTCACCGTCGAAGTCGGAGAGCGGCCCCGACGTCACCTTCACCGACTCGCCGAGTGAGAACTCGACCTGTGCCCTCGGGCGGTCACCGCCTGCATTGGCGCCGGTCTTCAGGATGCGGTCGACCTCGGGCTGCGAGAGCGGCACGGGCTTGGAGCCGGCGCCGACGAACCCGGTGACGCCCGGCGTGTTCTTCACGACCGTCCAGGCATCGTCGTTCAGGTCCATGTTCACGAGCACGTAGCCCGGGAGCACGCGCTTCTCGACCTGGACCTTCTGGCCGTCCTTCGTGTCGATCACCTGCTCGGTCGGGACGACGACACGCCGGAAGCGCTGACGCTGCCCCATCGACTCGATGCGGTGCTCGAGGTTGGCCTTGACCTTGTTCTCATGGCCGGAATAGGTGTTCACGACGTACCAGCGAAACATTGGGCTCCTACTGACCGAGGAAGACCTTCTGGACGACTTGCTTCCAGACGGTGTCGTTGACATAGAGGAAGACGCCGACCACGAGGCAGGCGACGAGTACCACGACCGTTCCCTGGATTACCTGGTTCTGGCCGGGCCATTCGACTTTCTTCAGCTCACCCCACGACTCGACGAAGAAGTTGGAGCGGTGCTCCTCGGCGGTCGGGCGGTTGGGCGTCTGAGGACGGCCGTTGCCACGCTCGGCGCGCTGCTCGCGTCTTGCGGCGCGGCGATCTGAGCGCATCTCGGCCATCGGGTCAGCGCGTTTCCCGGTGGGGCGTTTGACAGCCGCACCAGCGGCAGTACTTGTTGAACTCGACGCGGTCCGGCGTGTTCCGCTTGGACTTCTCCGTCTGGTAGTTCCGCCGCTTGCACTCCGTGCACGCGAGCGTGATCGCAACTCTGACTCCGGTCTTTGCCATGTCTCTCCGAGGAAAAGTGGTTGACCCTGGGCACGCTGACGCACCGCCCTGGGGCTGCGGAAGTGTAGCGGGACCACACCAGTAAGGGTTCTTCGGTCCTAAAAGGTTTGGCTCCGAAAGAAAACGGTCTCTCGGCTCTCCGGCTCGTTCAGGGTGGCGCGACGGCCGTGGGGACAGTGCGCGAGCACGGCCCCGCGGCCGGAGTGCCGCCACGGACGAGAGCGCGCCTAGGCGCGCGCCCGGGGAAACGAGAGTAGCGGCGGGTGGGCTCGAACCACCGACCTTCGGGTTATGAGTCCGACGCTCTAACCAGCTGAGCTACGCCGCCAAGCCGGCGCATTTTAGCGATCCGTCCTCCATGCGCCCTAGGCTCGT
>JBAQHS010000141.1:0-6180 GCA_049288455.1 Gaiellaceae bacterium | reverse complement strand
TCCCCGCCTTTGCGAAGAACACCGCCCACGTCAGCGAGCGCGGAATCGGGCTGTGCTTCCTCGCGAACACGCTCATGATCGTCGTCGCACAGCTGCCGGTCGCAAAGTGGCTCGAGGGGCGACGGCGGATGGCCGCCTACGCCGTCGAGGGAACGGTGTGGGCTTCGGCCTGGCTCATCGTGTTCGCGGGCGGCTGGTGGTTCTCGGGCTCGGCGGCTGCCGCCGTTTTCGCACTCGCGCTCACGGTGTTCGGTTTCGGTGAGTGCTTCCACGGCACGGTGCAGAACGCACTCATCGCAGATCTCTCGCGCCCCGGCCTGCTCGGCCGTTACCTCGCGTTGAACGGCTTCGGTTTCCAGCTCGGCGGTGCCGCGGGGCGAGCGATGGGCGGCTTCGCGCTGGTCTTCGCGCCCCACGCTTTGTGGATCGGTGCCGCGGCGATCGCGCTCAGTGCCGGCGCGTCCGCGCTCGTGCTCGAGCGTTTCCTGCCAGAGCCGTTGCGCCGAACGCCACTTCGCGCCGCGCGGGCCGCCACATGATCGGCCGCCTCCGCGAGCTCGACCCGCAACTGCCGAAGGAGGTGTGGCTGCTCCAGGTCGGCGGTGTGGCGAACTCGTTCGGAAACGGAGTCGTGCTCCCGTTCCTCGTCATCTACCTGCACGACATCCGCCATTTCAGCCTCGGGATCTCGGGGCTTGTCGTGTCGGTATCGGCCGCAGCGCAGCTGACGGCGGGCCTGATCGCCGGCCCGCTCGTCGACCGCCTCGGCGCACGACCGGTCCTCGGCGCCGGGCTCGTCATGCAGTCCGTTGGATTCGCCCTCTTCCCGCTCGTGCACCACCCCTGGCAGGCGTTCCTGCTGATTGCCGTCGAGGGTGCGGGAAGCGCCGGCTTCTGGCCGAGCCAGTCCACGTTGATCGCGCGGCTCACTCCGCCCGCCCGGCGTCACGCCGCGTATGCGCAGCAGCGCGTGACGATGAACCTCGGGATCGGCCTCGGCGGCCTGACCGGCGGGCTGATTGCGACCGTTGCCCATCCGGGGTCCTTCACGATTCTCTTCCTCGTCGACGCGGCGACGTTTCTCGCGTACGTCGGCGTGCTCTTCCTCATCCACGATCCGGGTGTCGCCGAGGAGGACCAGTCGACCGAGCGTTCGTCATACCGCGCAGTCTTGCGCGACCGTCTGTTCGTCGGCCTCTGGACGCTGAACTTCCTCTTCGTCGCCGCGGGCTACTCGCTGTTCAACCTCGTGCCCCCCTTCGCACGCGATCACGCGCATGTGAGCGAGCGCGAGATCGGCGTGTTCTTCTTCGTCAACACCGCGCTGATCGTGATCGTCCAGCTACCGATCTCGCGCGCGATCGAGGGGAAGCGGCGCATGCGCGCGCTCGCGCTCATGCCGGCGCTCTGGATCGTTGCCTGGCTGATGCTCGACGGCGGGGCGTACTGGCTCCATGCGACGGCGGCCTTCGTCGTGATGACCGTTGCGCTCGCGATCTTCGGGATCGGTGAGTGCTTCCACGGCCCGGCGCATCAGGCGCTCGTGGCCGAGATCGCGCCCGGCCATCTTCGCGGCCGCTACTTCGCCGTCCACTCGCTGTCGTGGGGCCTTGCCGGCACGGTTGGGCCGGCTGCCGGCGGGTTCCTCCTGGCCGCGGCGCCGTTCGCGCTCTGGCCTGCGGCCTCGGCCGTCTGCGTCGTCGCGCTGGTGGGCGCTCTGCTGCTCGAGCGCCGCGTGCCCGAGCGCTATCGCCGGATCCCGCGCGCCGAACGAGAACCGCCCGCGCTCGCTCCCGCGCCGGCGGATTGAGAAAGATTCGGCGCTAGAATGGCGAACATGTCGGTGATGCCTGTCCTCGAGGATCCGTTCAGTACCGATGCCGAGCTTGCCTCGCATCCGGCGCACCCGCGCACGCGATCTGGTCGTCGCCCCGTCGGCGCCGCAGTCGCCGCCTGCTGAGCTCAGCGCAGCCGGCCTCACCTGGATCCATCTCGACGCACCGTCGCTGACGCACGCGCAGGAGCTCGCCGACCGCTTCGGCTGGCATCCCCTCGACGTCGAGGACGTGATGTCGAAGCGCCAGCGCCCCAAGGTCGACGACTACGCCGACGAGGGCTACCTGTTCGGCGTGCTCCACTTCCCCATCTACGACCGGGCGAGTCGAAGGCTGAACGCCGCCGAGCTCGACGTCTTCGTCGGCCCGAACTATCTGATCACGCTGCCGAGCGTCGAGCTGCTGCCCGTCTCTCGGCTTTTCCGGCGTTGCGAGGAGGACGAGCAGTTCCGCGAGCAGCTGCTCTCGAAGGGGTCAGGCCGCCTGCTCTACGAGGTGCTCGACGACCTCTTCGACTACTGCTTCCCGATCCTCGACAAGATCGGGCACAAGCTCGACTCGCTCGAGGACGACGTGTTCGAAGGGCGCTCGGAAGAGGTCGTCCGCGACATCTCGAACGTGAAGCAGGAGATCATCAGCTACCGCAAGATCATCAAGCCGGAGCGCTCGACGCTGCGGGTGCTCGAACGGCACGTCGAACGGTTCCTGCCCGAGGAGCTCGACCTCTACTTCGACGACATCGTCGACGCTGCAGAGCGCATCTGGGACATCCTCGACAACTACAAGGAAGTTGTCGAAGCACTCGAGTCGACCAACGAGTCGGTGATCTCGCACCGTCAGAACGACGTGCTGCGGATCCTGACCGTCTTCTCGGTCGTCCTGCTGCCCTTGACGCTGATCACCGGCTTCTTCGGCATGAACGTCAGGTTCCCGGGCTTCGACACCGTCTGGGCGTTCTGGGTGATCTTCGCCGGCATGGCAACCTCGTTGGTCGGCCTGCTCGCGTTCTTCCGCTTCAAGCGCTGGTTGTAGTGGCCGCCGCGCTCGCACGCGGCGGCCGTTTCGGCGGAGGGGACTGCCGAACTCGAAGACGGTTGGGCTGCGAGACCGGGTGGTCGAGGCGCAGATGAATGAGGTTGCCTTCAGCGTCGGCCGCTACATCGGCCGCACTCGCCTCGAGGCGTTTCTGACGTCAATGACTCCCTGGTTCAGACGCTGGCGACTCCCGGCAGCGTCGCGTTAACGCTAAACGCTTCAGAGCCTCCTGTCCAGGGGCAGAGCGGCGTTAGGCTGGTCCGATGCCGAAGCCGCTGTGGGCGCCCTGGCGCCTCGAGTACGTCCAGCATGCAGACGAGCTCGATCGCTGCATCTTCTGTGACCCGGAGCCGGAACTGCTCGTGCACGACGGCGAGCTGGCGCTCGTTCTGTTGAACAAGTTCCCGTACTCGTCAGGCCATCTGCTCGTCGCGCCGAAGCGTCACGTCGGCGACTTCGGCGCACTCTCCGAAGGCGAGGCGCTCGAGATCCACCGCCTCGGTGCGTGCGGCGTAGAGGCGCTCCGTGCTGAGTACGCGCCACACGGCCACAACCTCGGGTGGAACCTCGGCCGCGCTGCCGGCGCCGGCATCGAGGAGCATGTGCATCTGCACGTCGTGCCCCGCTGGAACGGCGACACGAGCTTCATGCCGGTGCTCGGCGACATCAAGGTCTTGCCGGAGGCGCTCGAGCGCACCGCGCGGCGACTGCGCCCGCACTTCGACTAGCGACGGGTGTTGTCTTCCGTGAGGGCCTCCTCCGCCCACTTGCGGTGATGCTGCAGCGCCCATTGCTCGTCCACCCAGCCACGCGTGATGCCACTCAGGGAATGCCGCGTCTTCGGATAGAGCAGCGCTAGGTAGAGGTGGCCCATCACGAGGATGAACGAGACGTACATCAGCCAGTCGTGCACGAGCAGCGCGTTCGGGAGCCGAAAGCGCGTGTTGCGCTCGCCGTACCAGAGGAAGAGACCCGTGAGCGCAAAGAGCAGCGCGAACGCGGCGGTGACGATCGCGTTCAGCTTCTGCCCGGCGTTCAGCCGTCCCTGCGGTACGCGCTTGCGCCGCAGCCACGCGCGGTCGTCGGCGTCGAACCGATCGATCTCGCGCGCCGTGCGCCGGAGCGCGCGGCGATCACCGGCGACGAAGATCACGATGAGTGCGACGGCCCAACCGACCGCCGTCCAGATGTGGATCGCCTTCAGCAGCGGCCGCCGGCTGACGAGCTCCGACAGGCTCGGCAGATAGAGGCACAGGCCGGTCGCGAAGAGCAGCAGGAACGCGGTCGCATGCACCCAGTGCACGGCACGTTCGGTGCGGCCGAAGCGTGCGAGCCGCCGCGGCTCAGGCGTGATAGCCATTCGACCGTCCGACCCACGCGTTCTGGTCGTACCCGAGTCCCTCCCAGTAACCGGTCGGCTGATGGTCGACGAGCTCCATGCGCGTCACCCACTTCACGCCCTTGTAGCCGTACATCTCGGGAATCACGACGCGTGCCGGTGCACCGTGTGGACGCGAGAGCGGCTTCCCGCCGAGCTCGTACGCAAGCATCACGTCGGGCTGCAACGCCTGCTCGAGAGTGAGCGAGTCCTGGTACGGGTTCTCGAGCGACACGAAGCGGATTGCCTTCGCGGCCGCCTTCGGCCGGGCGAGCGCGAGCAGGTCGGCAATCCTGACGCCGGACCAGCTCACGTTCGGAACCGACCAGCCGGTCACGCAGTGGAAGTCCGTGACCTGCCTCGCGCGCGGCAGCGTGAGCAGCTGCGCGTATGTGAGGCTGACGGGCCGCTCGACGAGGCCGTCGATCTGCAGGCGCCAGACGCGCTCGTCGAAGAGCGGCATCGAGCCCGAGATCGTGTAGATCCGCCAGCCCCCGACCGGGATCAGGTTGCCGAGCAGTTGCGAGAACTGCGAGGTGACCGGCGAGAAGATCCCGGCGGCAGGCCCGGCCCAGGCGAGCGACGACACGCCGCCGGCCAGGAGTGCGAGGAAGGCGCGCCGCCCGTACGGACGCGGCTCGTCGGCTGAATCACTCACGTCTAGGTCTCGACTATCGGCATCACCCACACGTTACGCCCGTATGCTCGGCAGGTGATCTCGACCGCGGACCTGCTCGACACGCACGGTGACGAAGCGGCCGTTTGCGACGCGCCGCTACGGCAGTTCGGCGGCGTCCACGCGTTCGGCGGTGAGATCGCAACGGTGCGTGCGACCGAGGACAACGTGCTCGTGAAGCAGCGCGTGAGCGAACCGGGCGGCGGGCGCGTCCTCGTCGTGGACGGCGGAGCCTCGCGGCGCTGCGCTCTCCTCGGGGACAACATCGCCGGCCTCGCGCTTGCGAACGGGTGGGCGGGCGTCGTGATCAACGGTTGCGTGCGCGACTCAGCCGCCCTGGCCGGTCTCGCGCTCGGCGTCACCGCGCTCGGAACGAATCCGCGCGCGAGCGGGAAGGCGGGGACCGGCGAGATCGACGTGCCGGTCACCTTCGGCGGCGTGACCTTCCGCCCCGGCTCGATGATTGCGAGTGACGAAGACGGCGTCGTCGTGATCGACGCCGCCGCGGCCGCGGCCTAGAGGCGTCGGGGGAAGGGACCTGCGACGTGGCCACAGTGAAGCCGCAGCCGCAGGTCCCCGAGAAGCGCGCAGGCTAGACGGGGCCGTCCCACATGCCGTGGTGGCCACCGCGTGCAAGCGCGACTGCCAGAGCGATCACGACGATCGTGATCAGAACCGACTTCCAGGTCTTGCGGTGTTCATTTGTCATAGACGCACCGTGGCGGCTCGACGCCACCCCCGCCTACCTCTGCCGGGGGATATTGCGACCGCAATGATGCAAGTGGCGAATCGGCCAATGATTCGCGCAACGCCTCCTCCCGCCCGAGGAAGCGTGCGCGAATCGAGGTGCCCCTCCTACCGCCGTGCTACCGCGTCAGCAGGCGAAAAAAGAGCCCGCCTGAGTCAAATGCACGGAGCTTGCGCCGCAATTCATTCGTGATCATGCCGCTCCTTCGGGTTGCCGCTTTCATTGCCGCGTGATCGGGGTGCGCCTCGAGAGGCCCTGCCGCATTGGGCCTCCCGAGTCGCAGAGCCCGAACGCACTGTGACCGATCAGGGCCGCTTCACCTAGTACCCGATGGGTGGTTCATCCCCGTTGTTGACTGGTTCACCGCGGCGCCGCATTTGCGGCTCGTCGATTACGACAGGACGCGTCTGAGCCAGCGTCGAAGCGGAAGCAGATCAACGCGGTCGGACGATTCGGACTGCGCCCTGTGGGCTTCGACATCGTCGATCGGCTCAGGCTCGCGGTCGTC
>JBAQHS010000140.1:0-1932 GCA_049288455.1 Gaiellaceae bacterium | reverse complement strand
ACCTCGGACGCGGCGGCCGAGATCGAGGCGAGGTCGCCATCGTCGAGGCCGGCGAAGAGCGCGAACGCGGCGAGTCTGGCGGTCTCCATGCGCGGAACGTACACCGGGGCACGGCACCATTTGGTTTGCGGACCGGCAGACAACCGGTTACAGATTGGAGCGGAGTGGACGGCGCTCTCGCACCGCCCACTCCGTGATGCTGTCAATCAGCGACGACGGGGGGTCAGGGCCGGACGCCGCGCACGGCTGCGGCGCGTCCGCCCAGCGTGAACGGCTTCGTCGGCGACCCCAATACCGCCTCGAACAACGAGCGTGCGCGCGCGAGTTGCTCCGCCGAGAACTGCTCGACGGCAGGGCCGCCGGGACCCCCAACCTGAATCGCCGGATCCCACAGCTCGTCGACTGATGCATACGTCACCGAAACCTCGATGATGGTCGTCTCGACCTCGCCCAGTCCCGCTCCTTCGAAGAGCTCGCGAAGGGACTGCTCATCGCGGAACGCGGTGGCGATCGGAGGCGCTTCTCCCGGCTGCAGCTGCCGTCGGACTTCACGCATCGTGTTCGCCGCGTCCATCCCGTCGAGCTCCCACATGCACGTGGCAGCGGTGCCCCCGGGCCGCAGGACACGCGCGAGCTCGCGCGCGCCTTGGTGCGCATCGTTCATGAAGCTGACCACGAGCTGCGCGAGCGTGACGTCGAACGTGTCGGCGTCCCACGGCAGCTCCTCGGCGGCGGCAAGTCGGACGTCGACCTCTGGATACCGCTCCCGCAGGGCAGTGGCGTAGTCGGGAGACGGCTCTGCCGCAGCGACAAGCCCCACGCCCACCCGCTTGATCAACTCTTCGGTGAGTGCTCCTGTCCCGGCCCCGACGTCGAGCACGCGCATGCCCGAGCCGAGCCCCGCGAAGTCTGCGAACGGCGTCGCGAGCTGCCGCGAGTACCTGCCCATGAACTGTTCGTATGCAACGGCGGAGCCGCTGAAGACCGTCCCGCTCATGCGCGCTGGTAGCGCGCCACAGTGAACGCGATCAGCACTGGGACGTTCAGCATGAAGAGCACGAGCATCGACGTCAGGATCACGAGCTGCGTGCCGCGCGTGTCGTCGTAGACGAACGCAAATTCGATCATCCCCGCGATGACCGCGTAGGCGAGGAGCGACCAGCCTGCGACCTGCTTGAAGAGATCCCAGGCGAAGTCCTCGACGCGGGAGAGCAGGACCGCGTTCACGAGCTGCAGTGCGGCCGCGACGACGAGGATGGCGACGGCGACGCCCGTCTGGGCGTGCTTCGGCAGATACGCCGCGTTGTAGATCAGGCCGACGGCGACGGCGACCATCGACGCGGCGCCGATCTCCGTCACCGGCGGCAGCTTGCGGTCGAGCATGCTCTCGCCCGTGTGCGCCGCGGCGGTCACGAGACCAGCTTCGTCATGATCACGAGCGTTGCGACCTGCATGACGCCGGTGATGCCGGCGGTGTAGACGAACCGCTTCATCAGCTTCTCGATCACCCGGCCGTCGGGCTGCGGCTTGCGCAGCTCGAAGAGGACGGCGACGTTCGCGGGCTCGAGGTACGCGAGTGCGATCACGGCCATCACGCCGACGACGCAGAACGAGGCGACCACCCAGCCGTGCCTGGGGTTCGATGTGTCGAGGAACCCGTCCTGGCGCGCGAGCTGGAACCCGGCTGCGAGCGTCATCGTGACGATCGTCGGCATCAGCAAGAGCATCTTCGGCATGAACTTCGCCGAGAACTCGACACGCGCCGGAATCGACATCCGCCCGATGATCGGGCCGACGATGAACCCCACAAAGAGGTCGATCGCCGTCCAGAGCCCGCCGCCGACGACGTGGCAGAAGACGAGCCCCCAGCGTGCGTCGCGGGCGATCGCGACGACGACCCCGAGCAGCACGAGTGCGACGATCGGGAGCCCC
>JBAQHS010000139.1:0-20232 GCA_049288455.1 Gaiellaceae bacterium | reverse complement strand
GAGCTGCCCACCGGCAGCTCCCCGCCGTGCTTCGCCGCCATAGATCGCGACAAGGATCCGTCAGATGTTGATCACGAGCTTTCCCTGCGCGTGTCCTTCGCCGATCGTCCGGATCGCGTCGGCAACTTCGCCGAGCTCGTACCGCTTCTCGACGACCGGCTTCACGTCTCCGGACTCGACCATTTGCCGCAGGACGTTCATGTCCGGCTTGTTCCAGGTTGCGACGAAGAAGACGGCCTTCTGGCTGCTGCGCATCGCTGCGAGCCGCACCGTGGCGATGTGACCGAGCGGCCCTAACAACCGACCCGCCGGGCCTCCGACGATGACGAGCCTCGCCTGCGGGTTCAGCACGCGCTTGCAGCGCGACCACGACTTGCTGCCTGCGACATCCAGGATCACGTCGTAGCGTGCGGCGCCGCGAGTGAAGTCCTCGCGGGTGTAGTCGATCACGTGCTCGGCGCCAAGCGCTCGCGCCTGGTCGACGTTCCTCGAGCTGCAGACGGCTGTCACCTCCGCGCCGAGCGTCTTCGCGATCTGCACGGCGAAGGTGCCGACGCCCCCGGAGGCGCCGTTCACGAGAACCTTCTGCCCCGGCTGAAGGTGCCCGTGGTCGCGCAAGCCTTGCAGCGCGGTGAGCGCCGCCAGAGGGACGGCCGCGGCCTCCTCGAAGGTCAGGTTCGCAGGCTTCCGCGCGATGCCCTTCTGCGCAAAGACGAACTCGGCGAACGATCCGCTGCTCCCGCTCCGTCCGCCGAACACCTCGTCGCCGGGTCGGAGGTCGTCCACGTCCTTGCCCACCGCTTCCACCGTCCCGGCGAAATCGACTCCCAAGAGCCGCGTCTTCGGCCGACGGAGGCCCGTCATCGCCCGTGCAACCCACGGCGTGCCGGTCACGGAGTACCACTCCAAACGATTGACCGACGCGGCGCGCACCCGGACGAGGACGCCGTCATCCGTGAGCTCGGGCCGCACCACCTGGTCGAGCCTGAGAACGTCGGGCGGGCCGTACCGGTCGTGGACGATTGCCTTCATAGCTTCTCGGTAGCCCCTCTCCTGCGTACGTTGTAAACTTATGACGTACGTTATACATACAATGTAAGCTCTGTCAAATGGCCGCGACGACCAAACCTCGCCTCCCTCTCAGCCGCGACCGCATCCTGCGCGCGGCTCTCGAGCTCGTCGACGAGAGCGGGATCGAGTCCCTGACCATGCGCAGGCTTGGGCAGAAGCTCGGGTTCGAGGCGATGTCGCTCTACAACCATGTCGCGAACAAGGACGACGTCCTCGACGGCATCCTCGACCTCGTGCTCGACGAGAGCGAGCCGCCCGCGCCGGTCGGGGAATGGGACGCGGCGATCCGAACGAGCGCGATCTCCGTGCACGACGCGCTCCGCCGTCATCCGTGGGCATGCCCGCTCCTGATGTCGCCCGCCCATGTCCGCCCCGCGCGACTGCGCTACATGGACGCGCTGCTCGGCCGGCTGCGCGAAGCCGGCTTCTCCGCCGAAGCGACCTACCACGCCTACCACGTGCTCGACGGGCACATCCTCGGCTTCTCGCTCTGGGAGACGAGCCACTCCTACACCTCGGAGGAGGTCTCGAACTTCGTGGAGAACTTCGCGCTCGCGATCCCGGTCGAGACGTATCCGCATCTACACGAGCACGCGCAGCAGCACTTCAGCGAAGGGCCTCATCGGGAGGGAAGCGCGTTCGAACTCGGCCTTGACCTGATCCTCGACGGTCTCAAGAAGCTGCGCGACGCCGGCTGAGGGTCGCCCTCGTCAGTCGGGCAGCATCGGCATCGTGAAGCCCTGATCGCGGCCGAGTAGCACAGCTCGCGTCACCGCGGTCGATCCGAACCGGTCCCGCACTTCGTCGAGCGCCTCGTCGAGCGCTCCGCCGCACCATGCGTCGAACGGAAGCGCGAGTTGCACGGCCTCGTCGTTGCTCAGGTTGCCCACCGCAATCCCGACGAGGGTGAGTCCCTGGCGCTCGATCAGCGGCGTCGCGGCTGCGAGTAACTCGCGCGCAGCGGCGAGGATCGCGTGCGTCTCCGCGGTCGCCTGCGGCAACGTGTGCGAGCGTGTTACGCGAGTGAAGTCGGCGAACCGAAGCCGCAGCACGACGGTGCGGCCGATGCGACCGGCTGCACGCATGCGGCGCGTGACACGTTCGACAAGCCCCAGGAGGACAACGTCGATCTCAGCGGACGTTCGCGGTCGGCGGCCGAGCGCATGTTGTGCGCCCATCGAGCGTCGGCGGCGGCGCTGCTGCACCGGACGGGGGTCGCGGTTGTGTGCGAGCGCGTGCAGATGGCGCCCCGACGCACGACCGAGGAGCCCGATGAGGATTCCCTCGTCGAGGCACGCCACGTCACCGACGGTCGCGAGCCCGCGTTCGTGCAGCTTCCGCGCCGTGATCGCTCCCACGCCCCAGAGCCGCTCGACAGGAAGCGGGTGGAGAAACGCCTGCTCACGTTCGGGCGCCACGACGAGCAGGCCGTCGGGCTTCGCGACGCCGCTCGCGACCTTGGCGAGGAACTTCGTGCGTGCGATCCCGACGGTGATCGGCAAACCCGTGTGCTCCAGGACGTTGCTGCGCAGCCGGACGGCGATCTCGAGCGGTGAGCCTGCGATCCGCTGCATCCCACGCACGTCGAGGAACGCCTCGTCGATCGAGATCCCCTCAACGAACGGCGAGGTGTCGTGGAACACCTCGAATACGGCCTTGCTCGCCTCGCTGTACGCCGACATGCGCGGCGGCACGACGACCGCCCGTGGACACAGCCGGCGTGCCTGAGCCCCGCCCATTGCGGTCCGAATGCCGTACGCCTTCGCCTCGTAGCTCGCGGCCAGCACGACGCCCCCGCCCACGATCACCGGGCGGCCGCGCAGCCGCGGATCGTCCCGTTGCTCGACCGACGCGAAGAAGGCATCGAGGTCGGCGTGTAGGATCGTTGCTTCACGAGACACGAACACATGTTCGCACCGCACGATGACCGTGTCTACAGATTTTTGTCAAACGGTTCCGCGACCTGTGCGAGACTGAGCGCGGTGCCTCGCCCCATGCTTGTCGTGGCCACGCTGGCGTTCTCGGCCACAGCGGCCGCACTGCTCCACCCCGCTTCGGGCGGAGCAGCGGCAGCGGCCGGCTGGTCGGGCTCCGCTTCTTGCACGATCACGGTGACCGGGCCGGGTTACCAGTCCTCGGAGACGCAGAGGTGGCAGGTCAGCGGCCCGATGCGCGTGCGCGGGAGCTTCCAGTTCGTCCCTTCGCGCTGGACGGACACCGGCAGCGGCTCCTCACAGCAGACGGTCGGCGACCAGACGCGAAGCATCACCTGGACCGTGAAAGCCGCCGCGGCGGGGCGGTTCCAGTTTGTCGTCAGGGCGTCGGACCGGAAGCTCGTCGTCGGTCAGGCGAACGCCCAGCTTCGCGTCCCCAACGGCATCACCGGGACGCAGCAGCTCACGATCGGAGGCGTCGCGCAGACGCCCGGCCCGGTCGGGCTCGAAGCCTTCGAGACGCAACTGCCCCCGATCGTCACGGTCCGGACTCGTCGTCTGATCACCGGTTCGACGCCGCCGACGGTCGTGCACGGGTCGGTCGCGCCGTTTCAGCCGGCCGCCGCGACCGTGACGAAGCGGTGCGCGTGGAGGTTCGTCAAGGCCGGCTGACCACCGCTTTGCACGGCGGAGCGTAGAGCTGAGATCAACCAGGGGGCTGTGAGCGGCGCGCTCGTGTGTGCGCGCCGCTCACACGCCGATCAGCGCAGTGCCTTGAACGCCGCTCGTAGCTCGGAGGAGAAGATCTCCGGCTCCTCCCAGGCAGCGAAGTGCCCGCCCTTGTCGACCTCGTTGAAGTAGCTGAGTGTTGGGTACGACCCCTCGGCCCAGCTGCGCGGGGTCCTCCAGATCTCGCCGGGGAAGGTAGTGAACCCGACCGGAACCGAGACCGGCGGAGGAGGCTGGACGGCCGCCTGCGCTACAGCCAGGGCGTCCTCCCAGTACGACCGCGCCGCCGAGGCCCCGGTGCCCGTCAGCCAGTAGAGCGTGAGGTTGTCGAGGATGTGGTCCCGGGTGAGGTTGCCCGAGGGTTGGCCCTCGACGAAGGCGCGGGAGATCTTGTAGTAGCTGTCCGTGTCGTGGTCGAGCAGCCAGGCGGCCATCGCGACCGGTGAGTCGAGCAGGGCGTAGCCGATCGTCTGCGGCCGCGTGGCCTGCTCGAGGAAGTAGCCGAAGCCGCTCGCCCTGAATGTCGCAAGCTGTTCGGCAGCCGCGCGTTCTTGCTCGGACTCGGCCGCCTGGGGACCACCCAGCACCGTCACGAGGAGGTTCATGTGGATGCCGAGCAGCCCCTCGGGTGCCTGACGACCCATCGTGTCGGTGACGGCGGCGCCGACGTCGCCGCCCTGGGCGACGAAGCGGCTGTAGCCGAGGCGGTGCATCAGTTCTGCCCACGCCTGCGCGACCCGGCCGACGTTCCAGCCGAGCTCGGCCGGCTCCGCGGAGAAGCCGTACCCCGGCAGGGACGGCAGCACGAGGTGGAACGCGTCCTCCGCGTTCCCGCCGTACCCGGTGGGGTCGGTCAGCGGACCGACGGTCTCGAGGAGCTCGATTACCGACCCGGGCCAGCCGTGCGTCATGATCAGCGGCAGCGCGTTCTTGTGCGGCGACTCGACGTGGATGAAATGGACGTCGACGCCGTCGATCTCGGTCGTGAACTGCGGCAAGGCGTTGAGCCTCGCCTCTGCCTTACGCCAGTCGTACTTGTTCTCCCAGTAGTTCGCGAGCTCCTGCAGGGTCCTCAGCTGAACACCCTGGGAGCGATCGGCGACGAGCTCGTTACTCGGCCAGCGCGCGGCGGCGATGCGGTCGCGCAACTCGGCGAGCGCCTCTTCCGGGAACTCGACATGGAAGGAACGGATCTCGGTGGCGGTCTGGACCGTGGAACTCATTTCCTACCTCCGTAGTCGCTCGATAGGGGCGGTTGCGGATGACCTCCTTTCCGGTACGGGGACTCTGGGGCGAGATTAGCGTCCCCTTGCGGGGCTATGCAACAGTCGTCACCAGCCGATGCCGTTGTCGGTCATGCGTCGCTTCGTGACCATGTGGCCGCGCAGGAAGAGCGTCGCGACTAGCCAATCCAAGCCCGGCGTCAGCGCGCGGATATATCTGTGCTCTCCGTTGCGGCCGGAGTCCGTGAAGACCGACAGCCTCGACGAGGCACCCAAGCCGGCTTGACAGTGGGATGGATGGAGGCGGCGGGAATCGAACCCGCGCAAGATTTCAATCAGTCAGTCGTCGTGCAGTTGAGGCGCTCCACCACCGGGCGGCGGGACCTCAAGCCAGCCGCCGCGTGCGACCAGTGCGTGCCCGAAAGCTTCGCTATCTCACTGCCCAGCGAGAGCACTTGCAACCGCGTGATAAAGATCGAACGACCGAAGCAGCAGGAAGACGAAGAGCCGCAGGACTGAAAGCGTTTCAATCGACCGGCTCTGAAAACGGCTCCGTTGAGCCGATAATGGGTGAGTTCCAAGAACGCGCGACGGCGCTCCACTGCAGGGTTCAGCATCTGGCCATCCCGGACGCGTGACACGTTCCCTGCGGTAATCAGACGAGCCCCTCAAACGCGCAAGAAGAGAAGACCCGCTCCATAACCGGCGGCGGGTCTTCTCATTCCTGCTGAGTAGCCGGTAGGTCTAGCCGGTGGGAACCGCTGTACTCAAGGCCCAGACACTGTCTGAGACGAGAGAACAATGAAATGTCCTAGCGGGAAGTGGGATTGCGATCGCGTTGTGTGAGGCAATCGCCGCATCGATCTGCGTATCGGTGAGAAGCCGCGTGTTGGCGGCGTTCGCATTCGTGAACAGCACGATGATCGGCTCCCAGGCGACGTTCCAGTCAGCCCCGCCAGGGAAGTCCATCACGTGGTCGTGCCCTGCGACGCCCCCCGCATAGACGTTGCGTACGGCTTGGGAACAGGAATCGCTTCCCGGCACCACGGGAATGGGCGCCGGGCAGCCCTTAGCGAGACCCGCAATGGTGTTTCCGTGGTCCGGGCAGTTGTCGGTTCCGGGGTTCCCCTCGAAGTGCTTGCAGCTGAGCGGCCCAGTGGCCCCCGACCCGGTCGTGGTGATGGTCGAACTTGTCGGGTAGACAGGGAGGTAGATCGGTGACCACGATGCCGGGTTCGAGGGCACCGGATGCTTCGTTCCATCGGGCGTGTTGATGTAGCCGACCTCTCCTGAGTTCTCGGCGTTGAAGACGGGTTCCAATTGGCTCTGGGCATGTGTGCGTTCGCCAGTTGGCGGTGGCAGCGGACCCGGGGCCGCTATTGCGGCGACAATGCCGATCACGAGTGCGAAGGCGCCTGCGACTACCAGCAGCAAGAGGCGTGACTTCATTTGCCCTCCCCGTTTGTGTGTTTTGCTGCGAGGCAATAGACGATACGCCGCTGGACGTGCAAATACCAGCCAGGGTGGCCGAGCGCCATCTAGAGAACAGCACTCGAAGTGTGAGTGAGTGATGTAGTAAGTAATGGAGGCGGCGGGAATCGAACCCGCGTCCGCGGACGCACCGGAGTGAGCGTCTACAAGCATAGGTCGCCGTTTAATTTCGCTCGCCGGCCGGTTGGCGACCGACCTACCGTCGAGCTAGCCCTCCTGAAGTGTCGCGCCGCGGGCGAGTGGCTCTCCGTTGGCGCCGAGCCTGCTAGTTGATGCCGCCTCCGGGTCGCAGGCTTGCCCGGGGCGACACGCTGGTCTAAGTCGCTAGGACTTAGGCAGCGAGTGCGAGGTTGTGATCCGCACTTGCGTTTGTTTCCGGTTGTTTTACGAGGCCGACCGGAGACCTCGGCTTGCAGCTCATCCGGAGAACCGACCACGTCGAAGCCATGGCGCCCCCCTATGTTTTCGTGCTCTCAGTGTAGCCCTGTCTAGGTCACCACCGGCGTCACGGCCGAAGTCGCGCTCGGGGCGCCGAAACGGTTCGCAGCAGTCACGACCACGTTGAACGTCGCGCCGACGTCCGTCGGAAGGACGGCATAGGTCGATGCGGTCGCACCTGCGACCGGGACACAGTTCGCGCCCGCGGCATCGCAGCGCTGCCACTGGTAGGTGAACGTCGCGTCAGCGGCCGTCCAGGCTCCCGTGGTTGCGGTGAGTGTCTGGCCCTGCAGCGCGTTCCCCGTGACCGTCGGCGGTGAGGTCGCGACGGGTGTGAACTCGGTGCCGATGTGGCCGGCGAGCGCCGCCACGTACTTCGCCGTCGCGCCCACGCCGACCGGGCGGAGGGCAACGCCTGACATGAAGACGACCGCGCGGTCGAGGCGCAAGAAGAGCAGGATCTCGTACACCCGCTTGCCCTTCAGCGGCAGGCTGACCGGCAGAGTGAAGCCCTGGTCGTACCCGGCCACCGAGTGGACCTTGCCGACGACGATCACCTTCGTGCTCACCTTCGCGCTCTTCGCGATCGAGGCGATGAAGAGCTTGCGACCGAGCGTCGAGCGAAACGCCTTCTCGGCCGAGGCGATGTCGCTGGTCGCGAACGCTGCGCTCGGCGCGAGCGCCGTCTCCGTCTCCAACAGCACGAGCCGCGAGCTGCCGCTCGGCGCCGCGAACGCAAACTCCCGCAGGTAGGCCGAGACGTATCCGCTCTCCTTGAGTGAATGCTGCGAGATGATCTTTGCCCCCGGCACGTCCGCGACCTGCAAATTCATCGCTGCCACGTCGGGCGACGCAGCCGAGGCCCCCGCGACGAGCGCGAGCGCAAGTGCCCCGACGAGAACCAGTGCTGTCTTCCTCCACCTGCCTGCCATCGCCGTGACCCCTCTCATTGACTCCAGGCACTGTAGAGCCGAATGCGCCTGTTGCATAGACGATTAGCGGCGGCTCTTCAACGCGCGTTCCATCTGGCGCTTCGCGTCCCGCTCGACCACGTCGCGCCGCTTGTCGCGCTGCTCCTTGCCGCGCGCGACCGCGAGCTCGACCTTGACGCGGCTGTCTTTGAAGTAGATCCGCGTCGGGACGAGCGTGAGCCCCTTCTCGCGCACCATCCCGTAGAGGGAGTCGATCTCACGGCGGTGTAAGAGCAACTTCCGAGGCCGCATCGGCTCGTGATTTGCCCGATTGCCCTGGTCGTAGGTCGCGATCTCGAGACCGTGAAGCCACGCCTCGCCGTCGCGAACGTCGGCATAGGACTGCGCCATCGTCGTCCGGCCCTCGCGCAGCGATTTCACCTCGGTGCCGGTGAGCGCGATCCCCGCCTCGAACCGCTCCAGCAGCTGGTAATCGTGCCGCGCGCGGCGGTTCTCTGCGATCAGCTTCTCGGCCATCGGCACCGAGGGTAGCGTCCGAAAGATCTAGGGTCGGACCAGGGTGATGCCGGATAGCCGCGCAGCGCCTCGCGCGGCAACCTGATCCACATGGAAACCACACTGAACATCTCAAGCACGAAGCGCCTCGAGCGCCCCGCCTCCGGGCGGCGCATCGCAGGCGTCTGCGCCGGCCTCGGGCGGTACTTCGACGTCAGCCCGGCGTTCTACCGGCTCGGCTTCGTCGTCCTCACGCTGCTCGGCGGCGCAGGGATCCTCGTCTACCTCGCCGCCGTCCTCATCATCCCCGAGGAAGGCAAGAAGGACTCGATCGCCGGCGAGGCACTCGCCGAGCGTCGCGAGAAGCCCTGGTCGCTGATCGGAATCGGCCTCGTCGGGGCGGCGGTCGCGGTCCTGCTCGCCCGCGCAACCCTCTGGCCGGTGGCCGGAAGCGGCTGGGTGCTGATCCTGATCATCGGCCTGCTCGTCCTCTGGGCAAGCCGGGGCTCCTCTCGCGGCCGCGTCCTCATGCGGGCGGTAATCGGAACTGCGGCGACACTCGTGCTCGCGGTCGCCGTGGCCGCGGCAATTGCGATCTCGTGGTTCGACGTCAGCCTCTCGGACGGCGCCGGCAACAAAATCTACGAGCCCACCGCCGCGTCCGCTCTCCACTCGAACTACCACCTCGGCGTGGGGCAGCTTCACCTCGACCTGACGAACGTCGGGCCAATCACGACGGACACCGTCGTCCACGCGAAGGTCGGGATCGGCGAGGTGCTCGTCACCGTGCCGCAGGGCCTCGAGGTGGCCGTCAACAGTCATGCGAAGCTCGGAAGTCTGGACATCCTCAATCAACATCACGACGGCCGGAACGCGCGCTTCGCCTCCGGGCAGGGCGCGAAGCTCACGATCGACGCCACCGTCGGCGCCGGCGAGATCCGGGTGGAGCGCGCCGCCCGGTGAGCAGCATGGCGGCGCTTCGATTCGAACCGAGCGACGACGATCGCGTCCTCGCCGGCGTCTGTGGCGGACTTGCCACGACGCTCGGTGTGGACGCGACCGTCGTCCGGCTCGTGTTCGCGTTGCTCGCGCTCGCGGGCGGCGCCGGCGTGCTGCTCTACCTCGCCCTCAAGGTCTACTCCGACGGACGCGCCCGCAGCGGCAGCGTGCTCGTCATGGCATCTGCGGCGACGCTCCTGATCGCGGTCGGCCTGTCGCTCACCGCCGTACTCGGCTTCAGCCTGATCGTCGGCGGCCTCGCGATCTTCCTCGTGCGTGGCGGCTCGGTTCGCCCAGGCGGCTCGTTCCCGATCCTCGGGATCGCGCTGCTCATGTCAGGCGCGGTCGTCTTCCTCGGCCGCCATCACAACTCCCCCGCTTTCATCGCCCCGGGCGCGCTGATCGGCGCGTTCGTCCTCGTGCTCGGCCCCTGGGTCTGGCAGCTCGTCGCCGAGAACACCGAGCGCATCCGCCTCGAAGAGCGCGCCGAAGTCGCCGCGCGCATTCATGACTCCGTCCTGCAGACACTCGCGCTCGTGCAGCGCCACTCCGCCGATCCCGCGCGCGTCGCGTCGCTTGCGCGGCGCCAGGAGCGCGAGCTGCGCCGCTGGCTGTACGGAGGCGGCTTCGGCAGCGCCTCGACCCTTTCCGATGCGCTCGCCGAGGCGGCCGCCGATGTCGAAGAGCTGCACGGCGTGCGCGTCGAGCTCGCGAGCTCGGGCGACGCCGTCCTCGACGAGACCGTCGCGCAGCTCGTGCTCGCAGCGCGTGAGGCGATGACGAACGCGGCGAAGTTCTCTGGCACCGACGAGGTCTCCGTGTACACGGAGGTCGACGGCGGCGCCATCTCGGTGTTCGTGCGCGACCGCGGCGCCGGCTTCGACCGCGCGGCCGTGCCGGCCGACCGGCGAGGGCTCTCCGAGTCGATCGAGGCTCGCATGCAGCGGGCCGGCGGCACCGCGACGATCGTGTCCTCGCCCGGCGAAGGCGTCGAGGTCGAGCTCGGACTGCAGAGGGATGCATGAGACGCCGCATCGTCCTGGTCGACGACCACGCTCTCTTCCGCGCCGGGGTGCGTGGCGAGCTCGGCGACGCCGTCGAGATCGTCGGCGAGGCGGGGTCGGTCGCCGAGGCCGTGCCGCTCATCATCGAGCTCGACCCCGAAGTCGTGCTGCTCGACGTGCACCTGCCCGACGGCGGCGGCGAAGGCGTGATCGCCGGCGTCGCCCCCGAGCGCCCTGGCGTGAAGTTCCTCGCCCTCTCCGTGTCAGATGCGGCCGAGGATGTGATCGGCGTCATCCGCGCGGGCGCGCGCGGCTACGTCACGAAGACGATCTCGAGCGAGGAGCTGACCGACGCAGTCGAGCGCGTCGCAGTGGGAGACGCCGTGTTCTCACCCCGGCTCGCCGGGTTCGTGCTCGACGCATTCCGCGAAGGCACGCGAGTCGGCGACGACGCCGAGCTCGAGAACCTCACCCCGCGCGAGCGCGAAGTGCTCCAGCTGATCGCGCGCGGCTACAAGTACAAGGAGATCGCCGCGCGGCTGCATCTCTCGACCAAGACCGTCGAGGCGCACGTCTCGAGCGTCCTGCGCAAGCTGCAACTCTCCTCGCGGGCCGAGCTGACCCGCTGGGCGCACGAGCGCCGGCTCATCTAGCCGGCGTGAAACCGCAACCTGGTTCGGGGTTAAACCAGGTTGCCGAGTTTCGTGCCGCCGCCGGCACTCGAAACTCATGAAACCAGGTTAAGAACGAACCTGGTTCCAACGAACCTGGTTCGAACGAACCTGGTTCCAGGGGCTCGCTATCGGGAGCGGGCGCCGGCGAGGGCGAGCTCGACCTTGCCCTCGTTGCGCGCGATCGACTCGACGCGCACGTCGATCGCGTCGCCGAGGCGGTACTTCTTCCCCGTCGTGCGACCCGCGAGCGCCGTCGCGAGCAGGTTCAGCTCGAAGAACTCGCCATGCAGCCGCCGCGCCGGCAGGAAGCCCTCGAACACCTCGCCGAAGCGAACGAAGAGGCCGGAGCCGATCATGCCCGTCACCTCCCCCGTCCACGCCTCCTCCCAGCCGAGCTCGAAGAGCTTGCGCTCGAGCAGCCAGGCAAGACAGATGTCGTCGGCGAGGTACTCGAGCTTCGCCGCCTCGCGCTCGCGCTCCGACACATGCTCCGCGAGGTACGGGAGATCCTCGGGCTCGGGGTCGTCGGACAGACCGAGCTCGCGCAGAAGCGCCCGGTGCACGACGAGGTCGGGATAGCGGCGGATCGGCGAGGTGAAATGGCAGTACGCGGTACTCGCAAGTCCCGAATGGCCGAGATTGGCCGGGTCGTAGCGCGCCTGCTTCAGCGCGCGCAGCACGAGCGAGGGGAACGCCTCGCGACCGCGGCCCGACTGCTCGACGTACTGCGAGACGCGCCGCGACGTCTCCCCGGCGAGCACCGCCGCCTGCTGCGGCGACAGCCGATCGGGGATCGGCGGCGTCGGCACGCCGAGATCGGTCAGCTTCGCAAGCAGCAGCTCGACCGCCTGTGGCTCTGGCCGCTCATGGACCCGGTAGAGCGCATCGCGGCGACGCGACGCGAGAAACGCACCGACGCTCTCGTTCGCCAGGATCATCAACTCCTCCACGAGCATGTGGGCGTGCGCCTCGCCCTCGAGCCAGGCGTCGGCGACGCCGCCCTTGCCGTCGAAGCGAAATGCGACCTCCGGCGTCTGCACCTGGAGCGCACCGCGCGCGAACCGCCGCTCGCGCAGGACCGTCGCAAGCTCGTCATTCATCGCCAGCGCCTCGAGGATCTCGGGCGCGGCCTCGCGGCGCTCGGCCTCGCCGTAGGTGAGTCGTGCGTCGGAGCGGATGACGGAGCGGTAGAACTCCGGCTCTCCCCCACCCGGCGGCAGCTCGACCGTGACGCAGAGCCGATCCTGATTCGGGCGGAGCGAGCAGGCGTCGTCGGCGAGCGCGTGCGGCAGCATCGGCGCGACCTTTCCCGGCACGTAGGTCGAGAGCGCTCGCTGCGCTGCTCCCTGATCGAGCGCTGAGCCGGCGGGGACGAAGTATGAGACGTCGGCGATGTGCACCCAGGCACGGATGCCGTCACCCTCACGGCGAAACGAGAGCGCGTCGTCGAAGTCCTTCGCCGTATCCGGGTCGACGGTGTAGGTGAGGAGGTCACGGAGATCGACCCGGTTCGCCGTCTCGATCTCGGGAAGCTCTTGCCGCTCGAAGGGCTTCCGTGCGCCACGCTCGACGAGCAGCGCCTCGAGCACGTTCTCGACGTGGTCGGCGGGTCCGATCACCTCCTCGAGCCGCGCGCGCCCGCGGCCGGTGCGCACGACCGCGAGGTCGCCGGACTCGACCTCGCCGTGGCCCTTCACATCGAGCTGGAGTGGGACGCCCGGCGTGAAATAGGGGTCGCCGGTGACGAGCCGCCCGCGGCGGCTAACTTCGACGACCAGCCGTGAGGAGTCGGAGTGCTGCGACAAGGGCGTGCCGCGAGCGTACGTCAGGCTGCACCCCGCCGCGCGAGATGTCGACACCGGCAGGGGTCAGGTAGCGAGCGACGGTCAGCTTCAGCGCCCCGCCGGACGGAAGCTGGGCGACCTCCTGAACGAGCGACTTGCCGAACGTCGGCTCGCCGACGATCGTCGCCCGCCCGTGATCCTTCAGCGCGCCCGCGACGACCTCGGAGGCGCTCGCGCTGCCGCCGTCGACGAGCACGGCGAGCGGGATCGTGGTCGGACCACCGGGCCGCGCATAGACGATCTCGAGCGGACGGTGCGCACCCGCGAGCGAGACGATCGTCGCGCCGCCGTGCAGGAAGAGCGAGGAGACTCCGACCGCCTCGCTCAGCAGGCCGCCCGGGTCACCGCGCAGGTCGAGCACGAGCGACGTCGCACCGCGCCGGGTCAGCTGCTTCACCACCGAGGTCGTCGTTCGCGCGGCGCCGCGCGAGAACGCCGAGATGCGCACCACGCCGACATGCCCGACGAGTCGCGCGTGCACGGGCTGCAATTTGAAGTGCCGGCGCACGAGCACGAACTCGAGCGTGTGACCGTGGCGCCAGACCCGCAGCGACACGCGGCTCCCGGCACGGCCGAGGATGCGGCCGAGCGCCTCATGAAATGAGAGCGACGCGGTGCTCGAACCGTCGACGGAGAGGATCATGTCGCCGGACTTGATGCCG
The DNA here is from genome assembly GCA_049288455.1 of Gaiellaceae bacterium. Taxonomy (GTDB): domain Bacteria; phylum Actinomycetota; class Thermoleophilia; order Gaiellales; family Gaiellaceae; genus PALSA-600. The sequence continues at coordinate 6,736 of JBAQHS010000139.1, read as the reverse complement.
GCGAGCCGGGCCGGCCCCTGCACCGTGCGGCGGACGAGCAGGCCGCCCGGCCCCGGCAGCACGAGCACGCCGATGCCGCCGTAGCCACCGACGTAGGCACGGCGCGCCGCCCGGTATTCCGCCGGCGTGAGGTAGTTCGTGTACCGGTCGTGCAGCGACGCGATCAGCGCGGGCACGCTCTGCTTCGCGAGGACGGCCGGCGACAGCGTGCGGTAGTAGCGGGCCGCGAGCTCGGCGCGCACCTGCGCCAGCTCGGGGCTGGAAGCCCTGACGTGACTCGCCGGCCACAGCGCAAGGCCACTGCCAAAGGCCACGAGGGCCGCGAGCACTATCGCCAGAACCGCCGTCCGCCGCACGATGGGACTGGACTCTACGACAGAGCCCCGCGATCCGGAAGTGTCGAAGGAGTGGCTAGACCTTCAGGAAGCGGCGGATCGTCAGCCCTGAGCCGATCGCGCCCAGGCCAAGGCCCATTCCGATCAGGATCAGCGCTGTCAGTGGGAAGGCAAGCGCCTTCACGTCGGAGTCGCCGGAGAGATGCGGGAGGATCGACGGCAGGGCTATCGCCTTGCCGAGCACCAGGAAGACGACGGCGAGAATCGAGCCGGCGAGGCCGCAGAAGAGGCCCTCGAGCATGAACGGGCCGCGGACGAACCAGTTCGTCGCACCGACGAGCTTCATCACCTCGATCTCACGTCGCCGCGAGAAGATGGAAAGCCGGATGGTGTTCGAGATGAGCAAGATCGACGCGATCAGGAGCACAAGGGTGGCGAGTGTGAACACCGCCTCGATCACGTGCGCGACCTGAAGGATGCGGTGCGACACCTGCTTGCCGTCGTGCACCGTGTCGACGCCTGCAGGCTTGTGCGGCAGGACGAGCGACTGGTAGAGCTTGTCGACGTCCTCGGCGCGCGACGGTGAGACCTGCAGCGTGTCGGGGAACGGATTCGACGTCAGGTTCTTCACCAGCTCCGGGTACTTGCGCTTCATGTTCTGCAGCGCCTGCTCCTTCGAGATGTAGATGACGCCGGTGGGGCCTGGACGCACGTACGGGTTCTGCTGCAGCGCGTTCGCGAGGTTGTTCTTGTCGGCCTTCGTCGCGGTGGGCAGGAAGTAGACCTTGACGACGAGCTCCTTCTTCACGTGGTTCGACCACGAGACGGTCCAGCTGCCGAGCGCGATGAAGAGCCCGAGCAGGAACATCCCGATGAGCACGGTCATCGTCGCGGCGACCGTCGTCGAGAGGTTCGCGCCGAGCGACCGCCACGCCTCGGAGAAGAGGAGCTTGAAGCGGCCGGTCATTCGTAGCCACCCCGCCGCTCGTCACGCGCGAGGCGTCCGCCTTCGAGTGCGATCACGCGCTTGCGCATCTTGTCGACCATCTCGCGGTCGTGGGTCACCATCAGGATCGTCGTGCCGCTGCGGTTGATGCGGTAGAGCAGCTGCATGATCCCGACCGAGGTGTCCGGATCGAGGTTGCCGGTCGGCTCGTCGCAGACGAGGAGCGGCGGGTGGTTCACGAACGCGCGCGCGATCGAGACGCGCTGCTGCTCGCCACCGGAGAGCTCGTCGGGGAGCGACGACATCTTGTGCGACAGCCCGACCATCGCGAGCACTTCGGGCACCTTCTTGCGAATCGCCGTGCTGCTCTCGCCCTGCACCTTCAGCGCATACGCGACGTTCTCGGCGGCAGTCCGGCGCGGGAGGAGCTTGAAGTCCTGGAACACGCAGCCGATGTTCCGGCGCAGCATCGGGACCTTCGAATGCTTGAGGCGACCGAGCTCACGGCCGCCGACGACGATCTTGCCGGTCGTCGGCTCGAGCTCTTTCAGGAGGAGGCGTACGAGGGTCGACTTGCCGGAGCCCGACGCGCCGACGACGAAGACGAACTCGCCCTTGTCGATGTGGAAGGTGACGTCGCTCAGGGCGGGCACGTCGGGCTCGTAGATCTTCGTCACCTGGTCGAAGACGATCATCGAGCTGGCCGACACGGGGCGTGCGGCAGAGAGCGGATCTTCCACGACGAGTGTCGGAGAGGGGGCTGTCGTCAAATCGGGTTCCTGCACGAGGTTTCGAGCGACGCCGCCTACCGAGGCGCCCGGGTGCGAAGGTGAGGTCAAGTGTAGCTCACTGCCTAGACGACTCTTCCTGCGGCCTTGGCCAGGAGAAACTCCCGGATGAACGGATCGAGCTCGCCGTCGAGCACCGCCTGGGCATTTCCCATTTCGTAACCAGTACGAGAGTCTTTCACGAGTTGGTAAGGGTGGAGAACATAGGAGCGGACGGACTCGCCACCGAACCCGGTATCGGCCGATCCACCCCGTTCCTTCGCCATGACCGCCTCACGCTCCTCTTCGGCCTTCTCGACCAGACGGGCCTTCAGGACGCGCATCGCGGTCTGCTTGTTCGCCGACTGGGAGCGCTCGTTCTGGCACTGGACGACGATTCCGGACGGCAGATGGGTGATCCGCACCGCGCTGTCGGTCTTGTTCACGTGCTGGCCACCGGCGCCCTGGGCGCGGTAGGTATCGATCTTCAGGTCGTCGTCGTCGATCTCGACGGCGGCATCCTCGGGCAGGAGCGGCGCGACGATCACGGTCGAGAAGGCGGTGTGGCGGCGGTGGGCCTGGTCGAACGGGCTCTGGCGGACGAGGCGGTGCTTGCCGCGCTCGGCCTTCAGGATGCCGTAGGCGTTCTCGCCGCCGACGGTGAAGGTGGCGGACTTGATGCCCGCCTCCTCCCCCGGGCTCGCCTCGAGCAACTCAACGGCGAAGCCCCGGTTGGCCGCCCAGCGCTCATACATCCGGAGCATCATCTCGGCCCAGTCCTGCGCGTCGGTGCCGCCCGTTCCAGACTGCAGCGTCACGACGGCGTCGCCCGCGTCGTACTCGCCGTCGAACAGGGCGGCCTCCTGCAGCTCCTCCAGCTCCTTGCGGAGCGGCGCAAGCGACGCGGCCACCTCGCCGTCCATCTCGCCGCCGTCAAGCCCGGCGAGCTCGCGTGCGTCCTCGTAGTCGCGGACGAGCGTCCGGTAGCCCTCGAGCCGGCGCGAGACGCGTGCATGCTCGGCCGAGACCTTCGCCGCCCGGCTCTGGTCGTCCCAGAAACCCGGCGTATTGAGCTCGCTCTCGAGCTCCCCTAGACGGCGTTCGAGCGTAACCGGGTCAAAGGTATTCACGGACCCAGTCGAGCTGGGCCCCGAGCTCATCGAGCTGCTCAGTGAGAGTTGCGCCGGTCTCCGCCATCGTCGGGCGATGGTAGCTCGTCCGTCCGCAGCCGCGACCAGACACCGGTGTCGCTGCGGAGGCCCTCCTTGAAGTGGGCGTTGCGGAGGACGCCGTCACGGCGGTACCCGGCGCGCTCGGCAACCCGCTCCGAGGGAACGTTCGCGACATCGATGCGCAGCTCGAGCCGCTCGAGCCCGAGCTCGTCGAACGCCCACCGCGTCAGGAGGTTGAGGGCGCGTATCGAGGCGCCTCGCCCGCGCGCGGCGGGCACGATCATGTAACCGAGCTCTGCCTCGCGAGCGTCGAGATCGAGCCGCACGATCGCTGCAAAACCGAGGAACGCGTCGTCACGGATGTCACGAATGCAGAAGCCGGCGCGCGACGCGTCGAGCCAGCCGGTCTCGTAGCGCCCCAGCCAGTCGCGCACGAACCCACCGTCTGCACCACTCGGCACGAGCGTGAACCGCTTCACGTCCGAGTCCTTGATCAGCTCGACGAAGTCGGACGCGTGTGCCTGAGCTAACGGCTCGAGCCGGATCGAGTCGTCGGCGAGCGGAGGGTTCGGTCGCTTGAGGTGCCTCGTCGGCAACTCAAGCGCCGTGGCACTTCTTGTACTTCTTGCCGGAGCCGCAGTAACACGGGTCGTTGCGGCCGATCGTCTCGAGCTCGGTGTTCACCTTCGGCTTCAGCGGCGTTTGCACGGAGCCGCCGCCGGCGACACCCGCCGTCGCCACCCCTGCGCCGCCGCCGGCCGCGAGGATCGCCTCGGTGCCTGCATACGACTCGTGCTCGTAGCTCATCGCGCCGCCGCCGCGGCCGTTCTGCGCCGGCTGCTGAAGGTTCTCGTCCGTCGAGACCTCGGCGTGGAAGAGCAGGGTCACGACCTCCTCGCGAATCGCCCGGTTCAGCTCGAGGAACATGGTGTGGCCCTCGTTGCGGTACTCGACGAGCGGATCCTTCTGGGCCATGCCGCGCAGGTGGATGCCCTCGCGCATGTAGTCCATGTTCTCGAGGTGCTCGCGCCAGCGAATGTCGACGGTCTGCAGGACGATGTAGCGCTCGAGGTTGCGCATCAACCCCTCTTCGAGCTGGTTGAGCTCCTTCTCACGCTCGGCGTACGCGTCGAGTGCGTCGTCGATGAACTCCTGGACGACTACCTCGCGGTCGAGTCCACGCAGTTCGTCGGCGGTCACGCCGGTGCCGTACACGGTCTCCATCGCGGCGACGAGGCCCTCGAGGTCCCACTCGGACTGCGTCTCGTCGAGCGTGTATTCGGACACGACGTTCGACAGCACCTCGGGCAGCCATTCCTCGCGGATGTCCTCGGCAAGGTCTTCACCGTGGAGCACCCGGTTGCGCTGCTCGTAGATCACCTGGCGCTGGACGTTCATCACGTCGTCGTACTTGAGGACGTTCTTCCGCGCGACGAAGTTCTGCTCCTCGACCTTCTTCTGCGCGTTCTCGATCTGCCGCGAGAGGATCGACGCCTCCATCGGCTGGTCATCGGGGAGCTTGAAGCGCTCCATGATGTTCTGGATCCGGTCGCCGGCGAAGAGGCGCACGAGGTCGTCCTGGCCGGAGAGATAGAACCGGGTCTCGCCGGGGTCGCCCTGGCGGCCTGACCGGCCGCGGAGCTGGTTGTCGATGCGGCGCGCTTCGTGCCGCTCGGTACCGAGCACGTAGAGACCGCCGAGCTCACGGACGCGGTCGTCGATCTTGATGTCGACGCCGCGGCCGGCCATGTTCGTCGCGATCGTGACGGCGCCATACGCGCCGGCGTCCTGGATGATCTCGGCCTCGCGTGCATGCTCCTTCGCGTTCAGCACGTTGTGCGGGACCCCGCGCCGGGTGAGGAGGGCGCTCAGGTACTCCGAGGTCTCGACGGCGATCGTGCCGACGAGCACGGGCTGGCCCTTGTCGTGGCGCTCCTTCAGGTCGTCGGCGACCGCGTTGAACTTGGCGTCGATGCTCTTGAAGATCAGGTCGTTCTTGTCGTCGCGCGCGACCGGCACGTTCGTGGGGATCTCGACCACGTCGAGGCCGTAGATCTCGACGAACTCCTTCTCCTCGGTCTTTGCGGTGCCCGTCATGCCGCCGAGCTTCTCGTAGAGGCGGAAGTAGTTCTGGAGGGTGATCGTGGCGAGGGTCTGATGCTCCTCCTGGATCGCGACGCCTTCCTTCGCCTCGACCGCCTGGTGCAGGCCCTCGCTCCAGCGGCGGCCCTCCATGATGCGGCCCGTGAACTCGTCGACGATCTTCACCTCGCCGTCCTCGATCACGTAGTCGACGTCCTTCTTGTAGAGCGCCTCGGCCTTCAACGACTGGATCAGGTGGTTGACGAGCTGCACGTTCGTCGGGCTGTAGAGGTTCTCGACGCCCATCGCGCGCTCGACCTTCTCGATCCCGGACTCACTCGGCGAGATCGTCTTGTGCTTCTCGTCGTAGAGGAAGTCGAACTCCTGCGACAGCACGGAATCGTCGGCTTTCGTGCCCTTCGACTGCGCGCGCGTGAGTCCCTTGACGATGCGCGCGAAGTCGTAGTACGTCTTCGCCGCTGTGGTCGGCTCGCCGGAGATGATCAGCGGCGTGCGGGCCTCATCGATCAGGATCGAGTCGACCTCGTCGACGATCGCGTAGTGGTGGCCCCGCTGGACGACGCCCTCGAAGTTGATCGACATGTTGTCGCGGAGGTAGTCGAACCCGAACTCTGAGTTCGTGCCGTACGTGACGTCGGCGTTGTACGCGTCCTTGCGCTTGTCGAACGGCATGTCGCTCTCGATGAACGACACGGTCATGCCGAGCCGCTCGAACACCCCGCTGTTCCAGGCGGCGTCGCGCTGGGCGAGGTAGTCGTTGACCGTGACGAGGTGCACGCCGGTGCCCGGGAGCGCGTTCAGATAGAGCGGCAGGCTGGCGACGAACGTCTTGCCCTCACCGGTCTTCATCTCGGCGATGTCACCCTCGTGCAGGACGATCCCGCCCATCATCTGGACGTCGAAGATGCGCTGATCCGATTCGCGCAGGCGCGACTCACGCACGGCTGCGAATGCCTCGAAGAGGATGTCCTCGAGCGACTCGCCGTTCTCGAGGCGCTCGCGGAACTCGACGGTCTTGCCGCGGAGCTCGGCATCGGAGAGCTTCTGGAAGTCCGGCTCGAGCGTCGCGATGTATGCCGCCTGCTCGGCGATCCGCTTCATGCGCCGCCCCTCGCCGAAGCGAAGGGCCTTTTCGAGCGAGCCGAGAGCCGGTGACATCGAGGGAAGGGTACCGGGTTCTCCTCCCCTCGCCCTCGTCCCAAACAGGCGCATCACCGAACGCTCACACACGGGCTCCGTCGTAGTTGCGGGTGCGCCGGTGCGCGGCCGCACCGGCTTTTTCGTGCGGGCTACCCGCCGGCTCGGCTCGGATTGGTCGGCGCCGCCGGGCGCGTCGTTAGAGCGGGCTCGCCGAGACCTCCCAGAGCTCGCCGTCGAGGCGCGAGGCGCGGACGACATACTCCGGTCCTTGTG
>JBAQHS010000138.1:0-2424 GCA_049288455.1 Gaiellaceae bacterium | reverse complement strand
GTGCCGCCCACACCGGCCCCGACGGCCGGCTGCGCGTCGAGGTCGAGGAGCGCCCCGACGTCGACCCGCCCCGCGCCGCCACCGTCGAACTCGAGCGCGAGTATCGCGCCGTTGTCGAGGAGATCCTCGACCTGCGCGATGCCGATCCGCGCATCCACGAGTTCGTGCGCGCGATCACAGGCGCCGGCGCGCTCGCAGACACGTCTGCGTACGCCCCCGAGATCACGTTCAGAGAGAAGGTCGAACTGCTCGAGGCGATCGACGTCGTCGAGCGGCTCGAGCTTTCGCTGCGGCTACAGCGCGAGCGACTCGCCGAGTTGCAGGTGCGCAGGCGCATCCGCGAGGACGTCGAGTCGGGCGCGCAGAAGCAGCAGCGCGAGTACATCCTGCGCCGCCAGATGGAGTCGATCCGCAAGGAGCTCGGCGAAGACGACGGCACAGCCGTCGACGATTACCGCACGAAGATCGCCGAGGCCGCCATGCCGGACGACGTGCGTGAGCAGGCCGAGCGCGAAGTCGCGCGGCTCGAGCGCATGGGCGACCAGTCAGGTGAGTCGCAGATGATCCGCACCTACCTCGACTGGCTGCTCGCCGTGCCGTGGGGCAAGACCTCTGAGGAGCGGCTCGATCCGATTCACGCACGTGAGGTGCTCGACGCGGACCACGCGGGCCTCAGTGATGTGAAAGACCGCGTGGTCGAGTACCTCGCCGTTCGCAAGCTTCGCGAGGAGCGCGGGATCGAAGAGGACAAGCGCTCGGGCGCGATCCTGACCCTGATCGGGCCTCCCGGAACCGGTAAGACCTCGATCGGCGAGTCGATCGCGCGCGCACTCAACCGCGAGTTCGTTCGGATGTCGCTGGGCGGCGTGCGCGACGAGGCGGAGATCCGCGGCCATCGCAGGACGTACATCGGCGCCATGCCGGGCCGGCTCGTACGTGCGCTCCGCGATGCCGAGACGATGAACCCCGTGATCTTGCTCGACGAGGTCGACAAGGTCGGCGCCGACTGGCGCGGCGACCCATCGGCGGCGTTGCTCGAGGTGCTCGATCCGGCGCAGAACCACTCGTTCCGCGACCACTACCTCGATGTCGAGCTCGACCTGTCGCAGGTCATCTTCATCGCCACCGCGAACGTCGCCGAGACGATCCCCGGACCGCTGCTCGACCGCATGGAGGTCATTCGCTTCGACGGTTACACCGTCGACGAGAAGGTCTCGATCGCGCGCGGCTACCTGTGGCCGCGCCAGCGCGACCGCAACGGGCTGCGCGAGGACGAGGTCGAAGTCACGGATCCGGTGCTGGAGGCGATCGTCAGCGAATACACCCGCGAGGCAGGCGTCCGCCAGCTCGAGCGTGAGCTCGGCAAGCTGTTGCGGAAGACCGCGACCGGCATCGTCTCGGGCAAGACCGAGGCGCCGGTGACGGTCGACCTCGACCTCGTGCGCGATGCGCTCGGCCGCCAGCGGTTCTTCCAGGAGTCCGCCGAGCGGACAGCGGTGCCGGGTGTCGCAACCGGCCTCGCTGTGACGGGCACCGGCGGCGACGTGCTGTTCATCGAGGCGACCTCGATGAAGGGCAGCGACCCGCTCGTGCTGACAGGACAGTTGGGCGATGTGATGAAGGAGTCCGCACGCATCGCGCTCTCCTACGTCCGCTCACACGCTGAGGAGCTCGGCATCGACGACGAGACGTTCGACAACCGCTCGTTCCACCTGCACGTCCCCGCGGGCGCGATCCCGAAGGACGGCCCGAGCGCGGGCATCACGATGACGACGGCAATCGCGTCGCTGCTGTCGCAGCGCCCGGTGAAGCACACCGTCGGCATGACCGGCGAGGTGACACTGCAGGGCCGCGTCCTCCCGATTGGCGGTCTGAAGCAGAAGATCCTCGCAGCGCACGCCGCGGGGCTGACGGACGTGATCATCCCGGAGCGCAACCGCGCCGACCTGGACGATGTGCCGGCCGATGTTCGCGCCGAGATGTCGTTCCACCCGGTGATGACGCTCGACGAGGTGCTCGCACTCGCACTCGAGCCGGTGCCGAGCGCGCATGCGCTGCCGTAGCTGCAAGCCCGTTCCCGAGGAGGTCCGCCGCGCGGCGGACCTCCTCGAACGGCGTTGGACGGTCTCGATCATCTGGGCCTCGCACGACGGCGCGGTTCGGTTCAACGAGTTCCTGCAGGCGGTCGGAGCAATCCCGCCGGCAACACTCACAACCCGCCTCACGGAGCTCGAGCGCGCCGGCATCCTCGAGCGCGCGACGGTCGAGGGGCGTCCGCCGCGCACGGAGTACCGGCTCACCGAACGCGGCTACGAGTTGCGCGGCCTCCTGAGCGCGCTCCGCGCGTTCGCCGCCCGCTGAGAGCTTCTCACGCGTGGGTGCAGCCGCGGCTCGCCGCAGCGGCATCCACGCGTCATCTCTAAT
>JBAQHS010000137.1:0-10037 GCA_049288455.1 Gaiellaceae bacterium | reverse complement strand
GGGTGGTCTGCCAGAATAGGCAGGAGATGGCGGGGAAAAAGGATTCGATTTTGGCGCACACGGTGGCTCGGGTTGCGGTGGCGGGGATGAAGCCGGGACAGACCTCCTTGAGTGCATGGGATGGGGTCAAGGCGGTGCCGAAGGCAACTCGCGTGGCGGGGTTCTTGACGATGTGGGCGTATGCGGAGCGGAAGCTCGGGCGTGAGCTGGAGGGTGTCGAGGATTATCGCGAGTTCTGGAACGAGTCGGAGCGATCGGCGTATCGGCATCAGGCGGAGTGCCGGTCGGTTTGGGGTGAGGAGAACTTTCGGCCGCTGATCGATGCTCTGACGCGGACGATGGTGGAGAACGAGCGGCGGGTGCGTGAGCGGCTGGACTTCAACGCGGGCCGTGCGATGTCGATGGAGGTTTCCCTCGACGCGCTGAAGTAGCCGTGCTGGGAAGGCGGCGAAGGTTGTCCGTCTGCCACCTTTGGCAGGATGTCTGCCATGAGTGGCAGAGAGAGCTTGTGGGCGTTGTCGTTGTACCCGGATGCCGGGGAGGGTGGCGGCTGTCTGTCGGTGCCGCGGACAGTGCTGCCGACGGGGTTGCCGCCGAATGTGGAGCGGGCGGCGGAGGAGGCGGGCAGGCGGGCGCGGGCGAAGCTCCGCCGCTACGCAGCCGCGAACCGGCTGAACCGGCTCGGCACTCTCACTTACCGCGGTGAGGGCTGCCACGATCCGGTCCGGCTGCGTGGTGATCTCGCAGGGTTCTTCCGTGGGCTACGGGACGGGCTTGAGGCGGGCCGGTTTCCGTATGTGTGGGTGCCGCAGTGGCATCCGGGCGGGCACGGTCTGCATGCGCATTTCGCGGTCGGCCGCTTCGTACCACGCACGCTGATCGAAAGCTCCTGGGGCAACGGGTTCGTGCACATCAAGCTGCTGGACGGGCTGCCGGTCGGCTCGGGTGCGCTGGGGGAGGCGCGGCTCGCAGCCCGGTACCTCGCGCGCTACGTCGGCCGCGAGGTTGAGGACGAACGCCGGCTAACGGGGCTTCATCGGTACGAGGTCGCGCAGGGTTTCCCGCCGGCCAAGGTCGAGTGCTACGGCGTCTCGGCGGAGGACGTGATCGAGCGCGCCTCGGGGTTCATGGGTTCGTCGCCGGAGCGGGTCTGGTTGTCGTCGAGTGTGGAGGGGTGGCGTGGGCCGCCCGCCTGCTGGGCGCAGTGGAACTAACGACCTAAAGGCCCGCGCGATGGCGTGGGTCGAACGTACTTGCGCGGACCAGGGCGTCCCGGTGAAGCTCTCCGACCCGGTCGCGTTGGATAAGGTCGCGGAGATCCTGGCTCAGCGCCGCCAGGCCGGGGTGAGCCGTGACTCGTCGAAGCGGTTGTAGCCGCGGCGTGCCGGGCCGACAACGATCACATCAACGACCGCGGCGACGATCGCGTGCTGCTGGCTGAGGTCGAGCGAGTCCCACTCGCCGCGGAGTTTCTCGCTGTTGCCGACGTAGCCGTCTAGGACATTCGTCCGCGAGACCTTCTGCAGCTGCTTGCGGGCGTGGGTGAGGCGCTGCTCGATCGGTGCGCGCGCGGCCCGCAGTTCGTCCATCGAGATCTCGCGGTTCCCGTACGCGGTCGCGAGCTCGACTTGCTGCGCCTGCGTTGTCTCGATCTCGTCCAGCCACCGCTTCGCTTCGGGTGCGCTCCGCTGTCGTCTTTCCTGGCTGCGCTGCAACTCGCGCGAGTCGAGTCGGTGCAGCACCGCCTCAACGACGAACGCCTCGACGTCATCCGCGTTGACGTAGGTCTTGCCGCAGCCCGCGAACCCTGGCCCCTTTGCGCAGGCGTAGCGGCGCTTCCCGCCGTCGCGGGGCCGTGCGACCAACCGCTCGCCGCAGTGGCTACAGACCAGGATCCCGCCGAGTAGGTACCGGCGTGCCGACTTGTTCGTCCGTCGCTCCGGATTCGCGAGCAGCGCACGGATCGCCGCCCCGTCCTCGACGCTGATGATGCCCGGCCACTCAGCCTTCGCGACGATCTCCTTGTGGTGGTCGCGCTGGCCGCTGATGCGCGGCGAGGCAAGCATCCGCCGCAAACTCTGCGGCGCCCATTTCCCGCCGCTTGCCGACGCAACGCCGCGCTCATTCAAATCCCGGGCGATCGAGCGCACCGGCTCCCCGGCAAGCAGCCGCCGCGCACACTCGACAACGATCGCCGCTTCGGCCGGGCGCACCGTGAGCTTGTCGTCGTCGTAGCCATAGGGACGGCTGCCTCCACCCGAGATTCTGCCGCTCGCGGCGATCTCCTCGTGCTTGCGTCGGATGCGGCGGCTCTTATCGTCGCTCTCCTTCTTCGCCACTGCACCGAGGATACGGGCCTGAAACTGTCCCTCCGGCGTCGTCAAGTCAATGTCGCCGCTAGCCGACGCCACATTCGTCAACCGCAACCGCGAACACAACTCGATGAACGACTCCAACTCACTCGGCTGACGATGCAGCCGGTCGAGGTCATAGACAAGAAGCCCGGTGATCGCGCCCGCCTCGAGATCCTCCAAGCTCCGCGCGTACTGCGGCCGCTTCTTCCCGCTCCAGGCGCTCACGTCGTCGTCGACGTACTGCTCAACCACCTGCCAGCCCTTCCGCTCCGCCAGCCGCACGCAGTCCTCGATCTGCCGCGCCACACCCAAACCGTCTCCCTCACGGTCAGACGAGATACGCGCATAGATCCCAGCCCGTACAGCTGCGGTGGCCATTCAGGGAACATACACGAACACTCGCATGGGCGAGCGTCCTCACGCCCGATCAGTTCGAGAGATACCGAACGAAGCTAAAGAAACGGCTTGTTCAACGGCTATTTCCCGCTGCGGCCGATGACTTCGATTCTGTAGCCGTCGGGGTCGCGCACGAAGCAGAGCCATGAGCCGCCTTCGCGCACCTGGTACGGCGCGCGCTCCGGCTCGATGCCCTGCTCGGCGAGACCTGCAAGGGTGGCGTCGAGATCGTCGACCCCGATCGCGACATGGCCGTAGGCGGTCCCGAGCTCGTACGTGCTGCCGTCGTGGTTGAACGTCAGCTCGAGCTCCTCCTCCTGGCCCGGGAAACCGAGGAAGTAGAGCGTCGCCTCCGTCTCGCCGTTCCGGACGATCGGCGACTCGCGCCGGAACTCCATGCCGAGCGCTTCGTAGAAGGCGCGGCTCTTCGCCGGGTCGGTGACCCGGATCATGGTGTGCAGGTAGCGGGAAGTCATGCCGCCATCCTGACAAATCCCGCCAGCCACGAGCCGGAGGAACCCGCGGTCAGCGAATCGCGAGCTCGGTTTCGGGATCGAAGAAGTGGATGCGCTCGAGGTCGACCGAGACGTGCGTCACCGATCCGGCGGCGGCCTTCGTTCGCGGGTCGAACCTGCCGACGAGCTGCCGCGCGCTCGAGAGCTGGTCGCGGCCGGCGACGTCTCCGGCTTCGCCCGTGAACGACGAGACGTCCTCCGTCTCGACGGCGCCGCTCGCAGGTGCGAAGTGCGCGACGACCTCCGACCCCATCGATTGCGCGAGCGAGACCCGGGCGTCGAAGAGGTAGCGCCCGACCGTGCTCGCCTCGTGCGCCGCGTCCGAGAACGACTCCGGCCGGATGCCGACAAGGAGCTCCCGCTGCTCGTAGGCGCGCAGGTCGGGCGCACTGTCACTGAGCGGCAGCTCGAGCCCCCCCACCGTCACCGAGCGGCCCGTGACGGTGCCGCGCACGACGTTCATCGCCGGCGAGCCGATGAATCCCGCGACGAACAGGTTGCGTGGCCGGTCGTAGAGCGTGTTCGGCGTGTCGAGCTGCTCGATCCGCCCGTCGCGCATCAGCGCCACGCGGTCGCCCATCGTCATCGCCTCGGACTGGTCGTGGGTCACGTAGAGCGTGGTCGTCTTCAGCTCCTGGTGCAGACGCGCGATGTACGCGCGCATCTCGACGCGCAGCTTCGCGTCCAGGTTCGAGAGCGGCTCGTCCATCAGGAACGCCGAGGGCTGACGCACGATCGCCCGCCCCATCGCGACACGTTGGCGCTGTCCGCCCGAGAGCTGGCGCGGCTTCCGCTCGAGCAGATCGCCGATGCCGAGCATGTCCGCCGCGTGCTGCACGCGACCCGCCGCCTCGGCCTTCGGCACCTTCGCGAGGCGCAACGGGAAGCCCATGTTCTTCCCGACGGTCATGTGTGGATACAGCGCATAGTTCTGGAAGACCATCGCGACATTGCGGCTGCGCGCAGGCACGTCGTTGACGACTCGGCCGCCGATCGCGATCGTGCCACCGCTCATCGCCTCGAGCCCGGCGACCATCCGCATCATCGTCGTCTTGCCCGAGCCGGATGGGCCGACGAGCACCATGAACTCGCCGTCCCCGACCTCCATCGTCACACCGTCGACCGCGACGGTCCCGTCGTCGAAACGCTTGGTCACCTCGGCGAACGCGATCTCGGCCATTCGAGCGATCCTCCTGAATTGAGCCTTGACGTGGCAAGGGGCGACTCGTACTGTAATCGTTCTCTGTAACCGATTACAGCCTGTGAGCGAATCTCTTCCAGAATCCGGTGCGCCGACCCTGGCCGAAGTGGCCAAGCTGGCCAACGTCTCGGTCGCCTCGGCCTCACGCGTCCTGAACGGCATCGGCACCCGCCCCGAGACGCTCACCCAGGTCCTCGAGGCAGCCGAGCGGGTCGGCTACCTGCCGAACGCCTCGGCCCGGTCGCTGCGCTCGAAGCGAACCGGGCAGATCGCCTTCGCGCTGCCCGACGTCTCGAACCCCGTCTATGCCTCGATGGCACGCGCGATCCAGGCGGTCGCGCACGAGCATGGCTGCCGCCTCGTCCTCCACTCGACGAACGCCGACGCCGAAGACGAGCTCGAGATCCTGCGCGACCTACGCCGCCGCTTCGTCGACGGCCTGATCCTGGTGCCGCTGAACGTCACCCCCGCGCACCTCGCCGAGTTCGAGCGTGCGGCCGCACCGCTCGTGGTGATCGGAACGGTTCCCGAGGGCATCGCGGTCGATGCTGTCGGCGCAGATTCACGCCGCGGGGCCGCGCTCGCGGTCAAGCACCTGCACGCGGGCGGCAGGCGACGCATCGGACTCGTGAACGGCCCGGTGAGCACGACCCCCGGTGCCGCGCGGCGACTCGGCTATCTCGACGGACTGCGCGCCGCGAAGCAGAAACGCGATGAGCGCGTGATCGAGGCGGCGGACGAGTTCTCGATCGAGTCCGGCCGCGCGGCGACACTGCGGCTGCTCGATCGCGCCGATGTCGACGGCCTGCTCTGCGCGAACGACCTGCTCGCAGCCGGCGCTATCGACGCGCTTCGTTCTGCCGGCCGTGTGATTCCCGACGACGTCGCCGTGGTCGGGATGGACAACAGCGAGCTCGTCGAGATCACGTGGCCGTCGCTCTCGAGCGTCGATCTCGGGTCGGTCGAGCGGGCGCGGCACGCGATTCGACTGTTGCTCGACCGCATCGAGCATCCGTCGCGCCCGGCCGTCCGCGTTCACGTCGCGGCGGAACTGCGCGTGCGCTCGTCGTCGACGGCAGGAACGCCCGCGGCATGAGCGAGGTGCTCTCGCCGCCCCAGGGCAGGTCTCGCCCGTTCCCCTTCGGGCCGCGCCGTCGCCGCAACCGCGGCTCGACCTCGCTCTCCGCGAGCGAGACGATGCTCCTGCTCGTCCCCGCGCTGATCCCAATCGTCCTTCTCAGTCTGATCCCACTCGCCCGCGGGATCTACCTCGGCTTCACCGACGCACACGCGGGTTTCAAGATCTCGACGCACTGGGTCGGGCTCGCGAACTTCCACCGCCTGATCCACGACAGCCTGTTCATCAACTCGTTCAAGATCGGTTTCATCTGGGCGATCAGCGTGACGCTCGTGCAGTTCGCCCTCGCACTCGGGCTCGCCCTGCTCCTGAACACGAATCTCCGTGCCCGTTGGGTGGCGCGCTCGCTCGCACTCGTCCCGTGGGCGATGCCACCCGTGGTCGTCGGGATCATGTGGACGCTCTTCTACCAACCGCAAGCAGGCCTGCTGAACGAGAGCCTGCGGCGCACCGGTCTTCCCGGCCAGCACATCGACTGGCTCGCCGACTTCAAATGGGCGCTGCCCGCGGTGATCCTCGTCGGTGTCTGGGCGGGAATGCCGCAGACGACGGTGGCGCTCCTCGCGGGACTGCAAGGAATCGCGGGCGAGCTGCACGAGGCGGCTGCGGTCGACGGCGCCACGAGCTGGCGGCGCTTCCTGCACATCACGCTGCCACAACTGCGCCCGGTGATCCTCGCGATCACGTCGATCGACTTCATCTGGAACTTCAACTCGTTCGGCATCGTCTACATCCTCACCCAGGGCGGACCGGGAACGAAAACGCAGTTACCAATGCTGTTCGCCTACAACGCCGCCTTCAAATACGGCGAGTTCGGCTACGCGTCGGCGCTCGGCGACGCGATGGTCGTGGTGATCGCCGTCGTCCTCTCGGTCTACATGTTCGGCCGACTGAAAGAGGCGCTCGCATGATCACGTCGCACCATCCGCGGCTCGTGAAGGCCGGCCAGTACGTCGCGCTCCTCTGCTACATGATCTTCCTCGCGATCCCGCTGCTCTGGCTCGTCTCGATCAGCTTCAAGAACTCGCGAGAGCTCGTCGCGCTTCATCCGTCGTTCGTGCCGAAGCACGCGACGCTCCAGAACTACTCGGACGCTCTGCGCGACGCTGACCTCGTCCACTCGGGGCTGAACAGCCTGAAGGTCTCGGTCATCACGGCGATCCTGACGACCCTCGTCGGGCTGCCCGCCGCCTACGTCCTCGCACGCACACGCGGCTTCGTCTCGAAGCTCGGGCTCGGCTACATCCTCGTCAGCCAGATGTTCCCGTCGATCCTGATCATCATCCCGCTCTTCCTCGTGCTGCGCGATCTGCACCTGACGAACAGCCACTCGGGGCTGATCCTCGTGTACCTCGTCTGGTCGCTGCCGTTCATCCTCTGGATGCTGCAGAGCTACATCCGCAACATCCCGCGCGACCTCGAAGAGGCCGCCGCGGTCGACGGCGCGCGCCGGATCCAGATCGTGATCCGAGTGATCGCGCCGCTGCTCGCGCCCGGGGTCGTCGTCACCTTGCTCTTCGCGTTCATCTCTGCCTGGAACGAGTTCTTCTTCGCACTCGTGCTCCTGCAGAGCCCGGGGCTCGTGACGCTCCCGGTGAAGCTCGCCCAGTTCGTCGGAATCGAGGGACAGATCAGGCTCGGTCCGCTCGCAGCAGCATCGCTGCTCGCGACCCTCCCGAGCCTCCTCTTCTTCTCGGTCATGCAGCGTTGGCTGACGAGCGGCCTCCTCAGTGGAGCCGTGAAGGGTTAGCCATGGATCGGCCACATGGATCTTCCCCCCAGGGATCCCAACAGAAAGGGGCTCGACGAATGAAGAGACAGCTCACCGCTGTCTGCGCAGTGCTCGCATGTGCAGTCCTGGCCGTGACGGCCGCCTCCGCCCAGACGGGGAAGCACCACGCGACGGTCACGATCAATTTCATGACGTACGTCTGGCAGCCGACCACGGTCGCCGCGACGAAGCAGATCGTCGCCTCGTGGAACGCAAGCCACCCGAACATCAAGGTGAACGAGATCCAGATCGATCCGAACACCGTCCACGACTACATGGTCACGAACTTCGCCGGCGGCACAGCCCCCGACATCGTTCACGACGAGGCCGCCGACATCGCCGGCTTCACCCAGCAGGGCTACATCGCGGACATCCGCAAGCTGATCCCGGCGAGCCTGCGGGCGAGCATCGCGCCGCGCGTCTGGGATTCGGTCACGTTCGGCCGCAAGGTGACGGCTGTGCCGACGCTCTTGCAGACCTACAACGTCTTCGCGAACGTCGACGCGCTGAAAGCGGCGGGCGTCAAGCTCCCCACCGTTGCGAGCCCGTGGACGTGGGCGCAGTTCCGGGCCGCCGCGAAGAAGCTCACCGGCAACGGCAAGTTCGGTGTCGGCTGGGGCCTGAAGTCCCCGGCGTCGGTGTCGATGTCGCTCGCACTGAACTTCGGCGGGACGTTCTTCTACTTCGACAAGGCAGCCGGGAAGTGGGTCGTGAAGGTCACCTCTGCCGAGTCGAAGTACCTGACGACCGTGCACGACATGATCTGGCAGGACGGCAGCATCGATCCGGCCGCGGTCGGCTCGAGCGGCGGCGGCGTGCTCCCCGGCTTCTTCGCGGGCAAGTACGCGATGACGATCCAGGGCAACTACGCCGCACAGCAGATGATTACGGACGCGCCCGCAGGCTTCCACTGGGCGCTGCTCCCGCTCCTCAAGGGCACGTCGCAGGATCAGATGGCCGATCCGCAGACGTACTCCGTGACCTCGCAGAGCCAGCACAAAGCCGAGGCGGTGCAGTTCCTCGCCTATCTCGCGAACGCGCAGAACATGCAGAAGCTCGCCGCGGGCGACTGGCTGATCCCGTCGAACCCGGCGGCAGGCAAGAAGCTCGTCAAATCGACGAAGCACTACGGCAGCTGGAAGGTGGCGATCTCGTCGCTGCCCGACCTTCGCCAGCACCCGCTCAACTACCTCGTCAACTACCCGCGCTTCAAGAGCCAGATCGCAACTCCGGCTCTGCAGGCGTACTTCCAGAACAAGTCAAGCCTGTCCGACCTCTCGACGGCACTTTCGTCGGGCTGGACGACGGTCAACACTCACTGACACTGACGCCACGTCCCGCCGCCGGCGCGCGCCGCGCCGGCGGCGGGATACGGTCAACGCACAAGGAGGTCGTGTGACGAAGAATCAACTCAGCGACAGCGCGATCGGCGCCCTCGCCGCCGCCGCGGTCGGCGACGCACTCGGCGGTGCGACCGAAGGCTGGGAGGCCACGGAGATCGCCGACCATTTCAACGGCCCGGTCGAAGGGATCGTGCCGTCGATCCGGCAGACGAAGGGCATCGAGAGGCCGCTCTCGCCGTTCCACAAGGGCGATGGGCACATCACCGACGACACGCTCATGACCCGCGCGCTCGTGAACGTCTACTCAGAGAAGCGCGACCATCTCGACGCGTTCGACATCGAGTCGAAGCTGGTGCCGCAGCTGATCGAGGACAAGGTTTGGATTCCCGAGTACGGGCGCGAGGATCTCCTCTATCACCGCCTCTTCCTGGCCGAGAAGTGGCTGGTCGCGAAACTGAAGTACGGGCACGCCGATCCACGCGAGGGCGGTGTCGGCAACATCGTGAACTGCGGTGCGGCGATGTACATCGCGCCGGTCGGCATTGCGAATGCGGGCGACCCGGACGGTGCGTATGCGGAGGCGGTCGAGATCTCCGGTGCGCACCAGTCGAGCTACGGCCGCGAAGCGGCAGCGGTGCTCGCTGCCGCGATCGCGGAGGCTATGCGTCCGGACGCAACGATCGCGAGCGTCGTCGAGACATGCCTGCGGCTTGCCCACGACGGCACGCGCGCCGCCATCGATGCCGTCACCGTTGCGGCGTCCGGCCTGAGCGGGTGGCGCGACGGCGGGCTCGAGGCGTTGCGCGACGCCTTCGCGCCGTTCGATTCGGTCGGCGTGCCGTACAAAGAGCCCGGTCTCGGCGCACGGATTCCGAGTCGCCTGCAGAGCATCGAAGAGCTACCGCTCGCACTCGGACTGCTCGTCGCGACCGGCGGCGACTGCAACGAGACGATTCTCGGCGGAGTGAACTACGGTCGCGACTCCGACTCGATCGCGTCGATGGGTGGCGCACTCGCCGGGGCACTCGGCGGCGGGGCTGCAGTCCGTTCCGACTGGGTCGAGGAAGTGGGCGAAGCGAGCCACTACGACCTCGAGGAACCCGGCCGCGTGATGGCAGCAGTGGCGGTCGACATCCTCGCCCGCGATGTCGAGCGGCACGCGCGCCGCGTCGAGGCAATGGAGACGCTCGTCGCGGAGGAGCCGCAGGTGCCGGTGTGAGGGTGACGTGGATTCAGCCCGAGGATCTGATCGGGCACGAACTGCGTCAGGCACGGGAGGAAGGCAAGGAGGTCGAAGCGGTGGCCGCGCGCTGGCGCGC
>JBAQHS010000136.1:0-3209 GCA_049288455.1 Gaiellaceae bacterium | reverse complement strand
TGTAGAGCTCACCCGCCGATTGTGCCAGCGGATCTAGAATCGCTCGATGGAGCAGCGTCTCAGCCTGGTGACGCTCGGCGTCGCCGACTTGGCGCGAGCGCGCGCGTTCTACGAGGCGCTCGGTTGGGTGACCGGTGCAGCGCCCGCGGACGACGTGGTGTTCTTCCCGTCCGGCGGGATGATCATCGGGCTGTGGGGCCGCGAGCAACTGGCCGAGGACTCCGGCGTCGAAGACAACGGCGGCTGGGGCGGCGTGACGCTCGCGCACAACGTTCGCTCGCCGGCCGAGGTCGACGCGGTGATCGAGGAGGCGCGCCGTGCGGGCGCGCGCATCGCTCGCGAGGGAGCGGAGACGTTCTGGGGCGGCTACTCCGGCCTCTTCGTCGACCCCGATGGTCATCCGTGGGAGGTCGCGCACAACCCGCACTGGACGATCGGCGACGACGGCTCGATCTCGCTCGGCTCCTAGTCTGCGGCCCGAGGCTGCGCCCGCCCGTCACGTGAGCGGACGCGCCTCGCGGTACAGGCGTTCAGTGGCCGGGCGGCGGGCCTGGGGGGCCGAGGATGACCATTCCGTTGCGCTCGGCGATCGGCAGCAGCTTCGCCATGTCCGGGTGGCCCTCGAGTGGCGGCGGCAGCACGCGCTCGGGTGCCGGCTCCCCGACTTCTCGCTGGAATCCCTCGAACTGCATCGGCGCGAAGCCGACCAGTGCCCTTGCTCCGCCTGCCTCGGCGTAAAAGGTGTGCGGCACTCCCTTGGGGCCGAACGCGAACGAACCGGCGGTCAGCGAGAGAGATGTGTCGGCAACCCAGAAGGTCAGCTCACCCTCGAGGACGTAGAACCATTCGTCCTCCTCGGGGTGGACGTGCCACGGCGACCCCACACCGGCGGGCACGACGATCTCGAGCAGCCCGTACTGCCCGGCCGTGTCGTCCCTGCCGATCTTGATCGTCTGCAGCATCCCGAGGAGCCAGTACGCCTCCCCTTCGTCCTTGCCGAGCAGATAGCCGTCCTTCGCACGCTCTGCGGTAACCACACTCATTTCTGCTCCCTTCCCGATCCGCTGATATGATCTGCAACTGTCCATGAAAGAACAGTTGCAGAGCGAACTATCCCAAAGCGAAGGATCGTTGTCAAGCCCCTCGCCCGAACGGCTGCGCGCGTGGCGGCTCTACTTCGAGAGCGCCCTCGCGCTCCTCGACGTGCTCGACGCCGAACTGGAGCGCGACGCAGGGATTCCGATGCGGTCGTACGACGTCCTCGTCCACCTCGAGGAGACCCCCGACGGGCTGCGGATGAACGAGCTCGCCGAGCGGATCCTGTACAGCAAGAGCGGCTTCACCCGTGTCGTCGACCGGCTCGAAGCCGCCGGCCTCGTCCGTCGCGTGCGCCCCGAGAACGACAGGCGCTCAATCCTCGTCGTCCTCACCGACCAGGGTCGTACGACGCTCGAGACAGCGCGCCGTCACCACCGCGATGGGATCGAGCAGCATTTCTCACGCCTCCTGTCCGACGCCGACGTCAAAAGCCTGACACGGGCGCTCGAGAAACTCAGCGCGCACGCGCGCCCGCTCCGCCCCGGACGGATCCGCAGCTAGTGTCGTTTGCATCTGCTGTCAGGCGGGGATACCTGGCGGAGATGACCTTGCCGACGGCGACGCGCGCTACCTTTACGCCGTGAGCCGTGCGCACAAGGTCGCGAACCTCCTCGGAGTGACGCTGCCGTTCCTGGGGCTGATCATTGCGATCGGCCTGCTGTGGAACACGTGGGTGAACTGGACAGACATCGGCCTGCTCGCCGTCGGCTACGTGTTGACGGGCGTCGGGATCACCGTCGGGTATCACCGCCTGTTCACGCATCGCGCATTCCAGACGAAGCAGTGGGTGCGCTGGACGTTCGCCATTCTCGGCTCGATGGCGGTCGAGGGCCCGGTGCTCGCGTGGGTCGCCGACCATCGCAAGCACCATCAGTTCTCGGACGTCGAGGGCGATCCGCATAGCCCCCACGTCGGCGGCGGCAACGGCTTCGTCGCCGCGGCGAAGAATTTGTTCCACGCGCATGTCGGCTGGCTCTTCGTGCACGAGGGCCGTGCAGATATTTCGAAGTACGTGCCGGACCTGATCGCCGAGCGCGGCATGAAGACGATCAACCGGCTCTTCCCGCTGTGGCTCGTCGTCGGGTTGGCGCTGCCGGCGCTGCTCGGCTTCGCGATCGCGGGCACCTGGCAGGGCGCGGTGACGGGTTTGCTGTGGGGCGGCGCGATCCGGATCTTCCTACTCCACCACGTCACCTTCTCGATCAATTCCATTTGCCACTTCTGGGGCCGCCGGCGCTTCCGCTCGACCGACGAGAGCCGCAACGTGTGGATCCTCAGCCTGATCTCCTTTGGCGAGTCGTGGCACAACAACCACCACGCGTTCCCATCGTCAGCCTTCCACGGCATGGCTCGGTTCGAGCGGTCGATGGATCCGGGCGGCTGGGTGATCACCGGGCTCGAGAAGCTCGGGCTCGCCTGGAAGGTCGTGCGGATCCCGCGCGAGCGTCAGGCTAGTAAGTCGCTCGCAGCCTGACCGTCCACGGTTCCCGAGATCGAGTCGGCTAGCCGATGGACCAGGTATCGCCCGAGCCAACGAGCGACTGCAGGTCCCCATCGCCCTTCGCGTTCGCGAGTTGCGCCGCCACGAGCTCGTCGTAGCTGTCGCGCTGCACGTCTCTGAACACGCCCAGCGGCACGACCCCGTGCGTGTCGTACGTCACGCGTGAGAGTGCGAACGCCGTCGCGAAGTCGGTCTCGTCATGCGTGATGCCCGTGTCGCCGGCGACTGCTCCGTGCTCGAGATACAACCGGTTCTCCTTCTCGTCGCGCACGAAGTCGAAGGCTCCGTCGTTGTAGATGTTGCAGTTCTGGAAGATCTCGACGAACGCCGTGCCCTTGTGCTTCGCCGCTCGGCGCAGCACGCTCGTCAGCCCCGGCTTGTCGGTGTCCAACGCACGTGCGACGAAGGTCGCGTCGGCGCCCAACGCAACAGAGAGCGGGTTGAACGGATAGTCGACGCTGCCCATGGGCGTCGAGCCCGTCACCTTTCCTTGCTCTGACGTCGGTGAGTACTGGCCTTTGGTGAGCCCGTAGATCTGGTTGTTCAGCATCAGGATCTTGATGTTCACGTTGCGGCGCAGCGCGTGAATGAGATGGTTGCCGCCGATCGA
>JBAQHS010000135.1:0-2359 GCA_049288455.1 Gaiellaceae bacterium | reverse complement strand
GCGGCCGGTTTCTCTGGCGCCGCTCGACCGGCTCGTACGTCTACTCGTCCCCTGCGGTCGCGAGCGGGCGCGTCTTCTTCGGCTCGTACAACGGCGTGTTCTATGCAGTGTCGGCAGCAAACGGGAGGACGCTCTGGGCGCACCGCACCGGCGGCCCGATCTCGGGCGCCGCGGTCGTCGTCGACGGGATCGCGTACGCGGGCTCGTTCTCACACCGCATCGTCGGGGTGAATGCGCGCAGCGGCCGGATCGTGCTCTCTTTCCCGCACGGGGAATACGTTCCCGTCTCGGGCAGCGGCGACCGCCTGCTCCTGCACGGCTACTCCCGCCTCTACGCGGTCGAGCATCGATGAGGCGCGTGCTGCTCGCAGCCGGCGTCGCCGTCGTGCTGCTGATCGCAGGCGCCGGTGTCGCCTACTACGTGCACGTGAAGCAGCAGGCTCGTGACGTGAAGGGCTCGTCGACCGTCGAGTTCGTCCCGACGGAGACGGTCGCGACGAAGCCGAAGGAGCCCGGGGTCGCCTGGCCGACCTTCGGCCATGACGCAGAGCGGCTGCGATTCGCGAACGGCATCTCGCTTGCCCCGCCGTTTCGCCGCGCGTGGACGTTTCACGCACGGACACTCGTCGAGTTCCCGCCGGCGGTCGCCTACGGTCGCCTGTTCTTCTCGAACAACGCGGGAGTGATGTTCGGCGTCGGCGCTGCCAACGGCCGCAAGGCCTGGAGCTACGTCTCGCACCGCTGTGTTGCTGCCTCGCCCGCGGTCGACCGGCACGTCGTCTATGAGGCGTTTCTGAACGCACCGCCGTGCAACCGCCAGCCGAGCGCGAAGCTGACGGGCGAGGTGATCGCCTTCGCGGTCGGCGACGGCACCGTGCGCTGGCGCAAGACGATCGGGCCGTCGGAGTCATCGCCGCTCGTCGTCGGCGCCGGCGTCTACGTCGGCGACTGGAACGGGCGCGTCTGGGCGCTGCGGCGCCGCACCGGGAAGGTGCGCTGGGTGACGAAGCTGCATGGTCAGGTGAAAGGGGGCGTTGCGATCTCGGGCAACCGTCTCTTCGTCGGCGACTACTCCGGCCATGTCTACGCCTTGAACGCCCAGAGCGGGCGCGTTCTCTGGCAGGCGAAGGCGCAACCACGGTTTGGCCACGCGGGCAACTTCTACGGGACGCCGGCGGTCGCTTACGGGCGCGTGTACATCGGCAGCACGGACGGCAAGGTCTACTCGTTCGGCGCCGCCAGCGGGAAGTTGCGCTGGTCGCGGTCGACCGGCGGCTTCGTCTACTCGTCGGCGGCGGTGTGGCGCGACCGTGTCTATGCGGGGTCGTACTCGCATCGCTTCTTCTGCCTCGACGCCGCGACCGGCGCAGTCCTCTGGCAGTTCAATGCGAACGGGCCGATCTCCGGGTCGCCGACGATCGTTGCCGGTCGCGTGTACTTCGCGACGCTCAAAGGGACGACCTACGCGCTCGACGCGCGCAGCGGCCACCAGGTATGGACGTTCCCCGACGGGAAGTACTCGCCTGTCGTCGCGGACTCCGACCGGCTCTACCTCGTCGGCAACGCGAAGCTCTATGGCCTCGTCGAGACACGCGCGGCCCCTCGCGTGCACCGCCTGAACGAAGCGGGCGCGTTGCGGGTGCTGCGGCGGGGCGGCCTGCGGCGGCTGCGCGTCGTCGGTGTGCGTCCGCTCGCGATCCACGTCGGCCGGCCGGGTGGGACCGCGTCCGAGCACGTCTGCCACCTCGCCGTTCGCGGCAAGCGCGCGAACGTGCGCCGTGCGGGGATCCTGCTTGCGAAGGCGTGCGGGTAGGGTCACGCGATGCGCTACGTCGTCACCGGCGCCGCCGGCTTCATCGGCTCGCATCTGGCGGAGACGCTCAAAGCTGCCGGCCACGACGTGCGCGGCATCGACTGCTTCACCGACTACTACGACCCCGCGTTGAAGGAGGAGAACGCGCGCAGCCTGGACGTGCAGCGTCTCGACCTGGCGGAGGATCCGCTCGACTTCGCCGGCTACGACGGCGTCTTCCACCTCGCGGGACAGCCGGGTGTGCGCAGCTTCGGCGACGTCTTCCCGCTCTACCTCCGCCGCAACGAGCTCGCCTCGCAGCGCGTCTTCGAGGCGGCGGCCCGGGACGGTGTCAGGGTGGTCTTCGCGTCGTCGTCGTCGATCTACGGTGCGGCCGAGCGGTACCCGACGCCCGAAGACACCCGGCCTCGCCCGAACTCGCCGTACGGGATCACGAAACTCGCGTGCGAGCATCTCGCCGACGCGCACGCGCGCGAGTTCGGGCTCGACTGCGTGATCGTCCGGTACTTCAACGCCTTCGGTCCGCGTCAACGACCGGATATGGCC
>JBAQHS010000134.1:0-20604 GCA_049288455.1 Gaiellaceae bacterium | reverse complement strand
GGCGGCGACCTCGACCGGCAGGCCAAGGAGGTCGGCCTGGAACTGCATGAGGAAGCCGTTGGCGGTCGCGCCTCCGTCGGCTCGGAGCACCGTTGGTCGCTCGGGCAACGCGTCGATCACATCCGCGACCTGGTGCGCGATTGCCTCGAGGGCCGCCCGAACGAGGTGCGCGCGGGTCGTGCCGCGCGTCAGGCCGGTGATCAGGCCGCGCGCGTCCGGGTCCCACCAGGGCGAGCCGAGGCCGGTCAGCGCCGGCACGAAGACCACGCCGTCCGTCGAGTCGACGCTCCGCGCGAGCGCTTCGCTCGCTCCGGCGTCGGCCAGGACACCGAGGCCGTCGCGAAGCCATTGCAGAGCGGCGCCGCTGACGAGCACCGCACCTTCCAGCGCATACCCATCTGCGGCGGCCGTCTTCAGCAGGCCGGGCGGCGGCGAAGACGCGTCGTCGCCCGCGTGCACGAGGACGAAGCTGCCGGTGCCATACGTCGCCTTCCCCTCGCCTGCGTGATGGCAGCCCTGCCCGTACAGCGCGGCCTGCTGGTCGCCGGCAATCCCTCGCACGACTACAGGCGCGCCGAGCAGAGTCCCCTCCCCGACAGCTTCGGTCGAACGGACGATCCGCGGCAGGACGTCGCGCTCGACGCCGAAGAGCGCCAGCAAGTCGTCGTCCCAGTCGAGCGTCGCGAGCGCGACCAGCATCGTGCGCGATGCGTTCGTCGCGTCGGTGACATGGGCCGCTCCGCGCGTCAGCTTCCAGACGAGCCACGTGTCGACGGTGCCGAACGCAAGCCCATCGCGACCATGCTCGCGCAGCAGCCATTCGAGCTTGCTCGCCGAGAAGTACGGGTCGGGCACAAGGCCGGTGCGCTTCCGGATGAGGCCGGCGTCGAGCTCTCGGCAGCGCTCGGCAGTGCGGCGGTCCTGCCACACGACCGCCGGCGCCACGGGCTCGCCCGTCGCACGATCCCAGAGAAGTGTGGTTTCGCGCTGGTTCGTGATCGCGACCGTGCTCAGATCGCCGGGCCGCAGGCCCGCAGCCTCGAGCGCCGCGGCGGCAGCACCGAGGACGCTCTGCCAGATCTCCTCGGGATCGTGCTCGACCCAGCCCGCGCGCGGGAAATGCTGCGGCAACTCGCGGTAGCCACGACCGAGGACGCGCAGGCCTTCGTCGACGACGAGGCAGGTCGTTCCCGTCGTGCCCTGGTCGATCGCGAGGATCAAGCCTCTAGGTCAGTGCGCCGCGATGAACGCGAGCGTGCGCCGCCACGCGTCCTCGGACGCCTCGGCGAACTGCTCCTGCTTGCGGTCGAAGAAGCTGTGCGGCGCGCCGTCGTAGGTGACGATCTCGTGCTCGACTCCCGCCGCCGACAGCGCCTGCTCGAACGCTGCGTTGTCTTCGGCGGTGATGCCTTGGTCGTCGCCTGCCTGGAGCGCGAGAATCGAGCACGCGATCTGTTCCGCGCGCTGCACGACGCTCGGTCCGCCCCGCTCGCGGGTCGGCGAGCCGTACAGGCCGATCGCACCGGCGAGACCGTGCCCCGAGGCGGCCGCCACCCACGACGCCCGGCCGCCGAAGCAGAAGCCGATCGTGAACAGGTCGTGGCAACCGCGACGGCGGAGCTCCTCGAGTGCCGCGGCCGTGTCGGACTGCACCGCGTCGTCGGTCAACTGGTCGACGTGCGGCATGTACTCGAAGTCGTCGTCGCGCTTTGCCACGCCGGCGGAGCGTCCGAAGTAGTCGATTGCGACCGCAGCGATGCCGCGCTCGGCGAACCTCAGCGCGACCTCTTCGTAGAAGCGGTAGAGCCCGCGGACGTCGGGCAGGATCACGACTCCCTTGGCCGCTGGCTCGTCCGGGACCGCCGCGAACGCGGCGAACGTGTTCCCGTCGGCCGCGGTCAGGACGAGCTCGTCGTGCGAGACCGCCGCGCCGGCGATGACCGGGATCGGCGGCGAACTGTCGAGGTCGAAGCACATCCCGCAGAAACGCTAACGCTTTCCCTCGGGGTAGCGCGGCAGGCCGTCGTCGGGGATCGGCTCCCACGAAGCGGCGTACGCCGTGAACTGATGCCATTGCGGGCGGATGCCCGGATCTGCGTCGAACGTGCCGAGCCGTACGCTCTTCAGCGTCTCGTCTCCAGGGTCACGGCTCCACAGAGCGCTCCCGCAGGCCGTGCAGAAGCACTTCGGCCACCCTCCTTCGGGCCGGTGCTCGCCCACGAGCTCCGCGCCGGCGACGATGCGCAACGCCCCGGGCACGGTGCGCGCCTGGGCCGACGCGGCCGTGCCGCTTCGCCGCTGGCAGCGCGTGCAGTGGCAATACGACGCCGAGACGAGCGGAGCGTCGACCTCGTAGCGAACGCCGCCGCAAAGGCAGCCGCCTGTCAGCGGGAGCTGCATGTGTAACGAGACTACCGAGAGCGCACAGGTAATCTCGACAGCCGGCGTCGTCTTGGGGGTTATCTGCGGTGAGTGATTACGAGTACGAGCTTCGAAACGGCGACGCCGTCATCGCGACCGGACGGATCCAGCTCGACGCGTCGCCGGCACCGGGCGAGACCATGTCGCTCGGATCGCAGCAGGTTCTGATCACGGACGTGCTCCGGCTTGGCCGCACCCCGCGCCTCATCCTGTCGCAGTCCTAGCGCCTCACCGCGCCAGCCCTTCTGGACATGTCGAGTCTTCGACGCCTCCTCGAGGACGTCATCGTCGGCCAAACGCAGTCCCAGCCTGGCGCGCACCCGCCGAAGGTGCACATTTTTAGGCATGGCGTCCTTGCAACGTCCGCTTCACCTTGGTCTGACCACGGTGAAGCGGACTTGACACTCGTTTGGCGACGATCAAGGCGCGCTGGCGGCTGGGGTGTCGCCGCGCATCCGCGGAGGGCTAGTAGGGCAGCTCGATGCCGCTCGCGTCGATGCCGAGCGACTCGGCCAGGCGCACTCCCTGCTCGAGATCCTCCTTCAGCATGCGCAGGTCGGCTTCGCGCATCAGCCCGCCGATGAACTCGCGCGCCTTCGGGCGCCACATCGTGTGCTGTGCGAACAGCGGCAGCATGCGGTTGGCGGCGGCGACGAGCCGGTTCGTGACCTTCTTGCCGGCGCCCTCGAGCAGAACCCGCTCGTAGGCCATGCCGGCGGCGTGATGGATGCCGTCGTCGATCGTCAGGCGATTGCACAGGTCCTCGAGGATCGTGCCGCGCGAGGACCGCGCGATCATTCGGAAGCGCGGGATGATCAGGCGCTCGTAGAAGACCTGCATCAGGAAGACCTTCTCCTCGAGCGTGTCCGCGTCGAGGGTCATGTGGGCTAGCTGGTCGAGATACGGGTCGCGCTCGCCCATCCCGCCCGCCTGGTGAATCAGCTTCAGCCACGCCTCGGTGTGGCGCGCCTCGTCCTGCACCATCGTCGTGTAGTAGAGCTTTGCCTCGTGATCGGGAGCGATCGCAAAGAGCTGCGTCGCCATCTCGACCGCAAGCTCGTCGGCCTGAAGCTGCTGGGTGATCACCGAGCGCCAGATGTCCTGCCGTCGCGCGAGCTTCTGTGGTGAGCCCTTGTACTCGGGCGTCGGCGGCAGCTCACCCCACGGCAGATCGCGCACCTGCCACTCGGCTCGCTTCGCAAGCTCGTAGTAGCGGTAGACGCCCGCGAGATCGCGCGCAGCTCCCTCTACGGCCCCGTTCTCGACGCGTTCCTCGACATCCATGGCCGGAAGCCTAACGAGGGACGCGAACGCCCGAACGACGTAGGAGGAATTGGCGAAACACCAGGTTGAGCCCTCAGGCCGCGGTGGGCGCCCCGATGCTGCGTCCTCGGTCGCATCGATAGAACACCGCTATCGACGCTCCCTGCGTCCTTGCCTCGGAACACCCACCGCACCCCGAGAACGAACGGCGTTCCGCCAACCCCTCCTAGATGCGCGAGGTCTTGTCGGAGGCGCGCTTGTCGGCGCGCTTTTCCTTGAGCGTCTTCTGCGGGGCCTTCTTCTGGCCCTTCTTCGGCTTCTGCTGGCCTTTCATGCGGCTGACTCTACCGTTGCAGCCGGACCGCGCAAGACGATCTCGTCGTAGAGCGACCGGTAACCGTGACGCCGGTTCAACGCGAGCATCCCTTCGAGCTGCGTTTCGTTCGCAGTTCGCAGCGTGCGCAGGCCGTTCTGCTTGGCCCAGGCGATCTGCGCACGCTTGATCGCACTCGCGACGCCGCGCCCGCGCGCGGCGCGCGCGATTCCTGTGAACGCGTGATGCCCGGCGTCACCGTCGACGTCGAGAATGCCGTAGCCGAGCACGGCCGGGCCGTCGAGCGCGATGAAGTATGAGTCTGGCGGATGGCCGTCGAGGCCCCAACGCCGCCACGACTCGAGGCTCTCGATCACCTGCTCGGAGCGGCCGGGCTGATCGGGGTACGCCTCGAGCGCGATCTGGAAGAGCTCCGGGGCGAGATCGGGGCGCTCGGCGAAGGTGACGATCTGAAGGCCCGGCGCTGCTGCCTCCTCCGCCGCCGACGCGACGTGGAGCTCCGCGATGACGTACCGGCGCACCTCCGCGTAGCCACGCGGTTCGAGAAACTCGACGACCCCTGGAGTGTCGGTTGTCGTCCACACCTCGAGGCCGCTCTTGCCGAGCGCGCGGGCCGCAGCCGATGCCCGGCGCCACGCCGCGTCGTCGACCGCGCGAAACCAGACCTCGGCGAACGGCAACTGTTCGAGGCCGGGCATCGGCTTCACGTCGACCGGGACGCGTTGCTCCGCCATGCGCCGATCTTGCCAGGCGCTGCGACGCTCAGTGGGCCGGGATCAACTCGACCTCGTCGCCGAGCCTGATCGTTCCGCCCCGGACGACCGAGCAGTCGAGGGCGATCCGCGCGTCGAGGTCGTCGACGATGTGCTGCAGCACGCCCCGATCCTGCACCTGTGTGTCCGGGTCGAACGTCGTCATCACGCAACGCGTCCGCGGTCGCGCCACGGCGATATAGGCGGCGCCCCCACCCACCTTCAACATCCGCCCCGCCCATGTCTTCTCCGCCAGACCCTCGACGCCGGCGATCACGATGTTCGGCCGTAGGCGGCGATGGTCGTAGCCGAACGCCTCGATGCCACCGTCGGTGAGGACCGTCAGCGGCAGCACGTCGAACCGCTCGACGAAGTCGTCGAGTTGCAGCTCCGCCTGCGGCAACCCCGTCACCTCGCGGACCGATGCGAGCACCGCCGGATCGTCCCAGCACAGGCCGTCGACGAGCGGAACACCGTCGCGATCGAGCCGCGACTTGAAGGCGAGCAGCTGCGGACGGATCCGCGAGGTGACGATCTGCCCGTTGGCGGTCACCTGGACGAAGCGGTCGCCTCGGATGCCATCGGCCAGCAACTCCGCCTCAGTAAGGCGCTCGCCACCCATCGACTTGACCGGGTACCGCCAGAGCTCGCTGATCTCCACGAAGAGTCTCAACGCCGGGCGGGTGCAAGCGCTTCCTCCGGCGTCATGCCGTCGGCCTTCACCATGTGCGCCTCGTAGGCCGCGTGCCCGTCGGCGTCGGTCTCGATGCGGACGATCGTCGCACCCGAGACCTTGTCGAGCGCGATCGCCTTGACCTTCGCGAGGGCATCACCCGTGAGAACAGTCTCGTCGCTCCGCTGGTTCCCCTCCTTCCGTGGTAGTTGACAGCCACCACGGTCGCGGCGGCACGTCGGAGACCGATGACAGAAACGTGGGAGTTGCCTGAGAGCGAGCGCGGCCCGCTACAGAGGGCCGGCGCCTCGCGACAACGGCACGAGCCGCGTGCCGGTTGCCTTGAACGTCGCGAACGCGGTACCCCCGCGCGCGAGTTCGAGCTTGTCGGCCGAGCCGGTAGTCACCTCCGCGGTGATCGGGCCGATGCGGACGCGGACTCGGTTGCCGACCGACACGACCGATCGGATCTCGCCCTCGATCGTGTTCATTGCCGAGTCCTGCTGATGCAGCCGACCGACCGAGACCTCCCACGGGTAGACGACGACGCCGACCTCACCTTCACCCCACTCGGTCGAATACACGAGTTCGCCGGTTTCGAGATGCACGAGCGTCAGGTCGTCAGCAACTCGGCGCGCGCTTCCAGGGAGGAGGTTCGCGCCGGTGAAGGAGGCGACGAAACCGTCCTTCGGGCGATCGACGAGCACGTCGGGCGTCGCGAACTGGCGGAGACGCCCCTCGACGATGACGCCGACCTGGTCGGCGAGCGCAGCGGCGTCCTCGAAATCGTGGGTGACGAGGATGGTCGGGAGCTCGAGCTCGCGCAAGAGCTCCTGCAGCTCGGCGCGCACCGTTCCCTTCGTGTGTGCGTCGAGCGCCGAGAGCGGTTCGTCCAGCAGGATCACCCCCGGTCCGCGCGCGAGCGAGCGGGCAAGCGCGACCCGCTGGCGCTCCCCACCCGAGAGCGCGTCCGGCCAGGCGCCCGCGAGGTGCGAGATCCGGAACCGCTCGAGGTACTCGTCGGCCCGCTCCTTGCCTGCGTACGCGACGTTCTGGCGCACGGTCAGATGCGGGAAGAGCGCGTACTCCTGAAACACGAGACCGACGCGCCGCTCGTCGGGTCTGCGAAAGATCCGGCGCGCGCTGTCGAGCCAGACCTCCTGCCCGAGCGCGATGCGCCCGCGAGGCGGCCGAACGAGCCCGGCGATCGCCCGGAGCACCGACGTCTTGCCGGCGCCCGATGGGCCGACGAGAGCGACGGTGCCCGCGACCTCGAGCGCTAGCTCCAACTCAAATGAACGGAGCGGGAGCGTGAAATCTGCGCTGAGGGTTGCCATAGGGAGGTGAGCTTGAGCGAGATCAGGATGGCGGCGCTGATGAGCACGAGCAGCGCGCTGATTGCGAGCGTGACGTCGAAGTTGACCTCGAACTCGGCGTAGATCGCGAGCGGAAGTGTCTGCGTCACCTTCTGGAGGCTGCCGGCGAACATGATCGTCGCACCGAACTCGCCGAGGCCGCGGGCGAACGCAAGCGCCTCGCCCGCCGCAAGCCCGCCGCGCGCCAGTGGCAGCACCACGCGGAAGAACGTCCGTGCGGGGCCGGCTCCGAGGGTCCGCGAAGCGGCGGCGAGGTTCGGATCAACCGCTTCGAACGCGGCGATCGCCTGCCGCACGTAGAGCGGGCTCGCGACGAACGCCACCGCAAGCGTGACAGCGCTCTGCGTGAACGGCAGCGTGATCCCCGCCCAACTGAGCGTCGACCCGAGCAGCCCGAAGCGTCCGAACGCCGCCAGCAGGCCGATGCCCGCAACTGCCGGCGGCAAGACGAGCGGGAGCTCGACGAGTGTGACGGCGAGCGCGCGCCCGGGGAAGCGCCGGCTCGCGAGAAGGTACGCGGTCGGCGTACCGAAGACGAGCACGAGGATCTGCGCGATCAAGGTCGTCTTGAAGCTGACCAGGAGCGCGTCGGTGACGACCGGATTCGAGACCTGGTCGATCAGCCGGCCGGGCGAGACGTGCACGAAGATCGCGACGATCGGCAGCACGAGAAAGGCGAGTGCCGTCGCCGCGGCGACGAAGTACGCAATCGCCAGCAGGCCTCGCCGGACAGCCCGTGGGCCGCCGGCCATGGTCATGGCCCCGACCCCGCTTTCGGGATCGCGGAAAAGCCGGCGGCAAGCAATTTCTTCTGCCCGGCTGCGCTCAGTACCTCGGCGATGAACTTCCGTGCAGCAGTCTTGTGCGGGCTCGACGCGACCACCGCGAGCGCATACGTGACCTTCGGCTGCGCCCAGGCGGGGATCTTGATCACGGTCACCTTGCCCGGCACGGTGTTCGCGTCGGTCGAATAGACGAAGCCGGCGTCGGCTTCACCGAGCGCAACCTTCGAGAGGACGCTCCGGACATCCGACTCGCGGCTGACGACGTTCGAGAGCACGCTCGAGAGGCCCATCTGCTTCAGGACCTGCAGGGTGTAGCTGCCGACCGGAACCGCCGAGGCTGCGATCACGAGCTTGATGCCGGAGCGCCGCAGGTCGTAGACGCTGTGGATGCCCGCCGGGTTTGACCTCGGCACGACGAGCACCAGCCGGTTGCGGGTGAAGACCACGGGCTTCTGCACGAGCCCCTTGGCAAAGAGCTGAGCGGGGATCGTCGTGTTCGCGGATGCGAACACGTCGGCGGGCGCGCCCTGGGTGATCTGGGCCGCCAGCGTGCTCGATGCTCCGAACGAGTACTTCGGCCCCTTGTCGATCTGCGGGAAGACATCGGTGAGCGACGACGCGGCGTAGACCGTGATCCCCGTCACACGCGCCGCGGACTGCATGCTCGTCTCCGCCGTCGCCGCGCTCGCGATGAAGAGCGCGACGAGGAGCAATGCAAGGAGGGCCTTCATTGCTCCACCATCACCGAGGTCGACTTGATCACCGCGACGATGTGGTTCCCCGGCTTGATCCCGAGGTCCTTGACCGCATCGGCGGTGACGATCGCCGTGAGCACGGCAGGCTCGGTGATCACCATCTCGATCTGCGCCATCAGCCCCTCGACCCGAACCTCGCGCACGGTCCCGCTGAAACGGTTACGCGCGCTGACCTGGTGCTCGGCGTGCGCGCCGCCGCGAAGCCGCTCGATCTCCTTCGCCGAGACGATGCGGCGGTTGCTCGCGTCGCGCCGCGTCTTGATCCGCCCCTGACTGTCCCAGCGGCGCAACGTGTCAAGACTGATCCCGAGCGTCCGGGCTGCCTCGCCTGCACTGTAGAACTCCCGCGGCATCGCTCACCTCCCGTTAGCTCGTGTAGGTATCGAGGGCATCTGAAGCCTCATCGATCGTCAACGCATCGGGGAACGAGTTCCCGATCGGCTCGCCTTGCGTCAGCCGCCGGAGCGCGCCGAGATGCTCGGCTTGGCTCGCCGCGATGCGGGCGAGGGGCTGCTTCAGCGCGTTTGTCTGCAGTGCATCGACCGCTCCGAGATACGCACCGAGGAATGTCATCTCGAGCTTGACCCCGAGGTTCGCGATCGCGCCCTTCGAGTCGAACGACTTCGGCGGGTACGAGAAGTCGAAGTCGGCCGCCTCCGCCGCCGTCTGCCCCGCACCGGCGAGGATGCCGGCAACCGCCGCGTAGTGCTCCTGCTCGTTGAAGAGGGCGTGCTTCATGACCTTCGTCTCGACCGCGCCGAACTGCTTTGCGGCGATCGCAGTGGCGTAGAAGTCGGCCGCGAGAAGCTCGACGCCGACAAGCAGGCGTGCATAGGCAAGATCAGCGTCCGAAATCGGCGCCGCCGCTGCCGCATTCGTCAACACTCCGGCGAGCGAGCCCGCGAGAATCAGCGTCGAGCCGCCTCTCGCCCCGCAGACGAACAGTTGTTTCCTACTGAGCAGGACGGCCACGTAGGCTCAAAGCTCCGATCCGAAGGGTTGCAGTCACACATTATCTGCCTATGAAACTCACAGGCACATGCGCAACCCTACCAGCCAGGCGTGACGAGTCCTGTCTCGTACGCGTAGATCACCGTCTGCACGCGGTCGCGCAAGCCGAGCTTCTGCAGGATGCGCGCGACGTGGGTCTTGGCGGTCGCCTCACTGATCACGAGCTGCGCACAGATCTCCGGATTCGAAAGACCGCGGACGAGCAGATCGAGCACCTCACGTTCACGCGGCGTCAACTCACCGACGGCAGCGGGGACGGCAGGCGAGGCATCGGCCGCCGGACGCCGCGCGAATTCCTCGATCACTCCACGGGTGACGGCGGGCGCGAGGAGCGCCTCGCCGCTTGCAACGATCAGCACGGCGGCGACGATCTCTTCCGGCGGCGCATCCTTCAGCATGAAGCCGCTCGCACCGGCACGCAACGCGTCGAAGACGTAGCTGTCAAGACCGAAGGTGGTCAGCATCAGCACGCGTGCGTTGGGTTGAGCCGAGACAATGCGGCGCGTCGCCTCGATGCCGTCGAGCACAGGCATGCGGATGTCCATCAGCACGACATCCGGCCGCAGGCGGCCTGCGGCCGCGACGGCATCTTCGCCGTCGGACGCCTCACCGACGACCGACAACTCGGCGTCGCTTTCGAGAATCTTGCGCAGCCCGACCCGGACGAGACTCTGGTCGTCTGCGATCAGGACGCTCGTCATCGAATCGGCAGGAGCACGCGCACGCCGAACCCGCCGTTCTGACGCCTGCCTGCGTCGAGGCGCCCGCCATACATCGCGACGCGTTCGCGCATCCCCACGAGGCCGTGCCCGCCGCCCTCCGCCGGGATCGCGGCGCCCCGGCCATCGTCGATGATCTCGAGCTCGAGCGTGTCAGGCCCGTAGCGAACGTCAACCGTGGCGTGCGCGTCGCCGCCGTGCTTGAGCGCGTTCGTGAGCGCTTCCTGGACGATCCGATACGCCGAGAGCTCAATCCCGACGGGCAGCGCACGGCGCTCTCCGTCGATCCGAAGCTCGACCGCGAGCCCAGCATCCCTCACCTGCGCGACGAGCGTCGAGAGGTCGTCGAGCCCGGGTTGCGGTGCCAGGGGATCAACCGAATCGCTGCGCAGCATCCCGACGAGCCGCCGCATCTCGTTCAACGCACCCCGGCCGATCTGCTCGATCGTCTGCAGCACCTCATGAGTCGTTCCGTCCGACGCGTTCAGCATGCGCCGCTCCGCGCCGGCCTGGACGACCATCATCGAAACGTTGTGCGCGATCGCGTCATGCAGCTCTCGGGCAATCCGCGCGCGCTCCTCGACGACCGCCTCGCGCGCGGCGAGATCGCGCTCCCGCTCGGCGAGCCGCACGCGCCGCTCCCTGTCACCGAGCACGCGCCGAACGAGCACCATCACGACGAGCGTCACGACCGCAAATGGCACAGCTTTTCGGACTGTCCCGACCGGGCCGGCGATACCGACAAGATCGCTTGCGACGACGAACACGGCTCCGGCGATGAAACGACGCAGCGGTGTCCAGACGGTGAGGCCGTAGAGCGCGCAGAACCAGCCGACGGACGTCGCGAGGATCTGCGTGTTGCCCCAGGTGCTGAACGCGAACGTCATCGTGCCCTGCGCCACGACGCCTGCGACCGCCGGATAGCGTCGACGTGCTGCGACCGAGGCGGCGATGACCGGCGCGACGAGCGCTGCCGACACCCGGTAGCGACCCGCATCTGAAGTGAGCCAGATCTCGAGCTCGGCGAACGCGAGCAGGGCGACGGCGAGCAGGCGGTCTGACTGGAGGCGCCGCGCGGCTACGAGTAGAGGGTGCACATCGTTGACGGTAAACCCCGCGTGCGCGTCTGTCATCAGCCGATCGGCCGATCTGCCGCCACGCGGATTTCACCCGGTCGGCTGACCCAAAGATCGCCGGGCCGGCCGATGAGAATTGCTGTGCCGCTCCCTAGCGTCGAGATGGTCAGCAATCGCGTAAAGGAGTACACCGTGACCGACCGCTCATCCGACCGTCTCTTCGCCGTCTCCGGCGTCGCCTCGGTCATCCTCATGTACGCCGGCGTGATCATCGGAGCCCTCGGCGGGCGAGAGTTCGCAACGATCACGAGCTCACCGCAGCACATCGCCCACGTCCTCGCGAAACCGGCCGGCACCGCCGTCTGGGTCGGCGCGTACGTCGAGGTGCTGAGCTTCGGCTGCTTCCTCGCCTTCGCAGTGTGGGCTTGCTCCAGACTCGGCGGCGGCGTCCTCGGAAACGTGGCACGTTCTGCCGCAACGAGCTTCGTCACGCTCAGCGTCGCGTCGCTCGGCGTGCTCGACGCGATCGCGTACCGCTCGGGTAAGGGCATGGGCGTCCAACTCGGCGCCGCGCTCGTCACGGTGAACGAAGGTCTCTTCGTCTGCACCTGGTTCCTCGCGTCGTTCTTTCTGATTGCAATCGGATCGCTCGCCCTGGTGAGTGGCCGCCGCGCGATCGGCAGCAGCGCGCTCGCGGTCGCGGCGATCCAGCTCGTGACGACGGCGACCTCGCTCGACAATCTCGGCCAGTTCTCATTCACGCTCTTCATGCTCTGGATCGCCTACGCGAGCATTTCACTCGCACGTACACCGCACGCCCGGCCGCTCACGGAAGCCGCCGTTCAGGCCGCCTGATCGAGCGGACGCCGGAATGCAAACGGCCGCCCGAAAGGGCGGCCGTTCGCAGCACGTCGCGAGAGTGGTTCAGGCGTCGCGCAGGCAGAGGCCAACGGCGGTGTTGGCGTGGTTGTGGAGGCTCGGATGGCTGTCGCGGATCGAGCGGTCGTCCACGTCGATGCGAACCACGTAGCCGCAAGGCTTCATCGTCTTCAGCCCCGCGGGCGGTGGCGCCGTCCGCAGCTTCCACCCGTGCCCGCTCGGGCCGGGAGCGTGTGTCGTCGAGGCGAGGGCCGGATCGGCCTGCGGCGGGTTCGACGGCGTCGAGACCGTGTCGGGCTCGGTGCTCAGGCTCCAGCTGCCGAAGTACTTGTCGTCGGCGACGAAGAAGCCGTCGATCTCAGTGCCCTTGTCGAAGTCCTTGCAGTCCCCGCCGGCAGCGATGTGGACATCGGCGCTCGGCGGTGTGTTGTCGATCTGGATCGGATACCACGGGCTGCTGTCGAAAATGTCGACGTCGGCGGGGCCGGTCGCGAGATCGAGTTGGATCTCCCACAGGCCGTCCGCTCCCGAGCTCGTGATTGCAAGGATGTGGGTGAAGTACGTGGCCGGGTTTCCGTACTTGAAGAAGCCACCGACCGACGTCTGCAGGTCGAAGCCGAAGTCCGCACGCTCGAGCCAGAAGCTGTCGCCGAGCACGCTGAACGACGTCGGCGGATCGGTCGAACGCCGCATCTTCACGCGGTACCAGTAGCCGTCGATGAAGCTGCCCTCGACGATCACCTGCCCACCGAACGGGCACGGGCGATTCAGGCTGTCTGCGAACGTGAGCGGGAAGTTCGCGAACATCACCGGTGCGGCCTTCGTGCAACCGACGAAGTCGGGGTTCGGGTCGCTCGTGATGAAGTCCTCGACGGCGATGCCGCCGATGTTGCGGATCTTCGCGCTGACGTCGCCGGGCGGCACGACCGGGCCGGGCTCGATCTGCACATGCGTGTCGATGCGGTTGCCCCACGTCGTGAGGGCATCCGGGTTCTTCGTCGACGGCGGCACGGCCCATGAGAGAACTGCACGCACGCGGCCGATCTTCGGCTGCTTGCACGAGCGGCGGTGATGCGTCAGATCGACCGGGAGGATCGCGGAGTAGCACAGTCCCTGCGGCGGGATCTTTGCGATGTCGTGGACGTTGACGGCTGCGGTGCCAACGTACGTCCACTCGCATTTGTTGTCCCAGTCCGCCCAGAATGCGACGTACTCGCGACTGCCGGCATGGCAGAGGTCGCCGGAGTAGCCGGTCGGGCGCTTGATGCGGAAGGTCGCGACGAGCCGCTCGGGGAACGTCTCCTCGAGGCCGAGGCATTCGAGCTCCTCGAAGCTGACATCGGCCTCGGTCTTCTCGAATGCGGCGATCGCCGCCGCCAGGTCGAGGCCGACGTTCTCCCACTGCGTCGCGATGCTGGTGAAGAGGTCGCTGTCGAACCCCGTCTCCTCGGCCGCCAGCACGTGCAGGTCGGGCAGGCCGAAGCGATGGCTCGCCACCTGGGTGTTGTCGGCCTTCGCGGCGGCCTTCGCGGTGCTGCCGCCGTAGAGCTCTGCAAGCTGCCCGACGTCGAACGGCGGCGGGTCGGGAATCGGGATCGGGTTGAACTGCACCTCTTCGAAGAGCGGCGGGATCTTGATCTTCTGGCCGATCGCGGAGCCGACCTCCTCGAGCAGGCAGAAGATGTTCCAGGGGTGAGGCTTGATCTGGATCTCGCACTCGAGCACGTTGCCCCACACCGGATGCCAGTTGGGGCTGCCGGCAGGCGGGATCCACTGCCACGAGAGGATCGCGCGCACGCGCGGCAGCACCGGGTGCGTGCAGCAGTTCTGCTTCGGGTCGAGGCGTAGGCCCGCGACGTAGGTGAGCGGCTTCTCGGCGTGGCCCGCGCAGTCCTTCGCGTCGGGGATGTCGTGCACGTTCACCCCGGTGAGCCCGGCGTCCTGCCAGCCCGACCCGTAGTCGATGAAGAAGCGGACGTACTCGGTGCTGCCCTTCTGGCAAAGGTCGCCGTTGTAGCCCGTGGCGCGCTTGATCGCGATCGTCGCCTCGAGCAGGTTGCCGTCCGGGTTGAAGCCGACGCAGTTCAACTCCTCGAAGGCCGTGTCGAAGACGATCTTCTTGACCGGCTTCAGCTTCTTCTCTTCGAGGTTGCCGAAGTAGTTCAGATTCTGGGCGAGGAGCGCCTTGAAGTTCGTGCGCTCCTTCGGAACCGCGGTCGCCGCGCGTGCCGGCTTGGTCGCTTCTGTCATGTCTCCCCCACGTCTCGATGTCAGGCGTCCACCGCACCGTCTCGGAGCGCCGTCACGTGCGCGTCACCTCGGCGTCAACACCGGCGAGGCGGGCGAAGCCGGACATGCTCGCGGGAGACAAGACCGGTGCCAGGCACCGTTACGGAGGCGTGACGATTCGTCCACGGCTGCGCGTCAAGCAAGGAGCAGAGCCATTCGCGTCGAGCCATGTCCGGTGCCAGGCACCGTTACGGGGAGGTGACAATGTTTCCACCGCCCTTGCCCGATGTGCGGCGTCGTCACCTTTTTGCTCTGCGTCCGCGTCAATCGGCTAGCGCACGAAGGTGACCGCCTGGCCCGTGGGCGCCGACGGCGGCGTCCGCTGGGGCATTGGACGAGTCGGTTGCCGCTGGAGCGGCCGCCGACCGGGGCCGCTCGACTGGGAAGCCGCCGCCTTCGTCTCGGCTTTCATCGCACTGCGCTTGTCGCCACAACACATCGCGTGATCCTCCTTCGAGTTGAGGGTGCTCGGGCTCGCGGGCTCCGACAGCGGTCGCTCGCTCGAGCAGGCACGCCGCGCCCGAGAGGGCGAGCACGGCCACAGGCGTGTCACGCCGCCGGCGGGCGACCACGACCGCGAACGGCATCGCGGTCCAGACGCTCAGGCAATAGAAGCAATCCATCAGCCGGCCCTGCCACCTGTCCCCGGCCCGAGCGCGCAGGCGGACGACGAGATCCCCGGGTCCGTCCTCCTCTGCGAGCAGATGCGTCACGCGCCAGGTTGCGAGCACGCCGAGCGCAAACTGTGCCCCGAACCGTTCGTCGCCCATGGCGCGGTCTTAACCCGCGCGCGTCACCAAAACGTCACCGCGTCCCGTCGAGTGCGCTCAGCCACGCGCGGACGGCCGCGACGATCTCGCCTTCGCCGGCGGCGGCCGACTCCTCCCAACTCTGACTCTCGGCACCGACTGTCTGGGTGATCCGTGCGACCACGCCGTCAGACTCCGAGCCGCCCTCGCGCCAGGCCCGGATGACGATCACCGCCGATCGCTCGTCGTTTCGCCGCATTGCCCGCCCAACGATAGGCGAGCATCATCACCGCCCCGTCTCACGAACGTCAAGGCCGCGGACGAGCTCGCGCATCCGCTCTGACGGCTCGATCCCGAGCTGATCGTGCAGCAGGCGCCGACACAGACGGTACTGCCGGATCGCCTCCCCGGCGTTCCCGTCGGCGAGATGAACGCGAATGAGCGCTCGATGTGCGCTCTCGCGCAACGGCTCGCCGGCAACCGACAGGAGACCCGCGTCGAGTGCTTCGCCGAGCCGACCGGCTCGTGCAAGCCGGTCACAAACCGCCTCGAGCGCTCGCAGCCGCAGTTGCCGAAATCGCTCGCGCTCGATCAGCACCCAGTCCTCGTACCAGTCTGGGAGAAGATCGCCGACGAACGGCTCGACGTCGGGCTCCTCGCGGCGCGCCTCAGCACGGTTGTGAACCTCGTCGAGCGCGAGCCGCTCCGCGTGATGGAAGTCGACACGAACGTCGGCGCAAAGACACAACTGCTGGCCCGCCGCCTCGATGATGGGCCGGCTGAGCCGGTTGATCCGCCACAACGCCGAGCGAAGATTTGCGGCCGCCCGCTCGTCAGGCGTATCGAGCCACAGCGACCCCGCGACGTACGGTCGCCGGAGCGGGCGGTTGTGCAGCGCGACGAACGCGACGAGCCTCTGCGCGCTCATCGGCAGCGAGACCGGTGCCCCGTCCGAGCTGAGCCCGAACGCGTGCAGCAACCGCAATTCGACACATGGCGCACCGGCGGGCGAACGCCGTGAAGGCCGCTCAGTGAGCCGCAGCGGCGAGCCAGGTCCAGGCACTTGCTGCTCCTACCCTGTCGAGTGCTGCCCTCCGAACCTAGACCCGCTCGCGCGGGCTGTCAACCGAAGCGCGTTCGCGCCCCGCGCGCTTGGCGCGGGGCGCGAACGAACCTTTCCCGGCTGTGACTCAGGCCGCTTCGAGCACGAGCTCGACGTCGTCGGTCTCGACGGCGCCGACGGTCACCGCGCGCGACTCGGTGAGAGCCGCCGCAAGCACCGCGCCGGCCGCTGCGATTCCGGCGAGCACGTAGAACGTCACCTGGAAGCCATGCGTCAAAGCGCTTCCGCTGAGCGCGGACACGCCCGGATGCGCATGCACGTAGTGCGACGTGAAGGTCGTCGCGATCGTCGTGGCCGCGGCGACGCCGATCGCGCCCCCGATCTGCTGGCTTGTATTGATGAGACCCGACGCAACCCCGGCGTCAGACTGCGGCACGCCGGTGAGTGCGCCGATCGACATCGGCACGAACGCGAGCGCGAGACCGATGCCGCTGAGCAGGAACGCCGGCAGCAGATCCCAGAAGTAATGCCCGTTCACCGGCAACTGCGCGTACAGCACGAGCCCACCCGCGGAGAGCAGCAGACCCGCCGTGAGCACCGGCCGCACGCCGATCCGCGTCGCGAGCGCCTGGGCGATACCCGAGAACGCGACGATCGACACGGTCAGCGCGATATAGGCGACACCCGTCTTGAGCGCCGAGTAGTGCAGCACCTGCTGCATGTAGAGCGTCAGCAGGAAGAACTGCGAGAACACCGCACCGGCAAGGAGCAGCCCGCTCACGTTGGACGCAGTCAGCGTCCGAAGGCGGAAGATCCGCATCGGCAGCAGTGGCGCCTTCGACCGCAGCTCGATCACGACGAACGCCGCGATCAGACCGACTGCTCCTGCGAGCAGCCCGACGGTCTCCGCCGTCACCCAGCCGTGCTGAGCGGCACGCGTCATCGCGTAGACGAGCAGCATCAGCCCACCGGTGATCGAGACCGCGCCTGCGGCGTCGAAGTGCCGATGGAAGAGATCCGCGCGGCTCTCACGCAGGAGGAACGGAACCAGCGCGAGGACGATCACGCCGGCCGGGACGTTGATAAAGAAGATCCAGGACCAGCTGAACGCGCTCGTCAGCGCACCGCCGAGCAGCACGCCGGCCGCGCCGCCGCTGCCCGAGGCTGCGCCCCAGATCCCGAGCGCGATGTTGCGCTCACGGCCTTCCTCGAACGTCGTCGTCAGGATCGACAGGGCTGCCGGGGAGAGCAGTGCGGCGCCGAGACCCTGAATCGAGCGAAATGCGATGAGGGAAGGTTCCGACCAGGCAAGCCCGTCGAGCAGCGAGCTGAGCGTGAAGATCACGAGGCCCGCGACGAAGAGCCGGCGGCGTCCGAGCAGGTCGGCGAGCCGTCCGCCGAGGAGCAGCGCGCCGCCGAAGAGGATCGCGTAGGCGGTGATCACCCACTGGAGGCTCTCCTGGCTGAAGTGCAGGTCGGTCTTGATCGACGGGAGCGCCACATTCACGATCGCGACGTCGAGGACGACCATGAACTGGGCGGCGACGATCACCGCCAGGGCAAACCAGCGCTTCCGGGAATCTACTACAGTCATGTGTAACTCCAATCGTTGACTCATCCTACGATACATGAGCCGAACGATGAGCTGAGCTACCTTTATTCCCGAGCGTCGAGCCGCCCGCGTCGTTTGCTCGAGCCGACCACCAAGAGCGCGCTCGTGACGCGCTCGATGTCGTCCTCGTGGTTGTAGAGATGCAGCGCGAAGCGCAGGTTGCCGTCGCGTGCCGAGCAGATGACGCGCCGCAGCTTGAGCTCGGCCACAACCTCGGCGGGCTCGAGCTCGCCGAGTGGCACAGAGACGATGCTGCTGCGATTCGTTTCCGACAGGTCGAGCGGGGTCCAGCCCGCCTCCGCGAGTGAGCTCCTGAGCAGTTCCGCCAATTCGCGGTTGCGGGCAAAGACGGCGTCCGCGCCGAAGAGATCGTAGACCGAGAGTGCCGCCTCGTTTCCGATCGCCGCAATCCAGCTGATCGAGTTGTCGAACCGCGACGCCGTCGGCGACAGGTCCATCGCCGGTCCGAAAAAGCTGTCGAACGGAACGCGTCCTGCCTTCCAGCCTGCAT
This sequence comes from Gaiellaceae bacterium, assembly GCA_049288455.1. Lineage (GTDB taxonomy): Bacteria > Actinomycetota > Thermoleophilia > Gaiellales > Gaiellaceae > PALSA-600. The sequence goes on along the minus strand of JBAQHS010000134.1, from coordinate 2,336 downwards.
TGACCGGGACGAAGCGCTCCTGGATCGCGCGCGAGAGATAGCAGTAGCCGAGGCCGCGACCGGCGTGCAACAGGAACTTGTGATCCGCAACCGCCAACACGTCGATGCCGTCGAGGTCGTCGGCGACCGGCAAGGCTCCCACGAGCTGCGAGCCGTCGACGAACACGATCGCACCCACTTCGCGCGCGATGCCGCTGATCGAAGTGAGATCGGAGCGATGTCCCGTCGCGGTCTGCACGCCGCTGAAAGCGACCAGCACTGTCCCGGCATCGACGTGGCGCGCGACGTCCTCGGGCTCGAGGCCGCCGTTGCGAAACGCAACCTCGCGAACCTCATAGCCCTTGTGGGCGAGCATGCGCCAGGGAAACTGGTTCGAGCTGTATTCGCGCTCGCCGATGACAACGTTCTGGCCCCGAGTCGCCGACCCGAACTGCGCCGCCACGAGGCCTGCCGCCGCCGAGACCGACGCGATCAACGCGATGTCGGCGCGGTCGGCCCCCATCAGTGCGGCGACAGCAGTCCTCGCGCTCTCGCCGGCGTCCTCGCCGCGAACGTAGTCCAGGGCCGCCTCGCCCCACTCATCGACGAACCGATGGTAGGCGGCGATGAGTTGCCGGCTCGCGAGCCCGACGGCGGCAGTGTTGAGGTACGCGTCGCGCTCGGTCGCCGGGAACAGCCGACGGGCGTCGCGCACATCCCTCACTACTTCGCCGTCGGGACCGCTCATTGTCGAGAACGTACTCTCCTACGGGTACGACCCACTTGTGAGGCTCACGCCGCTGCGCGCGCCGGCCACCACAGCCTTGATCCCGGCGCTCGTCAGCTGCGCGAAATACTGATCATCGAGCAGAGCCGTATGCGTCGCGCCACGGATCGTGCGGTGCGCATGACTTGACGAAAGCAGCGCAAGCTTGTCCTGCGATGCCGACCAGCCCGCCTGCTGCCCGCGACCCGCGGTGAGGACGACCAGCGGCTTCGAGCCGAGCGTCGTGAGTGCTCGAGCTTGCTTGAACGCCGTCGGCAGCTCCTCGAACTCGGTGCGGTCCGCCCTTACTGCCTTGGGGGAGCCCAGGCCGAAGATCCGCGAGAGCCCGGCTCGCGCCATCGTCGGGAAGAGCGCCGAGACACGATTCCAGGTCGAGTAGAAGCTCGGGTAGGCCGGCAGGTCGAACTGGTAGGGCGTCGAGGAGTCGACGAGCGCCACGCCGGCGACCTGCCTCGAGTACTGGTGCGCGTAGACGAGCGCGTAGGTGCCGCCAACCGAGTGCCCGGCAAGGACATAGGGAGCGGGCTCGTGAGCCTCGGCAAGAAGCGCGTTGAGGTCGGCCGCAAGCTCGCGGCCGTCCTGGCGGCGGGGAGCCGGCCCGCTCAAGCCCTCGCCCGCGCGGTCGAAGCTGCACACCCGCGTGGTGCCGGCGACATTCGACTGGACGCGCGCCCAGTTCGCCGCACGCTCTCCGAGTCCGTTGAAGAGAACGACGGTCGGCGCTCCCCGTCCCGAGCAGTTCAGGTAGAGCGAATGGCCGCCCACGGCGTAGACGTGTCCCGAGACCGGCCGAGAGCTCGACGCCGTCGCTGCGGCGACAGTCTCATACGCACCGCCGATCGCAACCAGGGTGAGAAGTGCAAACGCGGAATTGAGGAGCGCGAGCCGGGACCGGTGCCGAAGCGCGCGCCGCGCCTGGCGTTCCATCCAGACGACGCCGACGACAAGCAGAACGGGCCACACCCAGCCCGCAAGGTCGAGCGTGTGCGTGCCCGGCTTGGTCACCACGATCGCGCTGCCGGCAACTCCGATCCAGACGGCGGGCTGAATCGCCCACCTCTGCGGCTGCGACGTTCGCCACGACGAAAGAAGCGCGAGCAGTGCAAAACCGAACGCGAGCGAGATCAACGCCAGACCGGTGATCGTGCTCTCGCTGCTTCCGCCGAACACGAGCAGGTCGAGCAGCACTCCTGCGGCGAGCCCGCCGACGATCGAGCCGAGAACGACGAAGCCGATGCGACCGTGCGCCGGACGAGCTGTGTCTCCGGCTTGTGTGTCGCCGGTTGGAGCGGTGATGGCGGGCGTGGAAGTCATCAGGTCTCTCTCCTTGTTCACGAAGGGTGGGCCGCGGCACCAGGCGGCACGCCGCAGGGAAGCGCTTGGAGCGCTAGGTCAGGACGAGCGGGACGTTCAGCGCTGAAGCCAAAGGCGGATCACCGCTCTGGCCCGCTGATCGCTGCAAGCGCAGTCGTGAGCATGACGCGCTCCACGTCGACCTCCGCAATCCGGCCGCTCCGCAGTTCCGCGCTTGCGGTGTGCACGATCGCGCGGAGCACTGCGACATGCCACC
>JBAQHS010000133.1:0-16584 GCA_049288455.1 Gaiellaceae bacterium | reverse complement strand
GCTGCACCTCGACCCGCGCGAGTGCGACCGCGTCGCCGGCGAGCGTCGCGCCCGACCACCAGACGATTCCGACCGCGAGCGCGAGTGCGGCAAGCACGACGAGCGTCAGGAAGGCCCAGAGCGGGCGGCGCCTGCGCGCACGCTGCTGCAGCCGCCGCTCGAGGTAGCGCTGGCGCGGATCGGTCCCCATTCGTAAAAGATACGCGGGGCCTGCGTCGACGGTTCCTGCGGGCACTCTTACCGGGTGCCCATCCCGCCGCTCTCCGTACTCGACCTCGCGCCGATCGTCGACGGCTCGACCCCGGGCGATGCGCTCCGCAACTCGCTCGACCTCGCGCAGCACGTCGAGCGGTGGGGCTACAACCGGTTCTGGCTCGCGGAGCATCACAACGCGATCGGCATCGCGAGCGCCGCGACCGCCGTCGTGATTGCGCACGTCGCCGCGGGCACGAGCACGATCCGCGTCGGTGCCGGCGGTGTGATGCTGCCGAACCACGCCCCGCTCGTGATCGCCGAGCAGTTCGGCACGCTCGAGGCGCTGCACCCAGGTCGGATCGATCTCGGCCTCGGCCGAGCGCCGGGAACCGACCAGCTCACAACCCGCGCGCTTCGCCGCGACGCGATGAGCGCCGACACGTTCCCGCACGATGTGGTCGAGCTCCAGCACTACCTCGCCGACGCGCTGCCCGGGCAAGCGGTGCGAGCGACGCCCGGCGCCGGCTCTCGCGTCCCTCTCTGGATCCTCGGCTCGAGCCTGTTCGGCGCGCAGCTCGCGGCGATGCTCGGCCTGCCGTACGCGTTCGCCTCACACTTCGCGCCGGACGCGCTGCTCCCGGCGCTCGAGGTCTACCGCGACCGATTCCAACCGTCCGAGCAGCTGCAAGAGCCCTACACAATGGTTGGCGCGAACGTCGTCGTCGCCGGCACCGACGCCGAAGCGGCACGGCTCTTCACCTCGGCGCAGCAGTCGTTCACGAACATCCTGCGCGGGCGGCGCGGACAATTGCCCGCTCCGATCGACGACATCGAGTCGTACTGGTCGCCGGCGGAGAAGGAGCGTGCGTCGGCAATGCTCGCCCGCTCATTCGTCGGCTCGCCCGACACTGTGCGCGCCGGGCTCGAGCAGTTCGTCGCGGAGACACAAGTGGACGAGCTGATCGTCGCTGCCGCGATCCACGACCACGTTGCGCGCCTTCGCTCGTACGAGCTCCTCGGCCCGCTTACGCGGTGATGTCGACCGGCGTCCCCAGGTCGCGCGGCGCGGCGTGGCGACGAGGATCGCATCGGCCAAGCTGCGGTGTGTGGCTGCTCGAGCGGGCACCGGCACGGGTGGAACCGGGCTGCGATGAGCGCCCCCGGCGGGACGCCCATCGCACCCGGACGACTCAGCCGGTGACCGGAAGGTCGTCGCCGGCACCGGCGCAGTAGCCTGCGCCCGCCGCCGAGTCGTTGCTCCAGAGGCTCTGAACGGCGTACCGGTTGCCGTCGTTGCCCGTCATCGTGCCGAGCCCGCCCGGGACGGTCGAAGGAGGCGCGAGGCCTTCGGTGTACCCCACCCAGGCGCACTTGTCGCCGTTCTCGTATGCCGAATAGTCGTACCAGCCTCCGAGATTCTGGCCGTTGATCACGTCCTCGGCGCCCGGATCGGTGATTGTCTCCTCCACCTCGTGCCCGAGGACGATCGAGAACCCGTCGAGGCGCCCCGCGTAGTAGCCGGTGTTGACGGAGTTCTCGCCGCACGAGGTCCCCATGTTCAGGACGTACGGCATGTTCGTGAACGAGATGCCCGGCTGGACACCGGGGTAGTACTGCGGCTGGGTGTAGTCGTGCCAGGCGCAGTACCCGACGCCCCCGTTGAAGCCAGCCTCGTTGAACTTCTGCGGCTGCGCGATCACGATCTGCGAGTCGTGGAGATCGGTGATCCCGAAATGCGCGACCGCCCGCTGCGCCTCCTGGGCGAGCTCGAGCCCGCTCAGGTTGTCGTGCGTCGGCGTCGCATCGTCGTACCAGGCGCCGCCGAAGACGTTCACCGGGTTTTGGATGTAGACGGTCTGGCCGTTCACGGTCTCGTAGTACTGCGTCGAGACCGCCGCCCAGGCCGTGCCACCCATCGCCTTGACGAACGCGGTCATGCGCGCTGCCGCACCGTCGGGGTCGTCTGCGGGCATTCCCGGCGTCGAGTGGTCGAATGCGCCAGGCTCCCCCCAGCCCCAGTACACGACGTAGATCTTCGGCGCCACCTGCACATGGCCGCCGAAGTAGGCCATGTTGACGAGCGCGGGCTGGCCCGCGACCGGCGGGGCCACCGGTGCACAACACACCGGCGGCGGCTGCAGGGCCGGGCTGCCCACGTGGCTTGCGTCGGGCATGTAGAGCGGCTGGTGCACCGCACCGGTGCCTCCCGAAGCAGATGCCGTTCCGATCAGCGCAGCCGCGGTGAGAACGAGCGCGGCGGTGAATCGCTTCCTCATCGTTTGTCTCCCCCTGCTCATTTTGGCGACGCTCATTTGGCGACCGTGACCGACCGCGAGGCGATCGCACCTGTGTCGAAGCCCTGCGTCGCGCGGGCGTAGATGACATGGCTTCCCGGTGCGGGCGTCTTGATCGCGATGCTCCAGTCCGTCCCCGACAGCCGTGCAGGCACCGGGCTTGCGAACGATGGATCGTCGACGGCGACCTCGACCGACCGGCCGAAGCTCGCGGTCCACCTCGGGACGTCCAGCCACGACTTGCCCGAGTTGGCGATGAAGCCGCTGAAGAGAAACGGCCCCGAGATGTGCACACGCAGGTCGAGTCCGCTGAGATCAGCCTCGTCGAGTGCGGAACCCGGCTGGATCGTGAAGGGAACCGCGTACTCGGTCTGGGCGGGTGTCACGAGCACCGTCTCCGAGTCGGAGCCGAGATCGACGCCGTTGCCCTGCGCGAGCGCCTCGAGGTCGACCGTGACGGTCAACTGCCCGATGCCGGCGGCGACCGGATCGCTGATCGCGATGCTCGAGAGGTCGATCGTCCCATTGACGGGTCGGCTTGCGTCGAGCGTCAGCGGCATGCCGTCGGACGTCGGATAGTCGACCGAAGCCGCCTGGTCGACCGTGCCGCCGACACCGACGATCGAGGTCAACGTGAGCCCGCAGCCGTCGCCACCGTCGGTTCCCGGCGTGACGCTGAGATGGGGATTGTCGTTCGCCGTTCCACAGCCGTCCCGGCGAAGATAGAAGCGGCCGGTCGCGGCTGCGGGCGTCGCGAACGCGGCGGTTCCCGCGACCGCGACGTAGGGATCGCGGTGCGCGGAGATGCGCTGCCCGGACGTCGGGCTCGTAATCGTCACGGCAGGGCCGCCCGCGGCGGCCGCGATGCCGGCTGCGAGTGCAGCCGACACCGTGACGAGCACAGCGGCGAGTTTGACCTTGTTGATCATCGCGTCATTCCTCCTCGTCAACGCGAGACGACGCAGCCGTTGCCGGTGGCGTCGAACGCCTCGTTGCTCCACAGAGGCTGGACCGCGAACTGGTGCGCGCCCAGTGTGATGTTCTGCGTGCCGGTCCAGGCGCACTTGTCACCGTTCTCGCTGCCCTGGGCGTCGAGCCAGCCGTCCTGCCACGAGGCGATGTTGTCGGGGTCGGTGACCGCTTCGGCGTATTCGTGACCGGTGACGATGCTCCAGCCGTCGAAGATCCCGTTGCCGAAGGAATCGCTCGTCGGGTTCACGAAGTGCATGCCGCAGCCCGTCGTGCCGATGCCGGGCCAGTTCTGGTTCTGCCATGGGATGAATGCGTATTGCAGCCGTCCCGGATTGCCGAGCCCGTCGAGCGACGAGGTCTGGCTGTGGTAGCCGCAATACACGGGCTCGCCGGTCGCGATCGTGCGCGGCGGCGTCAGGATGATGTAGGTCGCTTGCGGGTTGTAACCGAAGTGCGCTGAGGCACGTTGCGCCTCGGCGGCGATCGGATCGTCGACGAGATTCTCGGCGAGACCGAGCGTGACGATGTCCGACGGGACCGGAGTCGGATCGGTCCAGCTGCCTGCCAGCTGCTTCTTCGGGTTGGTGACGAAATCGCTCCCGCCGATGCAGTTCAGCGCGCCGGGCAGGATGGTGCGGCAATACTGGGTCTGGACACCTGCCCACGGGCTGCCGCCGACCGAGCCGAAGAACGAGTTGACGTAGTTCTGCAGCGTTTTCGACGAGAAGAGCTTCCCGTCGGTATCGGCAGTCTGGAAGCCATCTGCCCACTCTTGACCCCAGTAGATGAGATAGACAGCGGGCTTCGTCTCGACGCCGATCGCGCCGGGGCCGGCGTTGCCGCCGTGGTAGACGAGGTCGTTCGCGGTCGAGTCTGCGACCGTTCCCTGCGGGCTCTGGCCCGGTGCCCAGAAGAAATGCTTGGCGTTCGTGAGGGGGGCTTGATCGGCCGTGGCGGGCGTGCTGCCGACGCCGCAGATCACCGCGGCGAGGGCCAGGCCGAGCAGCATCCGGATCTTCAACGGAGGACCTCCTGTGGGATGGACGCAGCCGTCCTACCCCGATCCCGCGTTATGAAACCACTCGTCGTGGTGACATAATTTGGCGATGGACGGCGCCGACACTTCCCCCCTCGTCAACCTCGGCCTCACCGGCTACGAGGCGAGCGCCTACCTCGCCCTCACCCGGCGCGGACGGGCCACGGGAGCCGAGGTCGCGCGCCTCGCAGGCCTTCCCCGCCAACGGATCTACGACGTCCTCGACGGGCTCGTCGCGCGCGGCCTCGCAAGCGTCGAGCCGGGACGGCCGGCCCAGTACACCGCACTCTCGCCGGATGCGGCGGTCGGGGCGCTGATCGCGGCACGGCGTGCCGAGCTCGAGCAACTCGAGCGCGACGCGGCCGAGGCAATCGCCCGCCTGACCCCCGCCTACCGTGCCGGGCGCGACGAGAACGATCCGCTCAGCTACATCGAGATCCTTCGTGAGCCCGCCGCGATCGGCAAGCGCTTCGCAGAGCTCGAGGCGTCGGTGGAGCGCGAGATCCTCGTCTTCACCAAGCCGCCTTACGCAATCGAGCCCGCCGACAACGTTGCAGGGCTCGAGCTCCTCGCGCGCGGCGTCGAGGCGCGCAGCGTCTATGAGCGGTCGCTCTACGACGACCAGGCGCAGGTCGCCGCCGTCCGCCACTTCGTCGATGCCGGCGAACAAGCGCGCGTGGTCGACGAGCTGCCGCTGAAGCTCGTCCTGATCGACGAACGGTTGGCACTGTTCACGATGGAGGATCCCGTCGCGGGCGCACCCGGACTGACGATCATGGTCGTCGAGCACTCCGCTCTCGCCCAACTGCTCAAGCTCGCGTTCGAGCGGATGTGGGAAGGCGGCGACGAGTTCGCCTGACGCGGAGCTGACCGAGCTACGGGCTGGCGGGCCTCGGTTCGGGCTCGAGCTCGGGGTGCGGTAGCTGCGTCCCGCGCGATGCCCGCTCGCCCGGCGCCTCGATCGTGATGTTCGGAAGCGCCTTCTCGAGCCAGGCCGGAATCGCCCACGAGCGCTCGCGGAGGACGGTCAGCAGCGCAGGGACGAGCGTCATGCGCATCAGCAGCGCGTCGGTGAGGATCGACACACCGAGCAGCAGGCCGAACTCCTTCGAGACCCGGTCAGAGCTAAGGAGGAACGAGAAGAACACCGACGACATGATCAACGCTGCCGCGACGATCACCCGCCCGACGCCGGCGACCCCGTCCTTGACCGCCTCGATCGTGTCCTCGCCGTGCACATGCTCCTCGCGGATCCGGCTCATCAGGAACACCTCGTAGTCCATCGAGAGGCCGAAGAGAATCGCGAATGCGATCGGCGGCACGAAGCTCTCGATCGGACCGGTGCGGTCGAGCCCGATGATCCCCATGCCGACGCCCTTCTGCACCACGAGCGTGAGCACGCCGAAGCCGACGAGCGCCGACAGCAGAGTCGTCAGCGCCGCCTTCACGGCGATCACGGCCGAGCGGAACGCCATCGCGAGCAGCAGGAACGTGATGCCGATGATGTACAGCAGGAACCACGGCGCGTGCGAGAAGATCCGGTGGCCGATGTCGGTGAACGCGGCGTTCGATCCGGAGACGTACGCGTGCGCGCTCGAGCCGGCGAGCGTCTTCGGGATCACGGTGTGGCGCAACTGCGAGACGAGATCGTCGGTCTTCGAATCCTGCGGCTTGAACTTGCCGTAGGTGTTGACGATCGCGACGGACGCCCTGGCGCGCTTCTTCTTGTTGTAGATCGGCTTGTCGACCTGCGTCAGGCCAGGCACGGCCTTGAGGGCCGTCTCGAGCTTGTCGGCGGCTGCCTTGTCGGACTGCATGTCGACGACGACCGGGATCGGCTCGGTGAACCCCGGCCCGAACCCGGTCGAGAGCAGGTCATAGGCCCGCCGCGTGGTCTGGTCCTTCGGCGCGGTGCCTGCGTCTGCGAGGCCAAGCCGGACAGCGAGCACCGGTGAGGCAAGCAGCAGCAGGACGACGAGCACGACCGGCAGCACGACCCTCGCATTCCGCGAGACAAACCGTCCCCACGCGGCGATCGGCGTCGCCGCCTGGCCCTCGCGCGACTCGTCGACGCTCTTGAGGCCGAACCTGCCTCGGTCGATCTTCGGGCCGAGGAGCGAGAGAACGGCGGGCAGCAGTGACGTCGCGAGCAAGACGGCAGTGAGCACCCCTAGGGCGCTCCCGATCCCGAGCTTCGTGATGAAGTCGAGGCCGATCAGAGCAAGGCCGGTGATCGAGATCGCCACCGTGACGCCCGCGAAGATCACGGCGCGCCCGGCGGTTGCACCTGCGGCGGCGGCAGCCTCTTGCGGCGACAGGCCGTCGTGCAGGAACTGCCGGAAGCGTGTGACGATGAAGAGCGTGTAGTCGATGCCGACGCCGAGGCCGATCATCGGCACCAGGATCTCGGTGATCGTGTTGAAGTGCGTCAGCCGCGCTGCAAGGAAGAGCAGCAGGAACGCGCCGAGCACCGCCGTGATCGCAAAGAGGAGCGGAATCACGGTCGGCACGAGCGCCCGGAAGAGCACCATCAGGATCACAAATGCGACGAGGAGGCCGATGATGTCGCTGATCCCCTGCGTCGGGGGCGCGCTCTCGGCCTCGCCGGTGAACTCGACCTGGAGCCCGGCAGCATCGGCGATCGAACGCAACTGATCCTCGGCGTTGACGACGCCGCTGCGCGGCAACTCGAAGCCCGTACGGTCGTACTGAACGTCGAAGTAGGCCACCTGCCCGCTCCCAGAAAGCTGGCTCGAGCCGCTCTCGAGCGGGCTCGTGATGTCGGCGACGTCCTTGGGATGCTCGTCGAGTGTCTTCTGGGAGGCGCCTGCCGCTGCGAGCAGCTTGCGGATCGCGCCTGCGTTGTCCGTCGAATCAAGCCGCTGGCCGGCTGGGGCCGCGACGACGACGCGGAGCGCAGCGCCCTTCTGTGCACCGAACTTGGCGGTGATCAGGTCGGTCGCGCGCTGGGTGTCGGACCCGGGGATCTTGAAGTCGTTGATCAGCTTGCCGTGGAACGCGGCGTTCAGTCCGATCAGTGCGACGAAGACGAGCGCCCAGCCGCCGACCACGCGCCACGGGCGGCGCGCGCATGCCCCGGCGAACCGTGCGAGCCCGCCCGTGTGGGCGAGCCGCTCCTCCGCGGCGTGCTCGCCGCGGCTCACCAACCCACCCCTGTCACCGTCAAGTTGTGCATCTCCGCTACCCCCGATTTCGCTCGCTCAGTGATCGTGTTAGAGACTAGACGTCGCGACCCACCCGAACTCATCGCGAGGGAAGATTGCAGCGACCGGCGCGATCGGCAAGGGTGCAAGGGGTGACTGACGGGTTGCCAACCGTCCGGCCGGCGCTCCCGCCGTGGTGGCGGGCCGAGGCGGAGTCCGTCGACGCCGGCCCGGACGCACCCGCGCTCGACACCGACACGACGGCCGACGTGTGTGTGGTCGGCGGCGGCTTCACCGGCCTCTGGACCGCGCTCGCACTGCGTGCCCGAGAGCCGTCGCTGCGTGTCGTCGTGCTCGAGGCCGACCGCTGTGGCGCCGGGCCGAGCGGGAGAAACGGCGGCTTTCTGCACGGATACTGGGCGAGCATCGCCGGTCTGCGCGCGACGCTCGGCAACGACGCCGCCGTGGCTCTCGCACGTGCAGGCGAGGGGATCATTCCGGCGGTCCGCCATTTCGGCCCTGAGATCTGGCTGCGCGAGGGCGGCATGCTCATGGTGTCGACGACCCCGTCGCAAGATGAAGCGATCGACGACGCAGTTCGTGCCGCGGCCGCAGCGGGCGTCCCCGACGAGGCGGTCGCACTCGGCGAGCACGAGCTCGCACAGCGCATTGCCTCGCCGGTGTTCCGCCGCGGTGTGTTCTTCCGAGAGTGCGCGACGGTTCAGCCGGCGCGGCTCGTCCGTGCGCTTCGCCGCGAGGTGCTCGCTGCCGGAATCGAACTGCATGAGGGAACGCCGGCAACCGGGATCGCCAACGGCGTCGTGTCGACGCCGCACGGCCGCGTGCGCGCCGAGGCAATCGTCGTCGCGACGAACGCGGCGGCCTCGGGGTGGCGTCCCGTGAGCCGGCACGTGACGAACTTCGGCTCGTACGTCGTGCTGACCGAGCCCGTGCCGGAGCTCCTGCGCGAGATCGGATGGACGAACGGCGAGGCAGTCGTCGACGGGCGGATGTTCCTGCACTACTTCCGCACGACCGACGACGGTCGCGTGCTGATGGGCAGCGGCACCGGGCCGATCGGCTTCGGCGGCCGGCTCGACGGTCGCTTCACCGGCGACGATGCGTCGGCGGCTCGCGCCGAACGCGGCTTGCGGCGGCTCCTTCCCGGCCTCGCCGCTGCGACGGTCGAACGCGCCTGGGGCGGGCCGATCGATGTGTCGGCCGACCACCTTCCGTTCTTCGGGACGGTCGCCGGCACACGCATCCACTACGGCCTCGGGTACTCCGGGCACGGAGTCGGGCCGAGCTGGCTCGGCGGCCAGATCCTCGCGTCACTGGCGCTTCGCCTGGACGACGAGTGGACCAAGCTGCCGCTCGCGACCCGCCGCGTTCCGTCGCTGCCTCCGGAGCCGCTGAAGCGCCTCGGTGGCGGGCTCGTCCGCGCCGCGATCATCGCGTGCGAGGAGGCCGAGGAGGCGGGTCGTCGTCCGGGGCTCGCGGCCCGCGCCGGCGCTGCGATCCCGCGCGCTCTGCGGATGCAGATCGGGACGCGTTGACGGCGCCGGAATACACTCGGCCGATGGCCGAAAAGAGCGTTGCGATCGAGCTCGAGAGGGTCAGCAAGCACTTCGGCAGGGCCGCCGCGGTGCACGAGGTGTCGCTTGCGATTCTCGAGGGTGAGTTCTTCTCGCTGCTCGGGCCGAGCGGCTGCGGCAAGACAACGACGCTGCGCATGATCGCCGGCTTCGAGGTGCCCGACGAGGGCCGCATCCTGCTGCAGGGCGAGGACGGCACCGCGGTCTCCGCGAACCGGCGGCCGGTCAACATGGTCTTCCAGCAGTACGCACTGTTCCCGCACATGTCGATCTACGACAACGTCGCGTTCGGGCTCAAGGTCAAGCGCGTCCCGCGCGGGGAGCACGCCGAGCGGATTCAGGAGATGCTGCGCGTCGTCGAGCTCGAGGGCCTCGAGCGCCGTCGCCCGCGTCAGCTCTCGGGCGGGCAGCAGCAACGGGTGGCGCTCGCACGTGCGCTTGTCAACCGGCCGGCGGCGTTGCTGCTCGACGAGCCCCTCGGGGCGCTCGACGTGAAGCTGCGGAAGCAGATGCAGCTCGAGTTGAAGCGCATTCAGCTCGAGCTCGGGACGACGTTCGTCTACGTCACGCACGACCAGGACGAGGCGCTCGCGATGTCCGACCGCATCGCCGTGATGAACCGCGGCCGCGTCGAGCAGATCGGCGCCCCGCGCGAGATCTACGAGCGCCCGGCTACCGCATTCGTCGCGGACTTCATCGGCTCGCTGAACGCGCTCGATTTCCACGCCGATGAGCTGGTGGGTGGGTTCGCGGTGATGCGGCTCGGTGAGCGTGACCGGATCGTCGCGCCGGTCGGCTCCGACGTGAAGGCGGGCGACGACGTGCGGGTCGCGGTGCGCCCGGAGCGCGTCCACATCGGCCCGCCGGGCGGCGGCGCGCCCGAGAACGGATCGGTGCTCGCCGGCACGATCGGCGAGATCGTCTACCTCGGGATGTACACCCAGTTCCACGTCGACACAGCCGCGGGCCGAGTCGTCTGCCACCGTCTCGCCGACGAGGCCCTCGGCCCCCTCGAGCCGCACTCGCGCGTGCTCGTCTCGTGGTCGCCAGAGCACACATCGGTGCTCGCCGAGGCCCCAGCCCCACTCGCACTCGCCTGACCCCCGGAGCCGTGTCCTGTGACAAAACCGTCACGGACCGCAAACCCCGTCGTAGAGCGGGATTGTGGAAAGTCTGTGGCACTTCCGCCGAACTTGGTCTGACCAAAATGTCCCGCCCGGACGCGTCGCCTCGGGGCAGGGGTGTTGCCGCTACGCGTCGAGCGTTCCGAGGCGGCGCTCGGCGATTCGGCGGCCGATCTCCGCGGCGACGACGACGAGCAGCGAGATCGTGATCACGACCACGGCGACCGCGATCACCTGCGGCAGCTGGTTCGGGAAGCGCAGCGCCGAATAGAGATAGATCGGGAACGTCACCCGCGTGCCGACGACGAACGAGGCGACCGCGTACTCGTCGAACGACGTCGTGAACGCGATCAGATACGCCGACACAACCGCCGGGGCGATCAACGGCAGCGTGATCGAGCGGAACGTCCGTAGACGGCCGGCGCCGAGATCGTAGGCAGCCTCCTCGAGCGAGCTGTCGATCTGCTGCAGGCGCGGCATGAGCACGAGGATCGCGTACGGCAGGCTGATCACGATGTGCCCGATAACGACAGTGAGGATCGACCGGGGGATCCCGACGGTGTGGAAGAGCAGCAGAAGTGAGATGCCGAAGACGACGTACGGAATGACGAGCGGGCTAAGGAGGAGCGCCGACACCGGCGCCTTGCCCTTGAAGGTTCGCCGGACGAGAGCGATCGACGCGAGCGTTCCGAGCACAACCGCGCCGATGCTCGAGAACGCCGCGATGATCGCGCTCGTCTGCAGCGCCCCGCGGAGATCGGAGTTCGTCGCGAACGCGCGGTACCAGTGCAGCGTGAATCCGCTGAGCGGGAACGTCGGCACCTCCGAGTTGTTGAACGAGAACACAACGAGGATCAGGATCGGCGCGTACAGGAACACGACGACAAGCCCGAAAAACGCGCGCAGCACGCGCGAGCCGTTCTTCGAGAGCGCGACGTCCACGAAGGCCCCTAGTCCGCCGCCAACTGCCGCGGCTGGAGAAACCGCGCGAAGACGACCGTCAGCAGCGTGACGACGCCAAGCAGGAACATGGCGAGCACGGAGCCCGTCTCCCAGTCGGGGAAACCCGTCCCGAAGAGATCGACGATCTGATTGCCGTACATGTAGCCGGTCGCGCCGCCCACGAGTGAGGGCGTGACGAACTCGCCGAGGGTCGGGATGAACACGAAGAGAAACGCGGCAACGACCCCGGGCGCCGAGAGCGGCAGCGTGACGCGCCGAAATGCCTGCAACCGGCTCGCGCCGAGGTCGCTCGCCGCCTCGAGCAGTCGGCGGTCGAGGCTCTCCAGCGAGACGAAGATCGGCAAGGCGACGAACGGCAACCAGATGTAGCCGAGCACGAGCATGACCGCGAACCTGCTGTAGAGGAGCTGCGAGAACGGATCCCCCGCCCCGCGGACGCCCGACCAGACGAGGAAGCTGTTGATCACGCCCTGGTCGCCGAGGATCACCTTCCAGGCCAGCACACGCAGCAGATAACTCGTCAGGAACGGCGCGATGAGCACGAGCAGGAGGATGTACTTGCGCCTCGTCCCGGAGAGCGCCAGGTAGTACGCGAGCGGATACGCAAGCACGACGATCACGGCCGAGACGATCAGCGACATCTTGACCGACTTCCAGAAGAGCCGGAGATACACCGGGTCGTGGAAGAAGCCGCGCCAACCCGCGAGCGTGAACCCGTGCGGGCCGGGAAACAGCGAGTAGAGATCGAAGCTGTACGCCGCGACGATCCCGATCGGAACGACGAAGAAGACGACGAGCCACACGAGCGGCACCCCGAGGAGGCCCGGCGTCGTCAGGTCGATCCGCGCGAATCGCCGGCGGCGCACAACCACCGGCGTCCCGCCGGCTTCGGCATCGGCCGCCGTCAGGAGGCCTTCACCTCTTCCCACATCTTTGCGTAGAGCGCGCGCCGCGGGATGTCGCGGTCGAGGTGCGCGTTCGGCTCGGTGACCGCCTTCGGATTCGTGATCTGCAACGCCTGCAACAGGTCGCTCGATGCCGGCCGCGCCTGCACGTTCGCATGGCCGTACCCGTAGTTGTCCTCGAGCCACTTCGCCGAGGACGTCGAGCTCCAGGCGTTCGCGTACGCGTGCGCGAGGTGATACCGAGGAGTTCCCTTCAGGAGCATCAGGTTCCCGACCCACGCGATCGGCTTCTCCTTGGGATGCATGTAGACGACCTTGAGGCCCTTCTTCTTCATCTGCACCCAGTCGTTCGGCCACGCGTATGCGATCCAAAGATCGCCCGACCCGAACGCTTCCCACAGGTTCGTCTCGGACGACCAGATCATCCGAACGAGATGTTTCTTCGAGACGAGGAGCTTCTGCGACTGCTTCAGCTCGGCGTCGGACTGGTTCCACGGATCCTTGAAGCCGAGATAGAGGCCGGTCATCACGAGCATGCCGAGGTCGTCGAACCAGGCGATCTTGCCCTTGTACCGCTCGTCGAAGAGGAGTCCCCACGAGCGCGCCTTCGGCGTCACCTTGTCAGTGCGGTACAGGATCGCGTCGAAGCCCCAGTCCTCGGGAATGCCGTACTGCTTGCCCTTGTACTGACCCGCCTTGACCATGAACGGGTTCAGATGCTTGAAATTCGGGATCAGTGACGGGTCCCACGGCTGCACAAGCCCGCTCTGCGCGAAGTACTTCACCCAGCCGACGTACGGACGGAAGATGTCCGGCTTCAGACCGGCGTGGAGCTTCGCGAGCGCGTCGGACTCGTTCGTCATGTACGTGAATTGCGGCTTGTTCGCCGGATGCGCCTTCACGTAGGACGCGAACATCGATTGCCCGCCGTCGTTGCCGTAGCCCGCCCAGTCGAGCACCTGCAAGCGGCCGCTCTCGGCGCTCAGCTGCTCGAGCGCAGCGCTCGCCGCACCGGCGCGGCCTGCAAGCAGGCTCGTGCCGCCGGCGACCGCCGCGAGCTTGAAGAGATCCTCGCGGCGCAGACGCCGCTCTGTGCCCTGCTGGTCTTCGCTCATTTCGAGCCTCTCCTTTGTTGGCCGCGATGCACTGGCACGTGCTCTAGTAGCTCGGCGGGCTGATGACCCACATCACCTCCGCAACCTCGTCCCCGACGTTCACGACCCGGTGAGGCACCGAGCTCAGGTAGTCGATGCTGTCGCCCTGCTGCAGCTCGAACAGGCGCTCCCCGAGTTGCAGTTGGATGCTCCCGGCGATCACCACCACGAGCTCCTCGGAGTTACCGTGCGTGTACGGCTCGTCTCCGGTCGATCCACCCGGAACGAGCTCGACGAGGAACACCTCGAGGTTCTCGAGCGGCCGGGGAGTGAGCAAGTACTTACGGCCGAGATTGCCGAAGCCGAGGGCAGGCCTGCTGCTGCGCCGCAGCACGCGCGGATCGGTCCGGGCCTCTTGCGGCTCGAACAGGTCGGCGACGCTGACGCCGAGCGCTGCTGCGATCCGGGTGAGCGACGCGACGCTCGCGCTCGCCTTGCCCCGCTCGATCTGGCTCAGGAAGCTCTCGCTGAGGTTCGCCCGCTCCGCGATCGTCTTCAGGGTGGCACGGCGGAGCCGGCGGGTTGCGCGAAGCCGTCCACCGATGTCGACCGCAGCCGGTTGCGTCGGTTCGGCGGAGCGTTCAATCGCCTTGAGCCTCGTCAAAGAAATCTGAATCGACACTAACGGGTGCCTGTGGCGAAAAGCAACCCGCGGGCCTGCGGGCCGACAACCAAAGAAGACGGGCCCGCCTCGCTCACTCGCATACGCTTGGCGCAATGGTTGAGGCGAGACGACCGGAACCGGCCGCGGAGAGCGCGCTCGTCGACGTCGCACGGCGGCTGACGGAGAACATCGAGCGCATCGTCCTCGGCAAGCACGAGGAGATCGTCCTGGTCCTCGCAGCCCTGATCTCCGGCGGGCACGTGCTGCTCGAGGATGTCCCCGGCACGGCCAAGACAATCCTCGCCCGCGCGATCGCGCAGACGGTCGAGGGAGCGTCGTTCGCGCGCATCCAGTGCACGCCCGATCTGCAGCCGACCGACGTCACGGGGCTTTCGATCTTCGACCAGAAGACCCGCGAGTTCGAATTTCACCCAGGCCCGATCTTCGCGACGATCGTCCTCGTCGACGAGATCAATCGCGCAATGCCGCGCACGCAGTCGGCGCTGCTCGAGGCAATGGCGGAAGGGCAGGTGACCGTCGACGGCGTCACGCGCGCGCTGCCCGATCCGTTCCTCGTGATCGCGACCGAGAACCCGATCGAGCACGAAGGCACGTTCCCTCTGCCCGAGGCACAACTCGATCGATTCGCATTGCGCACAGGCCTCGGCTACCCCGCGCGTGACGACGAAGTCTCAGTCGTCCTCGCGCAGCGTCACGGTCACCCCCTCACTGCGCTCCAGCCGACCGTGCCGACAGACGAGCTCGTGCAGTTGCGACGCGCGGTCGAGGACGTGTACGTCGACGACGTGATCATCGGGTGGACCGTCGATCTCGTGCGCGCGACGCGCACCGTCGAGGGGCTCGAGGTCGGTGCTTCGGTGCGTGGCAGCCTGACACTCGAGCGCACGGCGCGCGCCTGGGCGCTTCTGCAGGGACGCGACCACGTCCTGCCCGAGGACATCGAGCAGCTGTTCCTCCCAGTGCTCGGCCACCGGCTCGTTCTCACCTCGTCGTACGCGGCAGAGACGCGGGCTCTCGACCGAGACGCCGCGCTCCAGCAGGTGAAGCAGCGGTGCCTCGAGCTCGCACCGATGCCCGCTCCGGATTGGGACGGTTGACGCGGTGCCCGGACGCGGGCGGCAGACCTTTCCGCTCGTTCCGCGGCACGCCCTGACCGGCCTGCCGTTCGGCAATCTCCGCTCCCATCGGCGCGGCCCCGGCAGCGAGGTGATCGGCTCGCGGCCCTACCGCCCCGGCGATCCGATCTCGGCGATCGACTGGGCCGCAACGGCCCGCCTCTCGGCTGCGACCGGACGCGACGAGTTCGTGGTGCACGAGCGCCTGGCAGACGATGCCCCGCGCGTCGCGCTCGTGCTCGACCGGAGGCCCGCGATGAGCCTGTATGCACCCCCGCTGCCCTGGCTCTCGAAGCAGGCGGTCGTGCGCGAGGCCGTCGCCGCGGTCGTCGCGAGTGCGCTTGCTGCGCGCGCCGATCTCGGCTCGCTCGACTTCGCGGAGGGTGCCGCGCACTGGCTGCCCCCGGCGCGGCGTGACCGAAGCGACCTGATTCAAGGGCGCCTCGCAGCCCCGGCTACCGCGCCGGAGGATTCGCTCGAGCGTTCACTCGCGTTTCTCGCGCAACATCGCGCCGAATTGCCCGGTGGCAGCTTCGTCTTCGTGTTCTCCGACTTCCTCGTGCCGCCGAGCCCGGAGACCTGGCTGGAGGCCGGCGCCTACGGCTGGGATGTCGTCCCGGTGGTGATCCAGGACCCGGTCTGGGAGCAGAGCTTCCCCGACGTGCACGGCGCGGCGTTGCAAATCGCCGATCCTGCGACCGGTGCAGTCTCGCTCGTCCGCCTCTCACGCCGCGAAGCAGTCGCCACGCGGGCAGACCACGTGGCGCGGCGCCGGCAGCTCGACGAGGAGCTCACGTCCTGCGGCCTGCGCGCCGTCGTGCTCTCGACGAGCGACCCGTACGAGATCGACCGTGCGTTCATCCAGTGGGCGGAGGAACGCAGGCGCGGAGGCGGCAGGCGATGAACGTGAGAATCGCTGTCGTCGCGGTCACGCTGGGCGCGGCGGTGATCGCCGTCGCTGCCGCGGCCCTGCTCCCGTTCGGCACCAGTCGAGCGCTTTCGGCTCCCGCGCAACCGATCGCCGTGCAGGCAAGCTTCGTCCCGGCTGCGGTCGAGTTCGGTGACCCGGTCACCGCGCGCGTCGTCGTCACGCTTGCGACGAGCTCCGTGCGGACATCGACGCTGCACGTGACGGTCGGCGTTGCACCACTGACGCAGCTCGGGAAGATCGCCCAGCGCCGGGTCACACGCGGCGGCACCACCGTCGTCACGTACGAGCTCCCCACCGCCTGCCTCTCGGAGTCATGCCTCTCGTCGTCGGGGCGGCGCTCGGTCATCCCACCTGCGGTCGCGGCGGAGATCGCTCGACGCGACGGGGGCCACGCGACCGCAACCGGGTCGTGGGCCCCGCTTTCCGTCACGGGCCGCGTCGTCCCGGCCGACGTCGCTGCCTCGCGCCTTCCGTTTCGTGCGACGGTGACGCCGCCGCCCGTGTCCTACCG
>JBAQHS010000132.1:0-11564 GCA_049288455.1 Gaiellaceae bacterium | reverse complement strand
GGGTGCAAGGGCCAGCCGTGGGCGCGGCAGGCCGCGAGCATGCCCGCGTGCTTCCCCGAGCAGTTGTGGCCGAGCTTGCCGTCCGGCCGTCCTTCCTGCAGACCGTTCTCGAGGTCGTCGACGCTCGCTCCTGCGCGCTCGAGCACCAGGCGCACGGCTGCAAGCTGCGCGGGCTCCGCCCGGTGCGAGGCACACGCGATCGCGATCTCCTCATCGGCGAGGTCGTCATACCCCTCGACGAACGGAATCGCCTGAATCGGCTTCGCCGACGAGCGCAGGAAGAAGGCCAATTGCGGGTTGCCCCAGTACGCGCCGTCGGTGGTCGCGACGTGCACGTGATGCACTGCCTCGACGACGTTCCCACGCATTACCTGCACGGCGATTGCTTCCATCGCGGAAACTTAGTCCCATGGAGATGCCAGAGACGCGGTACACCCGCAGCGGCGACGTCAACATCGCCTATCAGGTGGTGGGTGAAGGCGAGCTCGATCTGCTCTGGATCCCCGGGTTCGCACAGCACATCGAGCTCGCATGGGAAGAGCCACGCCGCCGGGCTTGGCTCGAGTTGCTCGCGCAGAGGTATCGCCTGATCACCTTCGACAAGCGAGGCACAGGCCTGTCCGATCGCGTTATGGGCGCGCCCTCGCTCGATGTCCGAATGGACGACTGTCGCGCCGTGCTCGATGCGGCCTCCTCAAAGCGGGCCGTGGTGTTCGCAGTGGGCGACTCGACCGATCTCGCACTCGTCTTCGCCGCGACCTATCCGCAGCGCGTCGGGGCGCTCGTGCTGTTCAACGGCCAGTACCGCGGATCGTGGGCGCCGGATTGGCCGTGGGCGCGGCCGCGCGAGGAGCAGCTGCGTTGGATCGACGAGGCGGAACGCACCTGGCCCGACTCGCTGCTCGGCATCCTCGAAGCTTCGGCGCCGAGCCTTGACGCCGCCGAGCGAGAAGTCTTCGCGCGCGTGATTCGCCTGAGCGTCAGCCCCGGCGCCGCAGCGGCCTATTGGCGCATGGCGCTCGACGGTGACGTCCGCGACATCCTGCCGACTGTCCGCGTCCCGACGCTCGTGATGCACAAGGCCGGCGCCCCGGACACGGACGGCGCGCGCTGGGTCGCGACCCGCATCCCGGGAGCTGAGTTCGTCGCGCTGGATCGGCCCGACCGCATTCCAATCGTCGGCGACACGGCGCCGCTGCTCGACGCGCTCAACCGCTTCGTGGAGCTTGCGGGCTCGATCTCGGTCGAGCCCGACCGCGTGCTCGCGACGGTGCTCTTCACCGACCTCGTCGGCTCGACGGCGCGAGCTGCGGAACTCGGGGATCAGGCGTGGCGCGTGATCCTCGAGGGCCACCACGCCGCCGTTCGCGCCCAACTCGCGCGGTTTCGCGGCGTCGAGCACGATACGGCCGGTGACGGCTTCTTCGCGTCCTTCGACGGGCCCGCGCGAGCGATTCACTGCGCGTCGGCGATTCGTGATTCGCTGGAGGCCCTCGGGCTCGAAGTCCGCTCTGGCCTGCACACCGGCGAGTGCGAGTTGCTGGACGGCAAAGTCTCCGGGATCGCCGTCGCAACGGGGGCACGCGTCGCGGCGCGGGCGGAGACCGGCGAGATCCTCGTCTCGCAGACGGTCAAGGATCTCGTTGCAGGATCGGGGATCCCCTTCCGCGATCGCGGCGCCGCTGAGCTGAAGGGCCTGCCCGGCGAATGGCGTCTCTATGCCGTCGACGCTGGCTAACCTGGGCTGATGCCGGAGCTACCCGAGGTCGAAGCCTGGCGCCGCCAGCTCGATCCCCTGGTCCGCTCCTCACCGATCGAGAAAGCGGGGCCGGCGCATATCGCGACGTTGAAGACGTTCGACCCGCCGCTCGCGGCGCTCGACGGCGAGGGGTTTCGCGGAGTGCAGCGGCGGGCGAAGCGCTTCCTCCTGCCTACCGACGACGACGAGCTCGTGCTGATGGTGCACCTGATGAGCGCCGGGCGGTTGAGGTACGTCGCCGCCGGCGCCAAGGGCGCGAAGACGCCGATGTTCCGCGTCCGCTTCGCCGACGGCGGTGAGCTGCAGCTGACCGAGGCGGGGTCGAAGAAACGCGCCGGCGTGTGGCTGCTGCGACCCGGCGCCGTGCGCGACGAGCTCGCGCACCTCGGCCCCGAGGCCGACTCGCTCTCGACGGAGGACGTAGCGCGCATTCTCGCGTCCGATTCACGGCGCCTGCACTCGCTGCTGCGCGACCAGCGTCTGATCGCGGGCATCGGCCGCGCCTGGGCGAACGAGATCCTCTGGTCGGCGCGGCTCTCGCCCTACCAGCTCTCGACGCAGGTCGACGACGAGCAGGTGGAACGACTCGCAACGGCCATCCACGACGAGCTCGCGCGCGGTCTCGAGCTGCGGCTCGAAGGCGCGAAAGACGACAAGGTGTACCGGGTGCACAACCGCCTGGGCGAACCCTGCGCACGCTGCGGCACACCGCTCGCCCGGGTCGACTTCGAGGAACACACGATCTATTACTGCCCGCAGTGCCAGACCGGCGGCCGGACACTGAAGGACCGGCGCCTCTCCCGGCTTCTGAAGTGAGCGCCCTTCCCAAAGGTCGTCCTGTGGCCGGGCTAGGGTCCTCCTCCGTGATCAGGACACAGCCCCATTCCGGCGGATGGCTCGAGGTCGTCTGCGGCCCGATGTTCTGCGGGAAGAGCGAAGAGCTGATCCGCCGGCTGCGCCGCGCCGAGATCGCAGGGCAGCGCGCGCTCGTCGTCAAGCCGGTGATCGACGACCGCTACGACGTGGGACACGTCGTCTCGCACGCGGGCGCCAAGATGCGTGCCGTCACGGCGACGTCGAGCAACGAGGTGCGCCGCCTCGCGAGCGGCTACGACGCGATCGGCATCGATGAGGTGCAGTTCTTCGACGAGGGCATCATCGACGCGATCGACGCGCTCGTCGCCGGCGGTGCGAGAGTCGTCGCGGCCGGTCTCGCCCAGGATTTCCGCGGGTTGCCGTTCGGCGCAATGCCGACGCTCCTCTGCGTCGCCGAATTCGTCGACAAGCTCGAGGCAGTGTGCCATCGCTGCGGCGGGCCGGCGACGATGACCCAGCGCCTCGTCGACGGCGCACCCGCGCCCTTCGGCGGCGAGACGATCCAGGTCGGCGCCCTCGACTCGTACGAGGCCCGGTGCCGCGCCTGCTTCGAGCCCGGCGCGGACGCGCTCGGCGCCGTCTCACAAACGGCGTAGAAAAAGTAGTTCTCACGCCTCTTCGTGGCTATACGCTGGACGTCTTCCTTCCAGGCGCCACGCCGTCCCATAGACCGAAAGGCAATGGCCACATGACGAAGCTCATCCCCCTCCTGACAGCGATCGCTGCGCTCGCCGCCGCGGCTGTCGGCGCGTCCGCAGCCGCCCACCCGACGAGCTCGGTGGTCGCAAGCGCCGCCTGTGCCACCGTGAAGAGCGGGCAGCTCACGATCGGCACCGACAACCCGGCGTATCCGCCCTGGTTCGCCGGCGGCACGAAGACCTCGAAGTGGAAGATCAACGACCCGGCCACCGGCAAGGGCTATGAGTCGGCCGTTGCCTATGCGATCGCGAAGAAGCTGGGCTACGCGAAGGCGAACGTCGCGTGGACCTACGTGCCTTTCAACAAGGCGTTCGCGCCCGGCAAGAAGTCCTTCGACTTCGACATCAATCAGATCTCCTACACGCCGGCTCGCGCCAAGGTCGTCAACTTCAGCAAGTCGTACTACGACGTGAACCAGGCGATCGTCGTGCTCAAGGGAACGAAGATCAGCGCGATCCGCTCGATCAAGGGCCTGCAGTCGTTCAAGCTGGGCGCACAGCTCGGCACGACGAGCTACGGGTTCATCACGAGCCGCATCAAGCCGTCTCAGAAGCCGGCCGTGTTCCCGTCGAACGCGGGCGCAGTGCTCGCGCTCAAGAACAAGCAGATCGACGGGCTCGTCGTCGACCTGCCGACGGCGTTCTACGTCACCGCCGTGCAGGTGCCGAACTCGAAGATCCTGGGCCAGTTCGAGAACGCCACCGGCGCGGCGACGGATCGCTTCGGGGTCGTGCTCCAGAAGGGCAACCCGCTCACGAGCTGCGTGAACACGGCGATCACGTCGCTTCGCACGTCCGGCACCCTCAAGACGCTGCAGCAGCTGTGGCTGGCGAAGGCGACCGGCGCACCGATCTTGAAGTAGGACGGCGCTCGCGCGTGCTCGACGGACTGCGCTTCGGCGGCGAAGGCCGCCGGAGCGTGGTCATCGCGCTCCTCAGCACCGCTGTCTTCTTCACGTTACTGGGGGTCGTGATCACGCACGCCCCGGGGTGGCCCGAGGTGCGGCGGACGTTCTTCGACTGGCATGAGTTCCGCTCGACGTTCCCGGAGATCGCGCGCGGGTTCCGGCTGAACGTGAAGATCTTCTGCATCGCCGAGGCGTTCATCCTCGTCGTCGCGCTCGTTCTCGCGGTGCTTCGAACACTTCCGGGGCCGGTGTTCTTCCCGATTCGAGCGCTCGTCGTCATCTACACCGATATCTTCCGCGGGCTGCCGACGATCCTCGTGATCGCGATCCTCGGCTTCGGCGCTCCCGCGCTTGGCCTCAAGCACGTTCCGACGTCGACGACGTTCTGGGGAATCGTCGCGCTGATCTTGATCTACAGCGCCTACGTGTCCGAGGTCTATCGCTCCGGGATCGAATCGGTTCATCCGAGCCAGGAGGCCGCCGCCCGTTCGCTCGGCCTCTCTCGCTGGCAGACGACGCGCCGTGTGATCCTGCCGCAGGCGGTTCGCCGGGTCATCCCACCACTCCTGAACGACTTCATCGGGTTGCAGAAAGACAGCGCCCTCGTCGGGACGATTGGCGCAGTCGAGGCGTTCAACCAGTCGCAGATCGACGCGAACGCCACGTTCAACTTCACCGCGTATCTCGCGGCGGCAGTCCTCTTCGTCGCGATCACGATCCCGCTCGCGCGGTTCACCGACTGGCTCGTCGCGCGCGACCGCCGCAAGCGTCAGGCCGGAAGCCTCCTGTGAGTGCCGCGTTGACGATCGAGGGCCTCTCGAAGTCGTTCGGGCGCCATGAGGTGCTGCGTGGCATCGACCTCGCCGTCGCCGAGCACGAGGTGGTGGCGCTGATCGGCGCTTCGGGCTCCGGCAAATCGACACTCCTGCGGTGCATCAACCTGCTCGAACGGATCGATGCAGGGCGGATCTTTCTCGCAGGCGAAGAGATCACGCGGCGATCGGATGTCAATGCCGTCCGCCGGCGAATCGGCATCGTCTTCCAGTCGTACAATCTCTTCCCGCACATGAGCGTGCTTCGCAACGTGACCCTCGCACCACGCGACGCGCTCGGCCTGTCGAAGCACGACGCGGAAGAGCGCGCGACCGCTCTGCTCGAGCGCTTCGGCCTCGTCGACAAGCGCGACGAGTACCCCGACCGGCTCTCGGGCGGCCAGCAGCAACGCGTCGCGATCGTGCGCGCCCTGGCCATGCAGCCCGAGCTGATGCTCTTCGACGAGGTGACGAGCGCACTCGACCCGGAGCTCATCGCAGAGGTGCTCGAGGTGATCCGGGAGCTCGCGGCCGCCGGGATGACGATGGTGCTCGCGACGCACGAGATGTCCTTCGCCCGCGACATCGCCGACCAGGTCTGCTTCCTCGACGAGGGCAGCATTCTGGAACAGGGGCCGCCGGCAGAGATCTTCACCGCCCCACGCGAGCCGCGCACGCAGCAGTTCCTGCAGCGCATCATCGAGGCGCAGCGCCTGTGAGCGGCACGACGACCCTTCCGTTCTCGTGGTACGTCGACGACGCACAGCTGCGAATCGAGCGTGCCCACATCTTCGCGCGCTCCTGGCAATACGCGGGTCGCGCCGCCGAGGTCGCCGAGCCTGGCTCGTACCTGACCACCGATGCAGGTGGCGTGCCTGTTCTCGTCACGCGCGACGATGCGGGCGAGTTGCGGGCGTTCATCAACGTCTGCCGCCATCGCGGCGCGGTGCTGACCGACGGCTCCGGCCGGCGAAGCTCCGTCCAGTGCCACTACCACGCCTGGACGTACGGCCTCGACGGCTCGCTGCGCGCGGCGCCGCGGTCGGAGCGCGAGCCGGGCTTCGATCCGGCTGACTGGTCGCTTCTGCCGGCGAGCGTCGGCACGTGGGGCCCGTTCCTCTTCGTGAACCCGGCGACCGACTGCGTGCCGCTCGCCGAGCACCTCGGCGATCTCCCCGGCATCCTCGCGCGTGACATCGACCTGGACGCGCTCGTGTTCCACTCGCGCGCGGAGTTCGGCTCGAACGCGAACTGGAAGATCGTCGTCGAGAACTTCCTCGAGTGCTACCACTGCGCAACCGCTCATCCGGCGTTCAGCGACGAGGTCGACGTGCACCCCGACCGCTACCTGCTCGAGGCGCATCCCACGTTCTGTGCCCAGTACTGCCGCTCGAAGTCGACCGGCGAACGCGGGCAGTTCCACCTGCTCTATCCGAACACGGGGCTGAACGTCTTCCCGGGGCCGCCGAATCTCTCGATCGGCCCGATCGCGCCGGATGGGACGACCCGCACGCAGCGGTACCTCGACTACTTCTTCGCCCCGGACGCCGACCCGGCCTGGCTCGCCGAGTTCTTCGACTTCGACAACCAGGTGGGGAAAGAGGACACGGCGCTCGTCGAGTCGGTGCAGCGCGGCGTGTCGTCCGGCGCGCTCGAGCACGGGCGCCTGCTCCTGAACGCCGAGCCGCTCCTCGCCGCCTTCCAGAGCTGGGTCGCAGACGCCGTGGACTCAGAGCCCGACGCGAAGCGTCTCGCCGTCGAGCGCGACTGAGCCGCCGAGCTGCTCGATTGCGAGCCGCGCGACGAGCGCGCCGAGATCGCGAACGTCCTCCGCCGACACCACGGGCGCGGCGGCCGGCGTCACAGGCGAGAGCTCGAGCGTGCGGCCGTCCACGTGCCAGGTGACGTGGTCGATTTGGCCGAAGCGGATCGCGGCGATCGCGAAGGAGTGAAGCCCCCGCGTGACGACCTTGACCTCGGTCTCGACCGCCGTGCCTTGACCGGTGACCTCGATGCGGTCGTCGTCCGACCGCGCGAGCTCGAGCGTGTCGGCCTCCCGCAGCGCGGGCTCCCAGCGCTTGCCGACGATCCTGGCCGCGGTGCCGACGTCGTCGAGCATCCCGGTCATCTGCTCGGATGCCTCCTCGATCATGCCGAGGAAGCGCGCGCTGCGATCGTCGAGCCCCTCGCCGCGCGACAGCGTGCGCGCGAAGCCGTAGATCGTCGCGAGCGGTGTTCGCAGGTCGTGGCAGGCGAGCGAGACCAGGCGTGGGAAGCGGTCGGTATCCATGTCGCTGTACCGTTCTACCCGATGGCGCAGACGCGGAACGAACCTGCCGCCGACATGCAGGCCTCGGCGCCGGATGTCCGGATCGGGCTGACCCGTGCGGGCGTGACCGGGGTGCAGAAGGCGATCCGGATCCGGCACGAAGGGCATGAAAAGACCTTTGCCGCGGAGATTTCTTGCACCGTCGACCTGGATCCGAGCCTGAAAGGCGTGCATATGTCGCGCTTCTCGGAGATCTTCGGCGAGGCGATCGACGCGGTCGTGATCGGGGAGGCATTCCTCGTCGAGACACTCGCGGAGCACATCGCGAAGCACATCGTCGAGCGCCAGCACGCTCTTCGCGCCGAGGTGCGCATCGAGGCGCAGTACCCGCTCGAGCGCCGCACGCCGGTGACGGGTCTCATGACCCAGGAGATCGCCACGCTGATCGGGATCGCCGCCGCCTCACCGGAGCACGTGCGCAGGGTCGTCGGTGTCGAGGCGTGGGGCATCAACGCGTGCCCGTGCGCGCAAGGGCTCGTGCGCGGGGCGGCCACAGACCGGCTGCTCGAGGCCGGCTTTGCAGACGGCGACGTGAGTCGCATCCTCGAGCTCGTTCCGCTTGCGACCCATAACCAGCGGGGGAAGGGGACGCTACTCGTCGGCTCGAGCGCACGCATCAACGCCGAGCATCTCGTGGAGATCGTCGAGCGATCGATGAGCTCACCCGTGTTCGAGTTGCTGAAGCGACCCGACGAGCTGTTCGTGGTCGAGCATGCGCATCTGCAGCCTCGGTTCGTCGAGGATTCCGTCCGGCACGCACTGAAGTCGACCCTCGACGCGTATCCCGAGCTCGACGAGTCGGACTTTTTGTTCTCCCGGCAGCTGAACCTGGAGACGATTCACCGTCACGACGTGGTCGCGGAGCGCACCGGCACCGTCGGCCAGTTGCGCAGCGAGCTCAGCGGCGCCGCGGCAGGCGGCATGCACCTCGAGCTTCGCGACTGGCTCGCGAGCCGCCCAAACTAGACCGGTCTCACACGTCAAGGGCAGTTCACACTGGTCTGACCACTGTGAAGCGCGGTTGACGAACGAGGCCCGTCCCGCGCGTCAAGGGTGATTCACGGTCGCCAAACGACGGTCACGCGCGCTTGGCGCGGGCGCGGGGCGCGGTTCAACGGGCGGCGGGCTCGGCGTGGGCCGAGCGGCGCAGCTTGAAGCGGCTCTCGGTGCCGGCGCGCAGGCGGCGCAGGTTCGTGCGGTGGAGGAAGCAGATCGCTCCCGCCGCCCCCACGCCGAAGACGATCACGGAGTTCGGATAGCCGTAGAGCGCTGCGGTGACGGGCAACGCAATGCCCGCGACGATCGAGGCGAGGGACGCGTACCGGGACGCGAGGAAGACAACGAGCCAGACGAGGCCGGCCGTGAGGGCGACCCAGATCGCGACCCCGAAGAACACGCCGCCGCAGGTCGCGACCATCTTGCCGCCCTTCGCGAACCGCAGGAAGATCGGGCGCCAGTGACCGAGCATCGCCGCAGCTCCCGCACAGATCCCCGAGAGGTGATGCGGCGAGACGAACAACATCCCGAGGAACGCCGGCACGAAGCCCTTGAGGACGTCGAGCAGGACGACGGGCGCGCCGAGCCAGCGGCCGTACGTGCGCCAGACGTTCGTCGCGCCGATGTTGCCGGAGCCCGCCTTGCGAATGTCCTCGTGCTTCACAACCCGCACGAGCCAGTACCCCCATGGGCACGAGCCGAGCAGGTAGCCGAGCACGACCAGGGCGGCGAACGTCATCCGCGGTGGAGCTTAGTAATTACTTTCGGATGCCGTAGCGCTGGGCCCAGTCGTTCACGACGTCGTAGTCGAGGTTCGCGAAGAACGCCTCGATGTACCCGGCGCGATCGGTGCCGAAATCGATGAAGTAGGCGTGCTCGTACACGTCGAGCGCGACGAGCGGTGTCGCGTTCCACACGGCGAAGGTGTTCTGGGCATCGCCGATGTAGTTGAAGAGCCGGCTCTCGTCCCAGTCGTAGGCCGTCCAGGCCCACCCGCGGCCCGCGAGGCCCGTCGCCTTCAGATCTGCCTTCCAGTCGGCGACGCTGCCGAAATCGCGCTTCACAAGGTCGCCGAAGATGCCGCTCGGATCGCCGCCGCGGCCACCCAGGTGCTCGAAGTAGACCTCATGGTTCTTGATGCCGCCGATCGCGAAGGACAGGTCGACCTTCAGCGCGCGGAGGTCCGAGTAGACCTGGTTCGCGCTGCCGAGATCGACGTCGCTGAGCTTTCCCAGGATCTCGTTCCGCTTGTTCACATACCCCTGGTAGAGCTTGTAATGGGCCTCGATCGTCTCGCGGGAGATGCCGTCGAGCTCGAAGAGCGCGGGCTTCAGCTCGCGGGCCGTGATCTCCTCGTGGTTATAGGCAAGCGCCATGTCTCTCCTCACTGCATCGCAAAAGGTGCAAATGGAACGGGTGCGGCGCGGAGCATATCCTCCCAGCACAGATCCGAACCGAAGGAGACGCTATGCCGTATGAGCTTCCGCCGCTCCCGTACGACTACAACGCGCTGGAGCCGACGATCGACGAGCAGACGATGCGCATCCACCACGGGAAGCATCATCAGGCCTACGTCGACAACTTGAACAAGGCGCTCGAGGGCACCGAGTGGGACGGCCGTCCCTTGAACCAGGTGCTTGCGCTGCTCGACGAGATCCCGGAGGACAAGCGCGCGGCCGTGCGCAACAACGGCGGCGGGCATGCGAACCACTCGCTCTTCTGGGAGGTCATGAAGCCGGGCGGCGGCGGTGACCCGACCGGCGCGCTCGCTGACGCGATCAACGATGCGATCGGTGGAGCAGATCAGCTGCGCGCAGCGATCAACGATGCCGGCGTGAAGCGCTTCGGCTCCGGGTGGACCTGGCTCGCCTGGGACGGCACCGGGCTCACGGTCGTCTCGACCCCAAACCAGGACACACCGCTCATGACTGACCACGTCCCGCTGCTCGGGATCGACGTGTGGGAGCACGCCTACTACCTCAACTACCAGAACCGCCGCCCCGATTATCTCGGCGCGTGGTGGAGCGTCGTCAACTGGGACGAGGTGTCGCGGCGGTTCGACGAAGCGCGCGGGAGATAAGGCTCCCGCGCGCTCGCATCAAACCTTTAGGTGAGCTGCTTGTAGGTGACGGTGGCGCTGATCGCACCGAGGAAGCCTGCGCCCGCTTGGTTGACGGACATCGTCACGCGCAGGTGGTTCACGCCCTTCGGCAAGCGGTAGGGCACGCGCGCCGACGACTTGGAGTTCAGCAGCACCTTCCTGAGCGTCACCCACTGCCCGGTGGCGGTGTTCAGCCGCTGGAACTGCACGGCCTTGCCCGCGAACGAGTGCCCGGCTGCTGCGTGGATGATCCAGCCGTTGTTGCGACCGAGCGACAGCTTGGGAATGACCTCGATCGACGTCGGCGTCGCGTAGGCCCCCTTCCACGTCGCTTCGTAGGTGGTGAGGATCTGCGGCTGGACGATGAAGCTGAACACGCCGCCGGTCGTCGTCAAGAGCGTCGCGCGCTGGATCAGGTTCGGCTGCGGATAGGGCTGGTAGTAGATCGTCACCTGCTCGCCCGCCTGATGGTTGGAGACGACACCTGTGAGCGTCGCCTGCGTCCCGTAGGTGACGATCGGCGCAGACGTCGCAAACGTCAGCGTCGGAGGCAGCCCCTTCACGATGATCGTGCCCTTGAGCGTCGGGTGGAGCTCGTCGCGATAGGTGTACGTGCCGGCCGCACGGAACGTGAACGAGAAGCTCTGCTTCGGGTGGAGGATCGCCGACGCGAACTGACCCTTGTCGGCCAGGATCTGGTGATTCGCGTTGTCCCGGTTCACCCACGTGACGGTGTCGCCTTCGGTGATCGTCGCCGACTTCGGGCTGAACGTCGAGCCGTAGATATTGATCGCCTTCGTCGCTGCGCCCGCCGACCCCGCGACCGAGAGAGCCGCGAACACTGCGAACGCGAGGATCAGCTTGCGCATCTGTCTACCTTTCGTTTCGACTCCGGTGTCCTGTTGTCCCCGGCGGCAGCAAAACAAAGCGTGGACGCGGCGTGTTTTACTCCTGTCGAGCATGTCCTTACAGACGCCTGACAAGCGGGCGCTCGTCGCCGGTGGGACGGGCCGGGTCGGGCGGGAGATCGCCGCGCAACTCGAGGCGGGCGGCTGGCGCGTGATCGCGGCGGGGCGCGCCGACGG
>JBAQHS010000131.1:0-2572 GCA_049288455.1 Gaiellaceae bacterium | reverse complement strand
ATCATCGTCCCGGCGAGACCGCCGCCACGTCGGTCCGGCCGCACGGAGATCGCGAGCAGGCTGAGGACGTTCCCGTCGCCGAGCTCCATCCCACGCTCGAACGCCTCGTCCCAGCCGGCCGGAAGCTCGTCGTCGACGTGCACCGGCAGCGCATGCACTTCCGCAAGCAGTTCGTCGCCGTCCTCCAACGCGAGCTGGAACGCCGGAAACTCGTCGTAGAGCCGGCCCCAGTAGCGACCACCCATCGCGTTGTGGTTCATGAACGTCGGAAAAGTGTTCAGCTCGGCGCTGCGGCGCTCGCGCAGATCGGGCCGGTCGGCGTAGCGGACGACGTTCATCTCGATTCGAGCAGGGCGACCGCGTGCGCTGCCAGCCCCTCACCCCGGCCGGTGAATCCGAGCTGGTCGGTCGTGGTGGCGCGGACGTTCACCTCGCCGCCGCCAAGCGCCTCGGAGAGGCGCCGGCGCATCTCCTCGCGGTAGGGCGCGATCCGCGGCTTCTCGCCGACGAGCACGCAATCGGCATTCACGAGCGTCCAGCCCGCCTCGAGCACCTGCCGGTACGCCTCGCGCAGGAGGTCGAGGCTATTCGCGCCGCGGAACTGCTCGTCGCTCGATGGGAAGAGCGCACCGATGTCGCCGAGTCCGGCCGCGCCGAGCACGGCATCGGTCAGCGCGTGTGCGAGCACGTCGCCGTCGGAGTGCCCGGCGAGCCCGCGGTCATAGTCGAGCCTCACTCCACCGAGCACGAGCGGGACGCCGCGCTCCAGGGCGTGCGCGTCGACACCGATCCCGACACGGAAACTCACAGCGAGAGGCTACGCGACGAGCCAGGCCGCGACGCGGTCGAGATCGGCGCGCGTCGTTACCTTCAGCAGACGCTCGTCGCCGGCGACCGTTCGGATCCGCCCCCCGTTCGCCTCGACCAGCGACGCGCAGTCCGAGCCGTCGGCGCCACTTTCGAGTGCGGCCCGAAGTGCGGGTGCGGCGAAGGCCTGCGGCGTCTGCACGCTCACGAGGTCGTCGCGCCGGAGGGTCTCGTCGACGACACCGTCGCGGACGCGCTTGACTGTGTCGGTGACCGGCAGTACCGGCACGACACCGTCGCAGCCGTCGGCGAGTGCATCGAGCAGGCGTCCGATCACCTCATCGGGCAGCAGCGGCCGCGCGGCGTCGTGCACGAGGATCACGTCGACATCGCCGGGCACCTCGGCGATGCCCGCACGCACCGAGGCTGTGCGTGAATCGCCGCCGGTCACGCAGGCGGTCACCTTCGACGCCCCGACCTCCTCGGCGAGGAGAATCGCCGGCTCCTCCCACTCGGGCGGCGCAACGACGACGACCGCGTCGATCCAGTCGCTCTCGTCGAGCCGGCGGAGCGGCTCGGCGAGCATGGGGAGACCGCCGAGGCGAACGAACGCCTTCGGCCGGTCTTCCCCGAGCCGCTCCCCTCGCCCGGCGGCGACGAGAACGGCCCAGACCATTAACGCGCTGCTGCCGTCTTCTTCTTCGCCGCGGGCTTGCTCGCGGCGGGCTTCGACGTCGCAGTCGTCTTCTTGGGCGCCGGCTTCGCGTTGGCCGACACAACCGCCTGCTTCGCGGTCACAGCCTTCGCCGCCGCCTTCTTCGGGGCGGGCCGCACGGGCGCCTTCGACGGAGCGGCGGCCTTCGCAACCGGTGCCGCGGCGACCTTCTTCGCGGGCGCCTTCTTCGCGGCAGCCTTCTCGGCAGGCGTCAGCTTCGGCTTGACACCGTCGGTGAGCGTCTCCTCGAGCCACTCGAGCGCCTCGTCCTCACTCATCGTCTTCGCGTACATGAGCTCGGAGGCGAGGATCTTCTTCGCCTTCACGTACATCTGCTTCTCGCCGGTCGAGAGGCCCTTCTCGCCGTCGCGCAGCGCCAGGTTGCGAACAACCTCGGCGAGCTCGTAGATGTCGCCCGTCTTCATCTTGTCGCGGTTGTGCTTGAACCGGCGATTCCAGTTCTTGGGCATCTCGGTGCCGCCGGAGGTCAGGTACTTGACGACCTTCTTGACCGCCTCTTCGTCGATCACTTTCCGCAGACCGACGCGCTCGGCGTTATCAGCCGGGACGTTCACGGTCATGTCGTTGTGCAGGATCTTGATCGTCAGGTACTCGCGCTTTTCGCCGAGCACCTCGCGCTTTTCGCGCTTCACGACCGTTCCAGCACCGTGGTGGGGATACACCACCTTGTCGCCGACCTTGTACAAGCTGCGTCTCCTCTTTCCGGTGTAGTCGCGAAAGTGCCGGCGGCCCTGAGGCTCTACCGGCGAGAAGACCAGGGTAGCAGGACCGGCGAAAAACCGCCATTTTTGCAGGGATTTCTCGAAAAAGTCCTGCTCAGGCGGGCTTCTCGCCGAGTCCGGCGGCGAGCGCGGCCCGGAGCGTCTCCGCCTCCACCGTGGCGCCATTCGTGCCGATTGGTGCAAGCACGGTCGCGAGGCCGAGCTTGCGGCATTCCTCGACCCGGCGGTCGGCCTGGGTCGCCGGCCGCAGCCTGCCGGTGAGCCCGACCTCGCCGAAAGCGGCCAGGCCCTCGCGGACGGGCACGCC